>NZ_JACDWV010000201.1:0-312625 GCF_016464105.1 Pseudoalteromonas sp. bablab_jr010 | reverse complement strand
AATCATTTTGAGGGATTAAACCTGTCGCTATCTGCGTTAAAAATTTCTGATTTAGAACAACTAAATAACGAAATTTTTGCCTTGCTATCAACGAGGTTTTATTGCCTCAAAATAGATCACTTAATTAAGCGAATTGGTATAACGCCGCCACTTACTTATCATCTTCACTTATGTATCTTGCATAACTATTTCTGGCTGTTATGCCCATTATGTCGCTATTTTTGCAGACAAATTGCCACCCCTTGGCTATATTCTTTTTTGTATAAATGAGTATACCAATCCGCAATAATACTTAATCATTTTGAGGGATTAAACCTGTCGCTACCTGCGTTAAAAATTTCTGATTTAGAACACAACTAAATAACGAAATTTTTGCCTTGCTATCAACAAGGTTTCATTGTCTCAAAATAGACTACTTAATTAAGCGTATTGGTATCTAAAAGTTATTAGAAATAATAAATTTAAATAACTTTGTTAGCAAATGCTGTGAACTTCGTTGAAATGGCTGTTTTGGGCTAATTTCGGCTAATTGCAGTGTACGTGCGTATAAAATACAACAACACGTGCTTAAAAGGTCATAAATAGATGAATTTTTATGTCTGGTTAATCGCAACTATGCACAGAAATTGTTGGGAAATCCTTTAAAATTAAGCGATATAGCATATAACAGGATAGACCTGATAATACTTGGAATTTTTATACATTACAGGTATCGTACTGATGCAAGCTCTCTCACTTTTTAACTTTTTGCAGGATACTATCGCGTTATGTCAGATTTTCGTGAACAAGCATTACATTACCACGCTCACCCCGTTCCAGGTAAAATTAGTGTTGAACTAACCAAGCCAGCCGAAACGGTTAACGATCTCGCTTTAGCTTATAGCCCAGGTGTGGCTGAACCAGTCCGTGAAATTGCTGCTGATCCAGCAAACGCCTATAAATACACAGGCAAAGGCAACATGGTTGCAGTTATTTCAAACGGTACCGCAATTTTAGGTTTAGGTAACTTAGGTCCGCTTGCATCAAAACCTGTAATGGAAGGTAAAGCCTTACTATTCAAACGTTTTGCTGGCCTTGACTCAATTGATATTGAAGTTAAACACCGCACAACAGAAGATTTCATTAATACGGTTGCTAACATCGCTGATACGTTTGGTGGTATCAACCTAGAAGATATTAAAGCGCCAGAATGTTTTGAAATCGAAAAAGCGCTTATCGAGCGCTGTGATATTCCCGTTTTCCACGATGACCAACATGGTACCGCTATTGTTACAGCTGCTGGTATGCTTAACGCCCTTGAAGTGCAAGGCAAAGATATCGAAGATGCTATCATCGTATGTTTAGGTGCTGGTGCTGCTGCTGTTGCTTGTATGGAGCTTTTAATTAAGTGTGGTGCACTGCGTGAACACATTTATATGCTTGACCGTAAAGGTGTGATCCATACTCGTCGTGATGACTTAAACGAGTATAAGCAATTATTTGCTAACAACACCGATAAGCGTACATTACAAGATGTTATTGCTGATGCTGATGTATTCGTTGGTGTATCAGGTCCTAACCTGTTAACTGCAGATGATCTTAAGCTGATGGCAGATAAGCCAGTTGTGTTTGCATGTTCAAACCCAGATCCTGAGATTGCTCCAGAAGTTGCACATAGCGCGCGTAACGATTTAATTATGGCAACGGGTCGTTCAGATTTCCCTAACCAAGTAAATAACGTGCTTTGTTTCCCATTCATTTTCCGTGGCGCGTTAGATGTTCGTGCAACGGCAATTAATGATGAAATGAAAATTGCTGCAGTTCATGCTATTCGTGGCATCGCGAAAGAGCCTGTACCAAGTGAAGTATTAAAAGCGGCTGGCGTTGAGTCACTTGAGTTTGGTGCCGAGTACATCATTCCTAAGCCTATGGATCCGCGTTTATTACCACGTATTGCACGTGCTGTTGCTGAAGCGGCTGTAGAGTCGGGTGTGGCGCAAATCGATATGCCAGAAGATTACATGCGTTAAACTTAATTAGCCTTAGGTATAACGCTCAATAAAAAACTCAGCCTAGGCTGAGTTTTTTTATATCTGCGATTATCGGCGGTGATCCGATGGCCGAAATACTTATTCTGAATCAAGCACTGGGATATCTAATCCCATTTCTTGCATAATTCTTTTAACTTCTTCAGGTACCTTTTCAGGGTTGTCTTTACGTAGGTCGTCATCATTTGGTAATGGTTGACCTGTAAAAGCATGTAAGAAAGCTTCACACAATAACTCACTGTTCGTCGCATGACGCAGGTTATTGATCTGGCGGCGTGTACGCTCGTCAGTTAATACTTTTAATACGTTAAGTGGGATTGATACGGTAATCTTTTTTACTTGTTCTGATTTTTTACCGTGTTCTGCATATGGGTGAATGTATTCACCGTTCCATTTAGCCATAAGTTGTTTCGTTGCCTCGGTTGTCAGTGATTTACGCCTTATTCACAGCGCAAGATGCGGAAATTCTATCTCTTTAAAAAAGATAGTCAAATACTAGTTATTTGGCCATCTAGTGGTGTAAATGTATAAACCTCTATGTGTAAGCGATAAATGCTTTGACTTCTCATATTTGATCATCTAACCTTTTAGACGTCTAAACATCCAATTAAAGAATAGGTGATGAAATGAGCGAAAAAAATAAAGCGACGATTGCTGTTCGTCACGGCATAGAAGCCGATAAACATCATGGTGCGGTTGTGCCTCCTTTATACTTATCAACCACCTATTCGTTTGCTGATTTTGATACTAAGCGCCAGTATGACTATGGTCGCAGCGGTAATCCAAATCGCGATATCTTAGCTGAAACCTTAGCTGAACTTGAAGGTGGTGCTAAAGGTATTATCACTGCAACAGGTATGTCTGCTGTGCATTTAGCCACTCAGCTATTAAACAGTGACGACACGTTAGTGATCCCACATGACTGTTATGGCGGTAGTTATCGTTTATTCACCTCGCTTGAAAAGCGTGGCCTGTTAAAACTAAAAGTTTTGGATTTAACTAAATCTGAAAATCTCCAAGAAATTTTAGCGATTAAACCTAAGTTGATTTGGATTGAAACGCCAAGTAACCCAATCTTGCGTTTAACAGATATTAAAGCAATCACTAGTATTGCTAAGCAGTGTGGTGCTTTGGTTGCGGCTGATAACACCTTCTTATCACCTGCATTACAAAACCCAATTGAGTTTGGTGTTGATATTGTTGTGCACTCAACCACTAAATACATCAATGGTCACTCTGATGTAGTGGGCGGTGCAGTGATTGCTGCAACGCAAGAGCTAGGCGACGAGCTTGCTTGGTGGGCGAATAATATCGGTATTACTGGTGCACCATTTGACAGCTACTTAACGCTTCGTGGTTTACGTACTTTAAATGTACGCCTAAAGCAGCACCAAGAAAATGCCTTTGCCATTGCTGAGTATTTAGAAAGCTCTCCTTATGTGAGCCAAGTTTATTACCCTGGCCTTGCTTCTCACCCACAACATGAGCTTGCTAAAGCACAGCAACGCGGTTTTGGTGGCATGGTGAGCTTTGATATTAAAGGCGACATCAACGATGCTGCTGCGTTTTTAACAAGCCTTAAAGACTTTAGCCTTGCTGAGTCGTTAGGTGGGGTAGAAAGTTTGATTTGTCACCCTGCAACAATGACCCACGCAGGCATGGAGCCTAAAGCGCGTCTTGAAGCTGGTGTGGGCGATACCTTGATCCGTATTTCTGTAGGCATTGAAGACGTAAAAGATCTCATTGCTGATTTAGACCGTGTTTTCAATTTAGTTAAGCCAGGTCAAGGACTGCAAGTTACAAAAGCTGAAGCTAAGCAAGCACAGCAAGATACACAACAAAACGCGTCATTTAAGTTAACGCCAGCACATACGGCATTGTGGTAGAAAAATGGTAAATATTGTTCATAAATTTGGTGGCTCAAGCTTAAGCTCGGCAGATCGTTATCATGCGGTAGCGAACATCGTTCTTGCTAATACTGAGCAGGGCGATTGCGTCGTTGTGTCGGCATCGGGTAAAACAACCGATACCCTGGTAAAGCTTTGGCAAAGTTACCAGCAGCAAGATAGCCAAGCTGTTAGCGATATTCTATTGCTTATTGATAACAATCAACGTGCGCTTATTGAGCAGCTACTTATAGGGCAGAATAAACAACAGGCGTTGGCACAGTTAAAAGATGAACTTGCTGTATTAAATGAATTAATTAGTCAGCAGCAGTTACTTGAAGCCCCTTTACTTGCTCATGGTGAAGTGTGGTCGGCGCGGTTATTGGCTGCTTATCTAAATCAGTTAGGTGTCGATTCGCAAGATGTTGATGCAAGACAGCTATTTACTCTAAATGGTGGCCAGCTTTTACATCAAAAAAACCAACAGCAATGCAGTGATGCGATTAGCAGAACACATATCAACGTAGTAACGGGTTTTATAGCTGCAGATTGCCAAGGTAATACGGTGACATTAGGCCGTAATGGCAGTGATTACAGTGCCACTTTGTTAGCGAGTTATACTTTTGCCAAGCAAGTGTCTATCTGGACAGATACACAAGGGGTATTTAGTACTGACCCTCGTAAAGTTAAAAATGCGGTTAAGTACGCCAAAGTATGCCGCGAGCAAGCTAACTTATTAGCGCGTTTAGGTAACCCAGTATTGCATGCAAAAACCTTGTCGCCGTTAAAAGACTCAGAAATTAAATTAGTGGTAAGAAGTAGCTTTGATTGTGATGCAACGCCAACCGAGGTAGTAAAAGAAGGTTATAGTAAAGCAAAACGTTTTATTACGACCTTAGATAACATCGATTTATTACGGGTTGATAAACTAAGCAGTGGTGAAGTCGGTGAGCTTAGTCAGTTAATTCAACACAGCCTGCATCACTTTACTAAAGAGGGCGATACTTACTTATTAGTGCCAGGTCAAAGCACTCACCAAGTTGTCAGCCACTTAGCGGGCCGTGCAAATATTGTCGAGTCAAATTTAAGTGGTTGTGCAGTAGTTGCCCCAACAGCTGATGTATCTGCGCTAACAGAGCAAGCCACAGCGCTTTTAAAAGAGCAAAGTATTCATCCTCGTTTTGTACAACAAGACGATAACTATGTGTTGATCTTAAACGATCAGGCAATTGATAGTGATGTTTTAACTCTTCTACATGACAAGCTGGTAAACAAAGGTCAAGAGTTGGCCATTATCGTTGCTGGACTTGGTAATGTAGGCGAAGTGTTCTTATCGCAACTACAAGCTCAGTTTGCGCGTTTATCTGCTCAGTACAAAGTAAAAGTAGTTGCTCTTTTACGCTCTAAACAAATGCTTTTTAGTGCCAGTGGTTTAAATACCGAAACATGGCAAGAGCAGTGGCATAATGAAGCGCAAAGCTACGACAAAGCTGAATTATTAGCACGTATCAATGAACTAGATTATGAGCACAAAGTGGTGATTGATATCACTGCCAGTGAGGCGTTCAGTCAGTTATACCCTGACTTTGTTGAACTTAACTGTCATTTGATCAGTGCAAACAAATATGCGGGCACTGCAGAAAATAGCTGGTATCAAAACCTACGCACTAATTTGGCTGAGCGAAACTTGTTGTGGCGTTATAACACCAGTGTGGGCGCAGGTTTACCGATTAACTTTGCTTTAGCTGATTTGCAAAATAGCGGAGACAGCATTAACCGCATTGAAGGGGTATTCTCGGGTACTTTATCGTGGTTATGTAGCAGTTATGATGGCAGTGTGCCGTTTTCAGATTTAGTGCTTCAAGCTCAGCAAATGGGCTATACAGAGCCAGATCCTCGTGAAGATTTATCTGGCCGTGATATGCAGCGCAAACTGCTAATTTTAGCGCGTGACTTAGGCCTTGATTTAGAGCTTGATGATATTGCTTTAACACCTCTGATGCCTGAACAGCTTGCATCAGGAAGCTGGCAAGATTTCCTTGCAAACAAACAGCTACTTGATGAATTCATGACAGAAAAAGCAGCCCAAGCTGCGGCGGAAGATAAAGTGGTGCGCTACACCGGTGCTATAACACTCGTAGATGGTAAGGTTCAGGCTCAAGTTGGTTTAGTCAATGTTGGCAAAGATGATGTACTAGCAAGCCTTAAACCGGGCGATAACATCTTTGTGATCAATTCACACTGGTATACAGATAATGCATTGGTGATCCAAGGCCCAGGAGCGGGTAAAGAAGTCACTGCCGCTGGGGTGCACTCAGACCTATATTGGCTGGTAAATAACCTAAAGTAATTTTGCTGATCTTAGTTTAAATAGCTAAGCAAAAAGCGCCCCAAGGGCGCTTTTTTATGTCTTATAGCAACTTAGTTATTTAGAACAACTCTTCCTCTGTGCTGAGCTTTTCTTCAAATACGTCTGTTGGTTGATCGAGTACGTACTTAGTTGGTGCAGTGCCTTTAATGAAGTATTCAAAACGACTGGTGTAATCATTTTTGTGACTCAATAGACCTGTTGCTAAGTCGATTCGAACCGATACTAAACCTTCAGGAAGCTCAATAGGTGCTTCTGGCATACCATCAAGGGCTGCACGCATAAAGTCGACCCATGCAGGTTGCGCGGTTTTAGCGCCGGATTCTGCACCTGATATTTGCGATTTATCGAGGTTACTATTGTAAGTCGAGCGGCCTAGCGCTTTTCCAGGGTTATCAAAACCAACCCAGACCGAAGTCATTACATTGCGATTAAAGCCGCTAAACCAAGTATCTACCGAATCATTAGTGGTACCTGTTTTACCAGCTAAATCACGACGATCAAGTGCTTGTGCACGCCAGCCTGTGCCACTCCAGCCTGTTTTATGGGTCCAACTACCGCCCCCCCAAATTGCACTGTGCATAGCTTGCGAAATTAAAAATGCATTTTGCTTAGAAATGATACGAGGCGCACAGCGAGGTGTTTTCGTTATCTCCGCTTCAGTAAAACTCTGTTGATTCTGGTTAAGAGATGCAAACTCAGGGGTTACAGTTTGCTTAGGCGCATCACAAGCAAGTTCAGGCTCTGTTTTAAATAAAACAGTACCCGCCGAATCCTGAATCTCAGAGATAAAGTAAGGGGTTATCAAATGACCGCCATTGGCGAATGTACTCATACCGCGGGCTAGTTCAAGTGGAGTGATTGAAGCGCTACCGAGTGCGAGTGATTCACTGCGGTTAATATCGTTATTCAAAAAGCCAAACTTAAGCAAATGATCGGCTGTACGCTCAAGGCCAACACCACGTAATAGGCGCACCGAGATTACGTTCTTCGATTGTGCGAGTGCTCTGCGAATACGTATAGGACCATTATAAACCGCTGGGCTGTTCTTAGGGCGCCATGCCACACCTTGGCTTTTATCCCATTGATTAATTGGCGCATCATTCAAAATAGAAGCAAGCGTATAGCCATTCTCAAGTGCCGCTGAATAAATAAATGGCTTAATGTTTGAGCCTACTTGGCGTTTTGCTTGAACTGCGCGATTGTATTGGCTTTGTTCAAAGCTATAACCACCGACAATCGCTTTAATACGACCATCTTGCGGATCAAGTGAAACAAGTGCGCTCGATGCTTCTGGTACTTGGCTAAGGATATAGCTTTCATCTGCATTTTTACGCAGCCAAATTTGCGCTCCCGCTGATAAAATTTCGGTAGCTGTTTTTGGTGCAAAGCTTTGACGGTAACGCGTAATATATTTACGCGCCCATTTTAGACCATCCCACTCAACAGTGACTTGTTCACCGCTTTTTAATAGCACATCAATTGATTGTTCAGCGACGTTGGTGACAACACCTGCTAATAGCGGACCAAATTCTTTGACATCTTTTAATTTAGATAAGATCTCTTCTTGGCTAAGAGGGCTTTCATTTTCGCTGTCCCATAACTGAGCCGCAGCACCACGGAAGCCATGACGCATATCGTAAGCGTGTAGGTTATCAACAATCGCATCTTGAGCAGCCTGTTGAATGTTAGAGTCAACGCTGGTGTAAACTTTAAAACCAGTATTATAGGCGCGCTCGTGACCATAACGAGCTACCATTTCAGCACGAACCATCTCTGAAATATACGGGGCATAGACTTCAATTTCTGCGCCGTGAAATTTTGCAGTAATAGGTGCGTTAATAGCCTCTTCATATTCGCTTCGAGTGATGTACTTTTCGGTGTACATACGACCTAATACGACATTTCGACGAGCCTTTGCGCGAACTGGGTTACGAATAGGGTTAAGTGCAGAAGGTGCTTTAGGTAGGCCTGCAATCATCGCCATTTGCGCTAAAGTTAACTCGTTTAAATCTTTGCCATAGTAAACTTGCGCAGCTGCACCAATACCAAAGGCGCGATTACCCAATTCGATTTTGTTTAAGTATAATTCGAGAATTTCGTCCTTAGTTAAAATACTTTCAATGTGAAGAGCTATGAAGATCTCTTTAACTTTACGGATATATGCTTTTTCTCGGGTTAAGAAGAAGTTACGGGCAAGCTGCATGGTTATCGTACTTGCGCCTTGTTTCTTTTCACCGGTAGATATGAGTACAATGGCTGAGCGAACTATACCAATTGGATCAATGCCAATATGTTCATAAAAGCGATTATCTTCTGTTGCTAATATTGCATCGATTAATGGTTGGGGTATTTGATCTATTGTTACTGGAATGCGGCGTTTTTCACCAAATTGATTGATCAATAAGCCATCTCGTGAGAAAACTTGCATAGGTGTCTGTAACTGAACGTCTTTTAAAACCTGAACGCTAGGAATGTCGGGTTTAACGTAATAGTATAGACCAACTAAAGTGATTAGTCCTAAGAATGAGCAGATGATAATAAATTGTAAAGTTCGCTTTAATAAAATCACTTATATTTTCCCTAAATGGACTCCCAATTAGAATCGGAGACTGCTAGTATATATTGATTAAAAAATGAATAATATTTTTTCAGATAAAAATTATAACTTGTTTATTATTAAAACAAAGGCCAAGTTGCAAACATGCTAAGTCAGCTATTTAAAAAGCCTTCATCTATGATGGTAGGGATCGACATCGGATCACACTGTATAAAGGCAGTGTTATTGCAGGAGACAGACGCTGGTTTGCGGCTTGAAGCACTAGCTATTGAACCTATGCCTAAAGGCGCTATGTCTGAACGTTCTATTCAAGACATAGAAGCAATAGGTAATGTTATCGCGAAATTAAAAAGAAAAATACCTAAATCCGTACAACGCGCTGCTGTTGCAGTGTCTGGGCAAACCGTGATCACAAAAGTAATTTTTATGGATGTATCATTAACTGATGCTGAACTTGAGTCACAAATTGCTATTGAAGCAGACAGCTTAATTCCTTACCCCCTCGACGAAGTTAATATCGATTTTGAAAAACTGGCTATCAACGAAGCGGATCCAAGTAAAGTTAATGTACTTCTTTCGGCAGCGCGAACTGAAAGTGTGCAAGCTCGTGTAGGTGCTCTTGAAACAGCTAACTTAAAAGCGGCAGTGGTCGATGTAGAAAGTTATGCCCTCAGCCGAGCAATGGATGTTTACTATCAACAGTTGCCAAGCGATGCTTACAATAAGTGTGTCGCTGTGGTTGATATTGGTGCTGTTCTGATGTTGGTTAGTGTGGTGCAAGAGGGTGAAACAATTTATACCCGTGACCAAGTATTTGGCGGCGATCAATACACTAATAGTATCGTTGCTTATTATAATAAAAGCTTTGATGAAGCTGAAATAGGTAAAACAACAGGGGATTTACCACCAAATTATACTTTTGAGGTGTTAGCGCCATTCCAAACATCACTATTGCAGCAAGTAAGACGCGCAGTACAAATGTTCTTAACAACCAGTGGTAAAGAGCAAGTTGACTATATTGTTCTAACGGGTGGCACAGCTATGATTGATGGCCTTGACAGGCTTTTAATTGAAGAACTGGGAATCCATACGGTGGTTGCTGAGCCATTTGCAAACATTGAAATCTCCGCAAAAGTGGATCGGAATATGCTGCAGCGTCACCGAACTCAGTTTGCAATAGCCACAGGACTGGCATTAAGGAGCTTTTCATCATGCCACATATAAATTTACTGCCCTGGCGAGAACAGCAAAGAAAAGACTCACAGAATAAATTTATAACTGTGCTTTTTTCTGTTGTTGTTGTCAGCTTTATCAGTATGTATCTATTGAGCTCTTTTTACAGCGGCCTTCGTCAAGGCCAAGATGCAAAGAATAACTTTTTAAATACTGAGATCGCTCTTTTGAATCAACGTATTAGGGAAATTAATGAGCTTGATAAAAAGAAAGAAAACTTACAGCAACGAATGCGTTTAATTGAAGAGCTGCAAAGTAGTCGTAACTTAGGTACACAAATCATGGATGAAGTTGCGAAAATAGTCCCTGCAGGTGTCTATTTGACTAAGTTGGAGCGCCGTGGTGACCAAATTCATGTAACAGGTCGTAGCGAATCGAATAACCGCTTATCGACCATGCTACGTCAAGTTCAAAGTTCTTATTTACTAGAGCGCCCAGTAATGCAAGGCATTGTTGCAGGTGAGCAGACATCAAGGCTATTAAGTGACTTTAATATGGATTTTTATGTTAAACCGTTTGATCAGATAGGTGAGGCGCGTAATGAACCTTGATATCAAATCGTTAACTGAAATAGATTGGAATGAAATAGAGCTCGAAAACATGGGTGATTGGCCCATTGCTGTAAAAGCGTTATGTTGTGCTTTTGTAGCTGCAATCGTGTTGTATTTTAGTTATAGCCTATTGGTGTCTGATGAGATTGCCAGCTATCACAGCGCCGTAGCAAAAGAAACTGAGTTGCGTAACACTTACAAGCAAAAATATGCTTTAGCGAGCAACTTAGAACTGTATCGCCAACAAATGGTAGAAATGGAAGAGAAATTTTCTCAACTATTGAAGCGCTTACCTACCTCGAATGAAACACCTGGGTTGCTTGATGATTTATCTTATGTTGGAACGACAAGTGGTTTAACCTTCTTAAAAATTGGTTGGTTACCTGAAATTGAAAAAGAATTTTATACAGAGCTACCGATAAAAATTGAGGTGGTGGGTACTTACCATGAATTCGGTGAATTCGTTGGCAAAGTAGCACAGTTACCGCGTATTGTTAGTTTGCATGATTTTACAATTCAAACTTTAGGTAATGGCGAGCTTACTTTTAGTGTTGTAGCCAAAACATATCGTTACGAGGGGGGCACTAAAAAATGAAGAAGCTTTCCTTAGTTATATTAATGAGCTTTGCGTTAGCCGCTTGTAATGATGATACTGCTGAGCAAAAAGAGTTTATCGATCAGGTAAAAGCTAGCACAACGCCGAAAGTTGAACCGATCCCACAGATAGCGCAATTTGAATATTTTGAATACAGTGCAAGTAGACTTCGCAGCCCATTTGTTGCTCCGAAGCCTGAGATTATTCAAAATAACCTTGTGCAGGTGAAGAACTGTCTTCATCCTGATCCAAATCGAGTTCGCCAACCTCTTGAGAAATACCCATTAGATAATTTGCTTATGAAAGGTACCATAGGCCGAGCTGGCAATACTTGGGCACTCATCAAAGCGGCAGATGAAACGCTTTATCGCGTAACCGTAGGTAATTACATTGGTTTGTATCATGGTGAAATAAAAGAAGTGCACGACAATTACATAGAATTATTAGAATTAATCCCTGATGGGGCTGGTTGTTGGAAAGAGCGTCTGACAAAGCTAGAAATGTTAGAGGCGGATACAAATGGTGCAAGTTAATCTTATGAAAGGTAAAAAAAATATGCATAAAGGAATGGCTTGGTTTAAAAACATGCATAAGTTCATGTTAGCTGCACTTGCTTTTTTAATAGCGCAGTCAGCAGTTGCGGCACCTTTACTATATGATGTGCGTTATAACCCATTAATGAAAGGCGAAACACAACTACAGCTTGTGTTTGATGAGGCACTGACATTCGAACCAAAAGTCCAGGTGTATAACTCACCAGCACGCATCGAAATGTTATTCAGTAATGTAGGTGTTGATAATGAAATGCGTGATGTACCTGTGAACCAAGCAGGTATTCAGCATGTAACAAGCACCATGACCGCTGATGGTTTGAAGGTCGTTGTATCGTTAGATAAATTAAAAATCTATAAAACGTTCGCTAAAGATAACATCCTAACGCTGCATGTTTCTGATAACCCAATTAGTGGAGACGAAATAGCGGATCCACTCTCAGCAGCCAATAATTATATAAATACAGTTCAGTCGATAGATTTTCGTCGTGGTGAAAAAGGCGAAGCAAGGCTGTTAGTATTTTTACAAGACACGCAAGCAGCTATAGATGTTCACGAAAGTGGTGGCAAAATTATTGCTGAGTTCCACCATACTGATATTCTCGATGATCTACTTTATCAGCTTGATGTGATGGACTTTGGCACAGTCGTTAGCAATATTGAGACGTTTAAAGAAGGCAATATGACACGTATCGTGGTTGAGCCAAACGCTGCATTTAAATTCACTCATCAGCAAATTGAGAATATTTTTACTTTAACTGTCGAAAAAGATGATACGCAACGCGCTTACCTTGAAGGGGGAATTGAGTATCAAGGACGTCCAATGACGTTAAACTTCCAAGATATTCCCGTGCGTTCAGTACTGCAAATAATCGCAGGTTACAATGAATTTAACTTAGTAACGAGTGATTCTGTTACAGGCAATATTACTTTACGACTAGAAGGAGTCCCTTGGGATCAAGCGCTTGACGTAGTATTGAAAGTGAAAGGCTTAGATAAGCGCATGGATGGCTCTATTTTAATGGTCGCCCCTTCTGAAGAGTTGGCTGCCCGAGAAGCTAAAGAACTTAAAGCTAAGCAGCAAGTTGAAGACTTAGAACCGCTTTATAGCGAATATATTCGCCTTAACTATGCAAAAGCTGAAGAGTTTGCAGACCTATTGAAAACAGACACAAATAGCATTATCTCAGCGCGAGGAAGTGTTTCTGTTGATAAACGAACGAACACTTTGCTGATCAAAGACACTGCAAAAAGTATTGAAAGTGTGCGTCGTATGGTTGAGACCCTAGACATTCCTGTTAAGCAAGTCGTGATTGAATCACGTATGGTGACAGTGAATGATAATGTGCAAGAAGACTTGGGTGTTCGTTGGGGTATTAGTGACGTAGGAAGCGATGGTGCTATTTCTGGCTCTTTAGAAGGCGCTGGCGGCATGTTTGGTGCGGGCTCTTACGATAATATTCCAAGTATTTCTGATCGCTTAAATGTCAATTTACCGGTTTCAAGCCCTGCGGGTAGTATTGGTGTGCAAGTCGCTAAGCTAGCCAATGGCACTATTTTAGATTTAGAGTTAAGTGCGCTTGAAGAAGAAAATCGCGGCGAAATTATCGCAAGCCCACGCATCACGACGGCTAATCAACAAAAAGCACGAATTGAGCAAGGTACAGAAATTCCATACGTTGAAGCTGCATCTAGTGGCGCAACGACAGTAACATTCAAAAAAGCGGTATTGAGCTTAGAAGTAACGCCTCATATTACACCTGACAACAAGGTGATTTTAGACTTAGTAATTACACAAGATACTCGTGGTGATACGGTACAAACGCCAACAGGCTCTGCTGTGGCGATCAATACCCAAGAAATCCAAACCCAAGTATTAGTAGAAAATGGTCAAACAGTGGTGCTTGGTGGTATTTTTCAACAACAAATTGTTAATTCAACTAAGAAAGTACCATTGTTAGGTGATATTCCTTATTTGGGTGTGCTGTTTAAAAGCACGAGTGAATTTAACGAGAAGAAAGAGTTGTTAATCTTCGTAACCCCTAAAATTCAAATTGATTAAGTGATTTTTTCTTAAGCAACGAGCAATTAGCATTTTAATTGCTCGTAATCTGGCTTTTTATGCTAATTGACTTGAAATACCCAAGCAATTACTGAGATAATCCCCTCCTTAATTTTGGGGCCAGGTCGTTAGGCGGGGTTTTATTTCAAATTTTAGAGTTCGTTTGTACTAAAAAGATATGGCTGAGAAACGTAATATATTTCTAGTGGGCCCTATGGGGGCTGGCAAAAGCACAATTGGTCGTCACATTGCTGACCAATTACACCTTGAATTTTTCGATTCAGATCAAGAGATCGAGCGTCGTACTGGAGCAGACATTGCTTGGGTATTCGATCTTGAGGGTGAAGAGGGCTTTCGACTTCGTGAAGAAACTGTAATTTCAGACCTAACTGAGATGCAAGGTATCGTTCTTGCAACAGGTGGTGGTTCTGTGATCAGTAAAGAAGTACGTAACAAGCTTTCTGCTCGTGGTATTGTTGTATACCTTGAGACACCAATCGAAAAGCAAGTTGCACGCACACAGCGCGACAAGCGTCGCCCATTATTGCAAACAGAAGAAGCACCGCGTGATGTACTAGAGCGCTTAGCTGAAGAACGCGAACCGTTATACAAAGAAGTTGCTGATTTTGTTGTCCGCACTGATGAGCAAAGCGCGAAAGTTGTTGCTAATCAAATCATCGAGAAATTAGATTTTTAAAAACCAATAATAAAAAGGAAACTAGCTATGCTTGAATTAACAGTTAATTTGGACGAGCGAAGTTATCCTATTTATATTGGTCAATCTGCTCTTCAAGAGACTGGTCGGCTGCGCGAGCACATCGGCGACTGTCGACCTATCATTATCACCAACGACACCATTGCACCTTTATATCTTGATAATGTAATGACGTCGTTGGCTGATCTAAACCCGTTATCTTTTACCATCCCTGATGGCGAACAATATAAATCACTTGAGTGGTTTGAAAAGATTTCGGCATTCTTACTTGAACATAACTGTGGCCGCGATACTTGCCTTATTGCCTTAGGTGGCGGTGTGGTGGGTGATCTCACTGGTTTTGTTGCTGCATGTTATCAACGTGGCGTGCCTTTTATTCAAGTGCCAACGACTTTGCTTTCGCAAGTCGATTCATCTGTTGGCGGTAAAACGGCAGTAAACCACCCACTTGGTAAAAACATGATTGGTGCGTTTTACCAACCACAAGCAGTATTTATCGATACGCAATCGCTACATACTTTGCCTGAGCGTGAATTCGCAGCGGGCATGGCTGAAGTGATTAAATATGGCCTTATTTACGACACTGAGTTATTTGCTTACCTTGAGCAAAATATCACTAAACTTAAATCTCTTGATGAACAAACTTTACAGCATGTGATTTATCGCTGTTGTGAAATCAAAGCCTTGATTGTTGCACAAGATGAAAAAGAAGCTGGTTTACGTGCATTACTAAACTTAGGGCACACCTTTGGCCACGCAATTGAAGCGCAAATGGGCTATGGTAATTGGCTACATGGCGAAGCCGTTGCGGCAGGTATGGTACTGGCAGCACGCCTTGCACATACCCGTGATGACTTAAACGCAGCAGAAGTTGAACGCATTATTAAATTGATTGCTGAGTATGATTTACCTGTCGATATTCCGGCAGAAATGACCAACGAGCAGTTTTTAACGCACATGCGTAAAGATAAGAAAAATAAAAAAGGCACGATTCGCTTTATTCTACCTACCCAATTTGGTCAATGTGCGCTGGTAAGTGATGTTACTGATCAGCAGGTTTGTGATTTAATAGCGCGCTAATGCAATCGCAAATATTGCCTAGCCGTGCTGCGCTAGTTGATCGAATCGCTCTGCAGTTTGAATATGGGCAAAACCTAATTTGCTTACTCGGTCCTTCTGGCCTTGGTAAAAGCTATTTATTAGAAACCTTCATCACGGATAAATACCTCGACTTTAATAAAGCGTTTGTTCAGTTGTCGGGAAAAATGACCGACCAACAGTTTATGACTGAACTGTTAGAACAAAGCTTTAGCAACCCACTAATTGATCACGCTTTAAGTTTGTCTGAAAACTTCTATCAACTTTATAAACAACAGCCTTGTGGTGATTGTTTATGGGTCATTGATGGAGGGCGTCATTTATCTGAAGAGTTAATTCAGCAATTAGAAGTCCTTGCCAAGCAAAGCCCGAGCACGTTATACATACTGATTGCATCACAATCGGCAGGGCAGTTTAGTCAAGCAGTTGAAATCCACTTAGAGTCGCTAAATTTAAGTGAAAGTAAGCAACTGATGCGTTGGTTTTTCGATAACCTCCCTGTTGAAGAAGACCCCGTTTTTCGCACCTTTTTACAAGAAGCGCATGGTAACCCAGCTTTATTACTTGCTTGGCAGCCGGAACAACAAACTGCAGACATTCGCGCACCAGAAAAAAGCTATAAACTGCTTTATTTAATTTTGCTCTTAATCACGACCATGGTGCTGATCATTGGCTTTTTATATAAAGCTGATATGACTGAGTGGTGGAAAGCGCATTACCAGCAGGATACAACGAACTCTGTGGCAACAGCACTGCCTGCAGAAGCAGTAATCAATGGTCGAGTAGAAAGCAAAGAGCTAGTTCTAGAACAAGCTCAAGACGATCTTCAAGCCGAGCAGCAAGTTGCTACTAATGATGAGGACAACACAACTCAGGCAGCTAAGGTGCCAGTTGATAACTCTGCGATAGAAAACCGTGAGAATGAAAGTCATAACAATAATGTCGCTGCGATTGTTGATAGCCTTTTGCCAGCAGAGCGAATAACACAAGAGACTGAGCAACCAACGACAGATGAAGTTATAGCTGCCGTCATCAACGATGCTGAGCAAACCGAGTCTGCCATTGAGCCAGAGCTGCCATTAGTAGGAAATGCGTGGTATTTATCTCAGCCAGATGACAATTTTGTAATCCAATTACTTGCGGTGACTAAAAAAGAGATTAGCGATAAGTTTATTACTGAAAATGGCTTGCAAGGGCAAGTAAATACTTACCAAAGCTTACGGAGTGGTAAGCCGTGGTGGATTGTAACTTATGGTAGTTACACCACACTGAATGATGCTAAGAAGGGCGTAACAACACTTTCTGATAATGTGCGTAAAAATCAGCCGTTTTATAAAAAAATAAGTAAAATTAAACAAGAAATCGCTTCACTAAATCAGTAAATTAAAACTGATTAGTGTAAAATCGCGCAACACCGAATTGAAGTTAAGAGCAGATGCAGCAAAAGACCAGAGCCTTCCTTAAATGGGCAGGTGGAAAATACAGCCTAGTTGAAGATATTCGTACCCGCTTGAAGCAAGCGAGTATGGATGCTGACACCTTAGTTGAACCTTTCGTTGGTGCTGGCTCTGTATTCCTTAATACTGATTTTAAGCATTATATTTTAAATGATATAAATGCGGATCTGATCAATCTTTACACTGAGCTTAAGCGCACGCCCGATGAGTTTATTAGCGACGCTAAAAAGTTGTTTGTAGAGCTTAATAACCACCCCGAAGCCTATTACGAATATCGTGTTCAGTTTAATCAAAGCAGTGATGTGTATGAGCGTGCGATTTTATTTTTATACATGAATCGCCATGGCTATAACGGGTTGTGTCGCTATAATCTAAAAGGTATTTTTAATGTTCCTTTTGGTAAATATAAGCGCCCGTATTTTCCTGAAAAAGAAATGCATTTCTTTGCTGAAAAAGCTCAGCAAGCAACCTTTACTTGCTTAGGTTATGACAAGGTATTTAAGCTTATTCCTAATAATGCGGTTGTATATTGCGATCCACCTTATGTGCCTTTGAGTAAAACAGCTTCATTTACTTCTTACGCTAAAGGCGGTTTCAATTTAGATGACCAAGCAAACTTGGCGAATTTAGCTGAGCAAGCCGCATTCGAAAATAACACGCCGGTACTTATTTCTAACCACGATACAGTGTGGACGCGTAAAATCTACAGCCAAGCATCATTAGATGAGATTCAGGTAAAACGCACGATTAGCCCCAAGGGCGGTTCACGCAATAAAGTGAACGAGCTAATGGCTATGTATTTAGCACCAAAGAAACGGTGAAATAAATCGCTGCTACAAATAGACTGAAAAAAATCAGGGCAATGACGATGATAGTACTGAGCGAGTGCTCTTTGAAGTCAGCTTGACGCTTATTTTCTGATTGCACACCAAAAAATGCCGCAAAGACACTTTGTAATGCACTCATGAATTTGTTCATACGATTTAGAACTTAGAACCTAAACCGCTAACTTTCTTTGACTCTTCACTACTTGTTAATAACTCAAGTAAATCAAGATAATGGAACTGAGCACTGCGGCTATCACCCGTTAACCAAGAAAACCATCCTGTTTCTTGTTCTGCTTTCATACATTGAGCAGAAGATGATGATGCGTTAAGCGTGTTGCATGAGCAACCAGACGCCGCTGCTAAAAAGTCGTCTTCATCAGCAGATGAAAAAGATACAAACGCAGCAACCGTAAGTGCGGACGCGATTAAGATCCCTATTTTAAAAGCACGCATGAGAATAACCCTTGTTTGTGTTACTTAAACAAGCATACATAACAATTGCTCAAATAACAAACTTAATTATCGCTGAATTAAATAAAAATTTAATAAAATTAGCTCTTTAAAGTAAATTTAATGTTTATTATTTGTTTCATTTTATTGTGTTGTAGATGGCTTTTTAATAGAGTTATTGCTCAAATTTTGACTAAAATAACACTAATTCAATAGGCTAAAAGGATTAGCTTAAAGCAATCGCCCTTTAACAATCAGCTGCGGTGTTTAAATCAGCAGTCGATTGGGTTACATTATGCGCTCTTCTTGCAGTCGCAAATTTTAATGGAATCTCTCATGTTGGAAACATTACAAAAGTATTTAATTGCCCCTTCTATTTTATCAGCCGACTTTGCCCGTTTAGGTGAAGATGTTGATCGTGTACTAGCAAGTGGAGCAGATGTTGTACATTTTGATGTGATGGATAACCATTATGTGCCAAACCTAACTTTTGGTCCGATGATTTGTAAAGCACTGCGCGATTACGGCATTACAGCCCCGATTGATGTGCACCTTATGGTAAAGCCTGTCGATCGTCTAATTCCCGACTTCGCTGAAGCGGGCGCTTCTATCATCAGCTTTCACCCAGAAGCCAGTGAGCATATTGACCGTACCTTGCAACTCATAAAAGACAGTGGTTGCCAAGCAGGGCTTGTATTTAATCCTGCAACCAGCCTTAGCTACCTTGAGCATGTGCTCGATAAAGTTGATGTGGTGCTATTAATGTCGGTTAACCCTGGTTTTGGCGGCCAAAGCTTTATTCCTCATACCCTCGAAAAGCTTCGCCAAGCGCGTAAAATTATTGATGATTCAGGTCGCAAAATTCGTTTAGAAGTTGATGGTGGCGTTGGTGTTGATAACATTGCTGAAATTGCCGAAGCGGGCGCTGATATGTTTGTTTCAGGCTCGGCGATTTTCAATCAACCAGATTACAAAGCGGTTATCGATGCGATGCGTAACGAGCTTGCAAAGGTTGAGCCATGAAATACGATGCGGCATTTTTCGATTTAGATGGCACCTTAGTCGACAGTGTTTATGATTTATACATTGCGATGAACCTGACCCTAACTGATCTAGCATTTCCGATTGTGACACAAAAGCTAGTTGAAAGCTGGGTAGGTAATGGCATAGAAACGCTTGTAAAGCGTGGTTTGAGTGGCGATATGCAAATCAGTGAGCATTTAGATGAAGCCCTTGCTGAGCGTGCAATTAATTTGTTTTATCAGCACTATGACCAAGTTGTAGGCGATTACAGTGCGCTTTATCAACATGTAGAAACCGGGCTTGCTGCCCTTGCTGGTATTCCTAAAGTGGTGATCACCAATAAGGCTCGTCGTTTTACCGAAAAGCTACTTGATAAACTGTCACTGACTAGTCATTTTCAGTTGATTGTATGTGGTGATGATATGGCAAAGAAACCATCACCTGAGCCTTTAGTATTTGCTTGTCAGCAATTAGATGTCAGCCCAGCCAAAGCGGTTATGATAGGCGACTCTAAAAGTGATATTTTGGCTGCCAAAGCGGCTAAGGTGGATGTTGTTGCGCTTAGTTATGGCTATAACCAAGGTGAAAACCTCGCTGATTTCAATCCAGAGTACCTCTGCGAGAATTTCTTAGATATAATACCCGTTCTTACCCAAAGGTAAGTGCATTTTAAATTCGTCTTTTTAGTTTAGTAAAAATATAAAGGAACATCATGAGTAAACCAGTAGTGTTAAGTGGCATTCAGCCAACCGGTGGTATGACAATAGGCAACTATGTTGGCGCTATTAACCAGTGGCTTAAGCTACAGGAAGACCACGAAAGTTTCTTTATGTTAGTTGATTTACACGCTATTACTGTACGCCAAGATCCTGAGCAACTACGCTCGCGCGTGCTTGACGGTATTGCGCTGTATGCTGCATGTGGTATCGACCCAGAAAAAGCGGCGTTATTCGTACAATCTCAAGTGCCAGAACATGCACAGCTTAGTTGGGTTTTAAACTGTTACGCTCAAATGGGTGAGCTTAACCGTATGACGCAGTTTAAAGATAAGTCTTCTAAGCATGCTAATAACGTGAATGTGGGCTTGTTCTCTTACCCTGTACTGCAAGCTGCAGACATCTTGTTATACCAAGCAGATCAAGTGCCAGTGGGTGAAGACCAAAAGCAACACCTTGAATTAACACGTGATATCGCAACACGTTTTAACAACCTATACGGTGACGTGTTCAAACTACCTGAGCCGTACATTCCTGAGTTTGGCGCACGTGTAATGAGCTTACAAGATCCGCTCAAGAAAATGTCTAAATCAGATGAAAATCCAAACGGTTACATCATGTTATTAGATGAGCCGAAGAAGATTGAAAAGAAACTGAAAAAAGCAGTAACCGATTCAGACGAGCAAGCTCGTATTTATTTTGATCGTGAAGAAAAGCCAGGTGTATCTAACCTACTTACTTTATTATCAGTGGCCACTAAGCGCTCTATTGAAGATTTAGTTCCAGAATACGAGGACAAGATGTATGGCCATCTGAAAAAAGACACTGCAGCAGCGGTTGTTAATATGATTGAGCCAATTCAAGCACGCTTTAAAGAAATTCGCGAAGATCAGTCATTACTTGATAGCATTATGAAATCAGGTGCTGAAAAAGCGAGTATCCGCGCTGAAAAAACATTAAAAGCAGTCTACGATGCGGTAGGTTTTATCCCTCGCCCGTAAGCTTGTGATAAATTATTGAAATAAAAATACCGCTTGATAGCGGTATTTTTTTAGCTATTAAAAGCTAAGCGCCATTAATACTGTAAATAAACAGATAAGTGCAGCAGCGGTTTTGTCTGTTTTTTCCATTTTTTATTTCTCACCTGTGTTCAATTGTTTAATTACATAACCTTTATTTTTTAATAAGCCTAACAAGCTATCTTCACCAGCTAAGTGGGCTGTGCCAACGAGCAGTAACTCTTTTTGCGAATTAGTAAAATAATTTTCAATGTGACCAAGCCAAGTTAGATTTCGTTGCTTGATCAACATTTGGTAAGTATTAGGGTCATGTTCTTGTAAAGGCATAAGAGTAAGTTCATCTATTGCTTGCATATCGCCATTTTTCCATGCATTAAGCATTGCGATGTACAGTGCTTGGTAACTAGAAATTTGCGTTAATAGTGACTCAATAAAGGCATTTTCGTCTTGGCTACCTACTTGTTTAAACAGGTCTAATTGAAAAGCCACGGTCTCTAGATAAGCGACTTCTTTTTTATCTCGCTTAGCCAATTTCGCGAAGTAACTATCAACACCTTCACCCATAAGTTGTTGCTTTTGAAGTTCTAGCGGCATGATTAGCACGCTTAACATAAAGGGGCGAAAGCTATCGAGTTCGCTGAGTTTCATATCATACTGGGCAAGTTGTTCTTCTAGTTGCTGTTTCACCTTTGCTGATAACTTGCTACTCAGTGTTTCGCCAGCTTGATAACTAAGAGTTTTAAGCATAGTGAGTTGTGCTGAGCTATCGCTTGGTGCGGGCACATCAGTTTCAAGTACTAAGATATCAGCCTGTTTATACGCTTGATTAAATTCATCAGGAAGGGGGAGTTCCTTGGGCGGCAAAACGTGGATTGAACCAGCAACATATATAAATTCATTACCTTTACTAACTTTCCATACGGCACTTTTTGCTGCACCAAAACCACTTATTAATAGGCCTGTCGCAGCAATTGATGAGATTAGCAAGTGTCTAGTTAGTGTTTTCATTATTTAAGCCTGTTAATTTAAAGAAGCTTGCTCAGCATGCTGAGCAAGCCAAGTATTACTTATTCAGTTGTTGCTCAATTTGCTGATCAATTTTATTGTTCATTTGCTCAATAGATGCTTCGATAGAGGTCTCTAATTGCTTGTTTAGCTTTTGAGTACCTTGAGCATTAAGTAAGGTATTCGTTGATGTAATAATGATTGCAGTGACCGCTAAAAGTGACATCATTTTTAAGACTGAGTTAGCCATAATTTAATTCCTTTAATTGGTTGATTAGTTTTATCAGCGAAGCAAAATTGGTTGGTAGCCCGTTGATGGAAACTACAATAGCGAGGAAAGCTGCTAGAGTCGCTTATCTAGTTCTAAGCAATTTATATATAAGGTTTTAAAATATTAATTTGAATATTTTCAATGGTTTAAGTTTAATTCTTATGAGGGGAAATAAGGTTTTAAATCATTTAATTTTTGCGGTTTTGTCTTTTGATGATAGTTTGGATGCAGCAAATAGGAACTTGGAGGTTTTGATATGGGTTTTAAAGTAAAACATTATGCGGCTAAAACTATACCTGCGAATAGCTCATTAGAATGGGAGCTAATCTTAACTGAGCTTATCATTGGTAGCCTTTGTGCTGCATTCGCAAAGATCGGCTATGATGCCGCTATGTTACTTATTTTTATACCTAATTTAGTAATCGCCTTAGTTTGCTTTGGCTTTATTGGGCTTTCGATATTTCACTTCATAAGAGAAAAACGCAGTAAACCAAGTGAGTAGTATAGATTGCTGCGCTATTTTTCTACTGGGGTAACGCCTGGCGAGTCGCACGCAATGACTTCAAATCGATAGCCATACTCAGCATGGTGATCAGGGGTTACTTGCACAATCTCATAATCATTCAGCTCAACGGATTTACTGTTTTCTGCTTTTAAACAGCGTGAATAACTATCGGCTTCAAAGCTGTAAGCAAACATGGCAATTAAACGTTTGCTACGTTCAAAGTAACCTTTGGTATCTAGAAACTGACGAAGGTTTTCGGCGGTTTCGCCGTCAACTTCTACATCTACGTCTTGGCTTGGGGCTGAGCTTTGTGTATTTTCAGGAAGTTGTTGCTCGAGCTTTTTACCAAGTTCTTCGACTGCTTTTTGCTGTTCTTCACCTGATTCCTTGGCAATGACTTTACTATCCACAAAGGTGCTGACCATATTGTCGAGCACTTCTTCAGGTGGCTTATCATCAAGAAATGAAATTAAGTTAATAAAGACTACCGACGCTAAAACAAAGCGTACAATGGCGGTTAATAATGGTGAGTAGCTTTGACTAATAAACTTAACTCGCTCAGAGCCAAATGGCTTTATCAGCAATAAAACAAAAATATAAAAAGGTAAAAAAAGTTGAAATAACAATAAAGTACCTAGGGTTATTCCCATTGCCCAAGGTGGTAAATATAACAAGGTGGCAAAGTTATGTGTGTAGTTAAAGTGACTAGCTGAGACATGAGTTACATCATTAACTATGCCGCTTGCACCAGCCAACACAAAATTAGCGATACTGGCATAGAAGATTAAAATCAGTGCTTTGCCGGCAAGCGAGTGCCAAAGTTGGTTAAACTTGGGCCAAAACTCAATAACAAGCGCAATAATGGTGATGGTGGCACTTAACCAGCCCGATTGCAGAACAATCAGGCTGCTTAATGCTAAAAGATAGAGCTTTTGCGCGGTACTTAAGTTAAACCAAATGGCTTTTAACTGTTCAACCAGCCTCGTTTTATGAGGCTGCCAGCTACGTTGCTGTTGTTGAAACTGTTTATTAGCGCGCCATTTTGCAATTTTTAAATACCTACGCACGCAATATCCTTTTTATAGTAATGGTTTTAAGTACCTTCCTGTGTGTGAACGCTCACAATCGGCAACGTCTTCAGGTGTACCAGAAATTAAAATTTCACCACCGCCTGAGCCGCCTTCAGGGCCTAAATCGACAATCCAGTCTGCGGTTTTGATCACATCAAGGTTATGCTCGATAACAACAATGGTATTACCGTGATCGCGTAAGCGGTGAAGCACGACTAATAATTGCTGAATATCAGCAAAGTGTAAACCCGTAGTTGGTTCATCAAGGATATATAAGGTTTTACCTGTATCGCGTTTTGAAAGTTCGCGAGCTAGTTTTACACGCTGTGCTTCACCACCAGAGAGGGTAGTAGCAGCTTGACCTAAGCGAATATACGACAAGCCTACATCCATTAGGGTTTGCAGTTTACGTGCAATAGCCGGAATTTTATCAAAATAGTCACGGGCATCTTCTACGGTCATTTCGAGTACTTGGTGAATGTTTTTACCTTTGTACTGTACTTCGAGGGTTTCACGGTTGTAGCGCTGACCTTTACATACATCACAAGGTACATACACATCAGGTAAAAAGTGCATTTCTACCTTGATCACACCATCGCCTTGGCAAGCCTCACAACGGCCACCTTTAACGTTAAAGCTAAAACGGCCCACTTTATAGCCACGTGAACGGGCTTCTTGAGTACTCGCAAATAGCTCTCGAATACCGGTGAAAATACCGGTGTAAGTTGCTGGGTTTGAGCGCGGAGTACGGCCAATTGGGCTTTGGTCAATATCAATCACTTTATCAAAATGCTCTAGACCCTTGATTGACTTATACGGTGCCGCCTCTGCGGTCGTTGCGCCATTTAACTCGGTATGAGCCAGTTTAAATAAAGTGTCGTTGATAAGTGTCGATTTACCTGAGCCTGATACACCTGTGATACAGGTCATTAAACCAAATGGAATACGTAAATCAACGTTCTTTAAGTTGTTACCTGTGGCACCAAATAACTCAAGCCATTTGTCGGTAGTTTGATGGCGAGCCGCCGGTACTTCGATTTTCTTTTCGCCAGAGAGGTACTGACCCGTGATTGAATCTTTGCTAGCTAGAATATCGTCATGGGTACCTTGTGCAATAACATGGCCGCCATGAACACCGGCACCCGGGCCGATATCGATAATATGATCCGCAGCGCGAATGGCATCTTCGTCATGTTCAACCACAATAACGGTGTTGCCTAAATCGCGTAAGTGAATAAGGGTTTTTAGTAGGCGGTCGTTATCGCGTTGGTGCAAACCAATTGATGGTTCATCCAGTACGTACATAACACCAACAAGGCCTGCACCAATTTGGCTTGCCAAACGAATACGCTGAGCCTCACCACCAGAAAGGGTATCGGCACTTCGCTCAAGTGATAAATAATTAAGGCCGACATTGATTAAGAAAGATAAACGGTCGCGAATTTCTTTGAGAATTTTTTCGGCAATTTGTGCGCGCTGACCAGTTAAATTCAAGCCATCAAAAAATGCCATGCTTTCACCAATACTCATTGTGGTGATAGCTGGCAAGTTTGTTTGACCTATAAATACATGGCGAGCTTCTTCACGTAGTCGCGAGCCATGACAGCTCGGACACGCTTGGCTTGTTTGGTATTTAGCAAGCTCTTCGCGCACTGAGTTTGACTCGGTTTCACGGTAGCGGCGATTCATATTATTTAAAACGCCTTCAAACTCATGGTTACGCGTAATTAAGTCGCCACGGTCGTTACGATAGTTAAAGGCAATTTTAGTTTTGCCAGAACCTTCAAGAATTACCTTTTTGGCCTCTTTACTAAGCTCTTGGAAAGGCACTTCTAGGTCAAACTTATAATGCTCTGCGACAGCTTGCAGCATTTGGAAGTAATAAAAGCTGCGTTTGTCCCAGCCTTTAATTGCACCGCCCGATAAACTTAGCTCTGGATTTTGTACAACACGGTTTGGATCAAAATACTGACGCACACCTAAACCATCACAGCTTTGACACGCACCTGCCGGGTTATTAAACGAGAATAAACGCGGCTCAAGTTCACTCATAGCGTAGCCACACGTTGGGCAGGCAAAATTAGCAGAAAAAAGCATATCTTCGCTGAGTGAATCGTCCATTGCCGCTACATGGGCAATACCACCTGATAGCTCAAGGGCTGTTTCGAATGATTCAGCTAAACGCTGTTGTTGGCCATCTTTAACTTTAAAACGGTCAACCACGACCTCGATAGTATGCTTTTTATGAAGCTCAAGGGTCGGAGGATCTGATAAGTCACAGACTTCGCCATCGATACGGGCGCGAATGAAGCCTTGACTTGCGAGTTGCTCAAGCAGCTTAACGTGCTCACCTTTACGATCTTTTACTACTGGCGCTAATAGCATTAGCTTACTTCCTTCAGGAAGCGCTAAAACCGTATCGACCATTTGGCTGATCGTTTGTGCTGCAAGCGGTAAATCGTGAGTAGGGCAGCGAGGCTCACCTACACGGGCAAATAATAAACGTAAGTAATCGTAAATCTCGGTAATCGTACCGACCGTTGAACGCGGGTTATGCGACGTTGATTTCTGTTCGATAGAGATAGCCGGCGATAAACCTTCGATGTGATCAACATCGGGTTTTTCCATTAGTGATAAGAACTGTCGTGCATACGCTGACAGTGACTCAACATAACGACGTTGCCCTTCTGCATACAAGGTATCAAACGCTAAAGACGATTTCCCTGAACCAGATAGGCCAGTGATAACTATCAGCTTATCACGGGGAATGGTTAGGCTGATGTCTTTTAAATTGTGCGTACGGGCGCCTCGGACTTCAATGTTTTCCATGCTATCTCGTTTTATTACCTAATTATTTTTTCAGTATCTCATAATACGCGATAAGATTAATCCTTGATCAAAGAAAAAATCATCACTTACAGGTGATTATTTAGTTTTCGCTTGTGGTAGAATCCACGCTCAAATTTTAATAGACAGCAAGATCAGTAATTCATGACAGCATCTTCACTCAACTCTCGAGAAAAACGCGCTGCCGTTTCGTTGGCGAGCGTATTTGCATTCCGTATGCTTGGCCTATTTATGCTGATGCCAGTATTGGCGATTTATGGTCAGCAATTAGAAGGGTTTTCGCCGCTTTGGATTGGCTTTGCTATTGGTGCTTATGGTTTAACGCAAGCCGTGCTGCAAATCCCTATGGGTTGGTTGTCTGATAAAATTGGTCGTAAAAAAGTGATTATTGGTGGCCTTTGTGTGTTTGCACTTGGCTCTGTTATTGCTGCAACCGCTGAGTCTGTGCAAATGGTTACGCTAGGGCGTGCACTACAAGGCATGGGGGCAATTGCCAGTGCCTTATTGGCGCTTGCTTCTGATTTAAGCCGTGATGAACAGCGTCCGAAAGTTATGGCCGTTATTGGTATGTGTATTGGTATGAGCTTTGCCGTTGCTATGCTACTAGGGCCTATTGTTGCTGCATCGTGGGGAGTTGCTGGGGTATTTTGGCTTACCGCAGGATTGGCCATTTTAGGTATTTTAATTGTGTTGTTTTTGGTGCCTAATGCTGTCAATAAGGCGCCAAAAGGTGACACACTTGCTACGCTTGATGATATTAAGCAACTGATTAAACACCCACAATTAGCACGCCTCGATTTTGGCGTAATGCTGCTTCATCTTACATTAACTACCGTATTTGTAGCCTTACCAGGCCAACTGATAAAAGACGGCTTAGTCGCAGACCATCATTGGTATTTATATATCCCTGTGCTGTTTTTAGCGTTTTTCTTGATGGCACCAATGATGATTGTGGCTATTCGTAAAGAAAAAGAAAAACAAGCCTTTATTGGCTCAATCGCACTGCTTGTTTTAAGTATGCTCGCGATGTCGTTATGGGTTGATTCGGTGATTGGCATCGGTATTTGTATGTTGGTTTACTTTATTGCTTTTAATTTTTTAGAAGCAACCATGCCTGCACTTGTTTCGCGTATTGCCCCAGCAAACCAGAAAGGTTCTGCGATGGGGGTATTTTCATCTACGCAGTTTTTTGGTGCCTTTTTAGGTGGTTTATTAGGGGGTTACGTTGCTCAAGCATTAAGTGCGCAAGCAGTGTTTGCGGCGGCGGCACTTGTTGGGGTAATATGGCTTATCCTTGCTTGGAATATGCAAGTCCCACCAAGAAGTAAAATAATTAGCTTAATGACTGAATTAAGTTCAGAGCAGCAGGCACAAGCGCTTGCTTCTCGTCTTGTTGCTTTACCGGGCGTAATTGAAGCAACGGTTGTCTGTGATGAAAATCGCAGCTATTTAAAGATTAATGATAAAGAATTTGACCTAGACCAAGCACGCAAAGTGGCTGGTTTAATCTAACGTTTTATAGGAGAAGTTCCATGGCACGCGGTGTGAACAAAGTTATCTTGGTTGGTAATTTAGGCCAAGATCCAGAAGTACGTTATATGCCTAATGGCAATGGCGTAGCGAATATCAGCATTGCTACGACAGATAGCTGGAAAGATAAAAACACAGGGCAAATGCAAGAGCGTACTGAATGGCACCGTGTCGTGTTATTTGGCAAACTAGCAGAAGTTGCTGGTGAATACCTTCGTAAAGGTTCACAAGTGTACATCGAAGGTCGTTTACAAACGCGTAAATGGACTGATCAATCAGGCCAAGAAAAATACACTACAGAAATCGTGGTAGACATGGGCGGTCAAATGCAAATGTTAGGCGGTCGTGGTGAGCAGCAAGGTGGTGGCGGTGGCTATCAAGGTGGTCAATCACAAGGCGGTTACCAAGGTGGTCAGCAACAAGGTGGCGGTTACGGCGGTGGTGCACAGCAATCACAAAGCAATAACAGCTATGCTCCACAGCAACAGTCTGCGCCAGCACAGCAGCAACAGCGTCCACAACAGCAGTCTGCACCGCAGCAGAGCAATAACCAATATGGTGGCGGTTATGGTCAGCAGCAAAACAATGCACCTCAACAAGGTGGTTTTGCACCTAAGCCTCAAAATGCCCCACAAGGCGGCGCATCAAATCCAATGGAACCACCAATCGACTTTGATGACGATATCCCGTTCTAATTCACAATATAATTAGATTGTAGAGTTAGTTTTTAAAACCCAGCTTAGTTGCTGGGTTTTTTATTTACGCAATACTTCGTAATCACTACTTTTGTTTGGGTTGTGTTGATTACAAAATAATTCTCATAAACTGTTTTTGCTAGGTGTTTAAAATTACAAAACTTTTGACAGCGCTGGTTATAGGATATTTCTGATATTGCTTTAAATCGCCCCGCAGCCTTGTATTTATAGGGTTCTTGAACAACACTTTGTGTATGTTTAAGCAACTAACCTGTGAAATGAAACGAGACTTAACTTCACGAATAAAGCAACCGGAGGCCATCTACGTGGCGGCCGCATTTTTGCTGTTAGTTGTTTTTAATATTTTTTTAAGTGATGTGTTACACGACAAAGTGCACCGAACAGGCACTGAACTAGCCAAGCAGGTGTATGAGCTGAACCTTGATCCGGTTGTGTCGCAAGATATCATTGCCACATTAGTTAAAAGCCAAGGCTTTGCAATGAATGCTAGCGACGTTCCGCAAAACTTTGCGAATTTCATCGATCTTGAGCAGGAGGTTTTTAGCTATAAGACCGTTAATTTACGCTTATTTCATTGGCCTTCATGGTTAGTTGAAAGTCACTTATTTATATTTTTAAATTTAATATTGCTTGGCACTGGGTATTGGGGTTTCCGTTGGTGGAAAAAAATGTTCAAGCAATTAGAAACCTTAGAGCAGCCACAAATACAAAGCCAAGAGCAGCAAGTGGTTGAGGCACCGCCAAAGCAGTTGACATCTCCAAAACCATTAGCGCACCAAGATTTGAATATCTTATATGGTGTGCCAACTAATTATAATCATTTGTTTGCACTATTTTTTTGGAAAAGCCCGTTTCCTGCTAACCTTGATATCGATAACTACTTTAAATTAGTGATTGCTAAAGGCTTTGGTGAGCTTGTAAATCGCTCTGTTAAATTACTGCCTTCTGGCGGTATCGCTGTCACCTTAAATAATGTACCTGCCACTGAAATTGATAAATACACAAAGCGACTACATCAAGTTATCTATCAAGCTTGTTTAAATTACCGTAGTGATTTGTCTCGCGCTGATATAAAAATTGGTGTGTGTAATTACCGCACAGGGGCTGATCAGGCAGTGGTTTATCAGCTTACTAAATCGGCATTAGCACTGGCGAAACAAAGCGCTTGGCAGCATATTCATCGCTTACCTTTTGGTCACACGCAGTCAAACATGCTGGCTGATAGCAAAGAACATCTTTTTGAGTATATAAAGAAAAAACACTTTATGTTGTTTTTTCAGCCGTTATTTGACTTGCAAACGGGCGATATTTTGCAGCATGAGGCATTGATCCGTATTCGACACAAAAGCTTAGGTTTGCTTGCTGCTAGGCACTTTATTCCACACATGAGTAGTAAAAAAGATGTTTTACTGTTAGATAAAACCGTAATTTTACAAGTAAAAAAGATGTTGTTGAATGAGTCTGGTAGCTTAAAGGTAAGTATTAACTTGCATGCGATGAACTGGTTCAATGATGAGTTTTGGGATTGGTTAAATCAGCAGACAGATGACTTTAAGTGTATCGACAGGTTGCAATTTGAACTCAGCGAAGATGATTATTTAAAACAGCATAAAAAGCTTAGTACACAGTTCGAGTGTTTAGAAAAACTCTCGGCAGGTATAGTTATTGATAATGTACGCAGCAGTGAGCACCTAGCGACCTACAAAGGCATTAATAACATTTGTAGTATTAAGCTAGCTTTAGAGCTAATTCATAATATAGACACAAGTGCTCAGCAACAAAAAATTGTTAAGCAAATAATTACTAAAGGGGCAGAGCTAAACTTTCCTGTCTATGCAGTTGGAGTAGAAACACAGAACGAACTTGCGACCTTAAAAAACTTAGGTGTTATTGCCGCGCAAGGCTTTTACTTTGCTGAACCTTTGCAGAAGTTAGCAGATATAACACCTCATAGTTAGCTTATCAGGCCTCGATATTTCAGGCCAGTTAACCCTTGTAGCCCACCTGTATGGATTGCAATGATGTGCGAACCTTTAGCAAAGTAGCCTTGCTCTATAAGTTGCCATACAGCAAAGAGCATTTTACCGCTGTAAATTGGCTCAAGCGCAATAGTGTGTTGCTTGCTAAAAGTTTGGCAAAATTGCCACAAGTTATCGCTAAACTTTCCGTAGCCACCATCATGAAAGTCGCAAAGCAGCTGCCAGTTTTGTTGCTGATTTGCTTTATTGCTTAGCTGCTTTATCTCATCAATTAAGTAGTGCGCTTGTTTCAGTACTGCGACACCTAACAGCTTTGTGTGCTGCGGTGCGCCTTCAATTAACCCCGCCAATGTACCGCCACTGCCAGTAGGGCAAACAATCACATCAGAACTTGGTAGGCTCTGTGCTAACTCTTTGCAACCTAAAAGCGCAGCTGCGTTGGTGCCGCCTTCTGGCAGTATGTAGGCATTAGGAAATTGTGCTTGCAATTGTGCTAGGTAAGTTTGGTCGTGCCTTAACCGGTAAGTAATTCGATTTACTGGGTGTAAGCTCATACCGCATTGCTTTGCGTAGTTGAGTGTTGGATTTGCTTCGTCTAGCTCAGGGCCGCGAATAATGCCGTGGGTTTTAAAACCAAATAGTTTACCCGCAGTTGCTGTGGCATGAATATGGTTTGAAAATGCACCACCAAAAGTGAGTAGTTCAGATTTCTTCTGTTGCTGCATGGCTTGCAAGTTAAATTTTAGCTTACGCCATTTGTTGCCACTAATTTGCGGGTGAATAAGATCATCACGCTTGATGCTGAGCTGAACTTTACGTGCCGCTAATAAGGGGTGATGAATTGTTTGTACTGGTGATTCAAAAGAACTATTCACGGTATCATTTTTTAGTAAATAAACACGCCCAATTGTAGCAAAGTCGTCTTAGAGATAGAAATTAGTCAATTAAACCAAAATGATTTTGTTATTTACTGGCATCAACTAAGGTAATAGAGGTAAACTGAGATAATAATTGAACAAAGCTTGTGTTTTGCCTTGCAAGTACATAGCATAAGAGTTTAATTATAAAAAATAATAATGACCAAATAATTGCCGCTTTTTGGGAATGGAATATATGCGAATTGCTCCTTTATCTCTGTTAATTTCAGTTAGTTTGCTAGCGACAAGTGCATTTGCACAAGATACAGCTACGGTAACTGGCATTGAATCAGAGATCAGTAAAAAACAAGCCGAATACGATAACTCGACCCTAATCCTCGAAAAACACCTAAAAGAAGAAAGTCAGTTACAAAAACAACTCGAATTATTGCGCGCCCGCTCAACTGAGCTAGATAAAGAAAAAAACCAAGCGCTAGATGCAATGAACGAGATGTATCGCCGACTGATTGATGACCCAACTCTTGATATCAGCAATGCGCAGTCGCGTTACCAAAAAGCTGTGGTTGATCATAAACAAAACAAAGATGATATTTCGATGCAATTGGCGGCAATTGCTTCGCATAGAAAAGATATCGAGCAAATTCGTGTATCTAAGCACACTCAGCTGAATACCTTAGAAAGCTTAAAAGAGCAGTTAGCAACAGCACGTGTTGAGCGTTTACGTAACGAGTTTACACGTGAAGGCACGCTAGAAGTTAATCATACGATTAACTGTAAGCGTACCGAAACGCTTGCTGCCTGTGAACAGCGCGGCCAACAAATGGGTTTACAAAAAGCCACTAAACGTTTTGTAGACCAGATTTTTGCTAACTTAACAGAAGAGCGTTTAGTTGAACCGAAACGTAACCTTGCCGGTGCACAGGTTAAGATTTTAAGTAGCCATGTCGTGAACAGTGCTTTTAGTGGTCAAGGTAACTACAACGTTAATTTAAGCGTGACCATGCGCGGTGATGTAAACAGCAGTCGTTTATGTAGCCTACTTAATTTAGACAATCGTTTTTGTGCAGATTATGGCACGCCTTTGGCCGGTAATTATCAAGCAAATTACGACGCAACGTATTCAGATAGTCAGTTAACATTCAGTAACTCTCAGGATAATAATCAAGTGGTTTCTGTATCACGTTTTAATGAGCAACCTGTAAGCGATTATTCTGTAAAAAAGCCAATTAAGGTTGAACCATTACCTGATCAAAATAAATCTAAAATGGTTGAATTAACACTGCGTTCAAATGTTTATGATGATGAAGTGTTTATTGATGGCGTGAGCTATGGTGCAACTAGGTTAACAACGTCATTACCAAAGGGCTTTCACAATATTGAAATTCGCAAACGTGGCTACAAAAGCTATAAAGCGCGAATTGATCTGCGTAAAGCACAAACCATTAATGCAAACCTAGTTAAAGTGCCTGAGCCAGTTGTTGCTGAAGTGACAGCGGCACCAGAGCAACCTGTAACAGCACCTGTTGCAAGTATTGTTAATAAAACCAGTTCTGCCAGCATTGTAGTTATTCCCGCTGGTAAATTTAAGATGGGTGACATTAACGGCAATGGGTTAGCGAATGAGCGCCCAGTGGTAGAAAAAACCATTGCTAACTCATTTGCAATGCAAAGCAAAGAAGTAAGCGTTGGTGAGTATGAGCAATTCGTTGCGAATACCGGCTATAAAACAGAAGCAGAAAAAGATCGCGGCTGTGCATATTACTTAAATGGTGAACCAGTTTGGGAAGCAACTCTAAACTGGCGCAATCCGGGTTTTGATCAAGAAAGCGATTTCCCGGCGGTTTGTTTAACTTACAACGATGCCAAAGCGTATGCAGATTGGTTATCGGGTCAAACAGGCCAGTTATTTCGTTTACCAAACGAGGTTGAGTGGGAATACGCTGCACGTGCAGGTAAAGAAACTGAATACCCTTGGGGTAACGAAATTGGTAAAAATTTAGCGAACTGTGGCTGGTGTGGAAGCGAATGGTCAAACAGGAGCGCAGCACCAACAGGGTCGTTTTCTCCTAACGCATTCGGCCTATACGATACAGTAGGTAATGTGTGGGAATGGACAAACAAAAAGTCAGGGCAGTCTGATGTGGCTGTTCGAGGCGGTGCATGGAATTTTGCTCCAAGCCTAGCACGCGTTTCAACGCGCTTAATCTTAGCGCCAGATTTTCGTGCAAACTATATCGGTTTCCGTTTAGTACGCGAACGATAAGAATTTAAAAAGGAAGCAATGGATGCTTCCTTTTTTAGCAATTTAATTAAAGCAGTTGCGCTTTTTCATGATTAGCATGATAGAGTGAGAGCAGCTAGTATAAGAACGAATTTTCAAAGGTCATCCAGCCTCATGTTTAAAAAACTCCGTGGTATTTTTTCAAACGATCTATCGATCGACTTGGGTACAGCCAATACCCTAATTTACGTAAAAGAAGAAGGTATTGTATTAAACGAGCCTTCAGTTGTTGCTATTCGTCAAGAGCGTGCTGGTGGCCCTAAGAGCGTAGCATCTGTCGGTACCGAAGCTAAGCAAATGCTAGGTCGTACACCGGGTAACATCAAAGCGATTCGTCCAATGAAAGACGGTGTCATTGCTGACTTCTACGTGACCGAAAAAATGCTACAACACTTTATCAAGCAAGTGCATAACAACAACTTTATGCGCCCAAGCCCGCGTGTTCTTATCTGTGTGCCTTGTGGTGCAACACAAGTAGAAAAACGTGCGATTCGTGAGTCGGCTATGGGTGCCGGTGCTCGTGAAGTTTATCTAATCGAAGAGCCAATGGCTGCGGCTATCGGTGCTGGCCTACCAGTGTCTGAAGCAACCGGTTCAATGGTTGTTGATATCGGTGGTGGTACAACTGAAGTTGCCATTATTTCATTAAATGGTGTGGTTTACTCTTCATCTGTACGCATCGGTGGTGACAAATTTGATGAAGCTATCATTAACTATGTACGTCGTAACTTTGGTAGCTTAATTGGTGAAGCAACTGCCGAAAACATCAAACACCAAATCGGTTCGGCTTTCAAAACAGATGAGCCAATTGAAATTGAAGTACGTGGTCGCAACCTAGCGGAAGGTGTGCCGCGTTCATTCACCCTTAACTCGCACGAAATTTTAGAAGCACTGCAAGAGCCATTAATGGGTATTGTAAGCGCGGTAATGGTTGCTCTTGAGCAATCTCCACCAGAGCTTGCATCTGATATCTCTGCTCACGGTATGGTATTAACCGGTGGTGGTGCATTATTAAAGGATCTAGACCGTTTATTAATGGAAGAAACTGGTATCCCAGTTGTGGTTGCTGATGATCCATTAACCTGTGTTGCACGTGGCGGCGGTAAGGCACTAGAAATGATTGATATGCACGGTGGTGACGTATTTAGCTACGACTAATGAAGTTACTTTTTGGTCGTACCATCTCTTTGCAACTGCGGCTTTTTGTCGCAGTGCTTTTGAGTGTCGTGCTGATCGTGGGCGATCGCTACACGCAAGGTGGTACAACAATCCGCACCAGCCTAAACACTCTAGTTAGCCCACTCATTTACCTTGCCAACTTGCCGTATGAGCTATTTAGTATTGGCGCGAAGAACCTGCATACCCGCGAACAGCTTTTAACCGAAAACGAAGCATTAAAAAAGAAGCAGTTACTACAAAGCGAACAATTACAACAACTGCAATTTCTATCTCGTGAAAACGATAAATTACGTGCTTTACTCGGTTCATCGGCTAAACAATCAAACCGTAAAATTATTGCACAAGTCCTCTCTGTTCACTCAAATCCGTATAGCCACCAAGTGGTTATTAACCGTGGTACAACCGATGGCCTAAGCGAAGGCCAAGCTGTGATTGACGAAATGGGTGTAGTGGGGCAAATCACTCAAGTGGGGTCAACTACTTCGCGCGTACTGCTGATGACAGATACAACTCATGCCACACCTGTGCGTATTTTACGTAACGATGTGCGTACCGTGGTTGAGGGCATTGGTAAAATTAACGTGGTAAAGCTTTCGCATGTACCGCATAGCCTTGATGTTCGCATTGGCGATATTTTGGTTACGTCTGGTCTTGGTGGTACCTTCCCAGAGGGTTATCCGGTTGCCGTGGTGACCGAAATTAACCGCGATGAAGGGCGTCCTTTTGCGCAAGTTTATGCTGAGCCAATTGCGCAACTTGACCGTATTCGCTTATTGGTTGTGCTGTGGCGTAATCAGCAGGAGAGCATCAGCAATGAATAGTCGTCACTCTTTGCTGATTGCTATCAGTATCTTTTTTGCATTGGTAATGGCACTAATGCCGTTACCAATTTCGTTTGAGCCATACCGCCCAGATTGGGTGTTAATGGTATTAATGTATTGGTCGTTAGCGGTGCCGCACCGTCTAAATATTGGCACAGCCTGGGTCGTTGGTTTATTAATGGACCTTGCATCAGGTTCGCCACTCGGTGTGAACTCACTGACTTATTCGGTGTGTATATTTATCACTGCGAGTAACTTCCAAAAAATTAGAAACTTTTCTTTATGGCAGCAAAGCATTTTAATTGCTTTGTTTTTAACGCTTTACCACCTCATGCAATTTTGGCTTAACCACTTTTTAATGGGCGTTTATTTTAGCCCGCATTATATGTGGCCAGTGCTAACCGGCATGCTTTGTTGGTGGTGGATATTCTTAATTTTGCGTAAATATCGCCGTCATTTCAGGATTAGATAATGCAAACCGCAATTTATTTGGCGTCTGCATCACCGCGCCGAAAAGAGTTGCTCAGCCAACTTGGCGTTGAGTTTTCTCAATTTAGCGTTGATGCTGATGAAAGCCAATTCCCAAACGAAGCCCCGCGTGACTATGTAGAGCGCCTAGCCAAACTCAAAGCACAATCGGGCGTTGCTATGGGTTACACCGACCGCCCAGTACTTGGCAGCGATACCGTGGTTGTCATTGATGATACCGCACTTGGTAAGCCGCTAGACCAAGCTGATTTTACCGCCACCATGAAGCGCTTATCTGGCCGTACTCATCAAGTGATGACGGCTGTGGCAATTGCTGATAGTGAGCAAGTAAAAAGCTGCCTTGTTGTCACCGATGTTACATTTAAACCACTAAGCGATGCGGAAATTGATGCCTACTGGCATAGTGGTGAGCCGCAAGATAAAGCCGGTGGTTATGGCATTCAAGGCTTAGGTGGCCGCTTTGTGAGTCATCTTTCGGGTAGCTATTTTGCGGTTGTCGGCTTACCTTTATATGAGACAGAGCAGTTATTAAACGAATTTTTAAGAGGGTAACATGAGCACCGAATTACTGATCAACGTTACACCGAGCGAAAGTCGCGTTGCGCTTATCGAAAATGGCGTACTGCAAGAAATCCAATTAGAGCGAATTGGCAACCTTGGGATCGTGGGCAATATTTACCTAGGTAAAATCAGCCGCGTACTACCGGGTATGCAGGCTGCGTTTGTCGATATTGGCTTAGAGAAAGCCGCCTTTTTACATGCATCAGACATTGTAAACAGTGCCTCAATTGTAGAAGGCGTTGACGAACAGCCAATCAAAAAAGTACAAGATATTCGAGAGCTTGTGCGCCAAGGTCAACATATCATGGTGCAAGTGGTTAAAGACCCGCTAGGTACCAAGGGCGCGCGCTTAACAACCGATATCACGATTCCTTCTCGTTATTTAGTGTTTATGCCAGATGCAACACATGTAGGTGTAAGCCAGCGTATTGAAACCGAAGAAGAACGTTCGCGTTTAAAGAAAATTGTTGCTGAATATGGTGATGATGACGGCAGCTTTATTGTTCGTACCGCAGCAGAAGGTGCATCTGAAGCAGAGCTACGTCACGATGCGGAATTTTTAAAAAAGCTGTGGCAAAAAATCGTCACTAAGCGCAAAAAAACCAGTAAAGAAAGTATCTTGCATGAAGACTTAACACTGGCTTTTCGTACTCTACGTGACTACGTAGGTGAAGACATGGAGCGTATTCGTGTTGACTCAAAACTAACCTATCAAGAGCTTAAAGAATTTACTGAAGAATTTGTGCCGCTGTTATCGGGAGCATTAGAATACTACCCGGGTGAGCGACCTATTTTCGATTTATTCGATGTTGAAACCGAGATCCAAAAAGCACTACATCGTAAAGTTGAGCTTAAATCGGGAGGTTATTTAATTATCGACCAAACCGAAGCGATGACAACCGTTGATGTAAATACCGGTGCGTTTGTTGGCCATCGTAACCTCGAAGAGACCATTTTTAATACTAATATCGAAGCAACCTCAGCGATTGCTCGTCAGCTACGTTTACGTAATTTAGGCGGCATCATTATCATCGACTTTATCGATATGATTAGTGATGAGCACAAACGCCGAGTATTGCATTCACTTGAATCTGCGCTTGCAAAAGATCGTGCAAAAGCCAACATAAATGGCTTATCTGCACTAGGCTTAGTAGAGATGACCCGCAAACGCACCCGCGAAAGCTTGGAGCACATTCTTTGTGATGTGTGTCCAGCGTGTTCAGGGCGCGGCTCGCAAAAAACGGTCGAAACGGTTTGCTACGAAATCTTGCGTGAAATCGTGAGGGTAAACCGTGCCTATGCAGCTGATAAGTTCATGGTTTACGCATCGCCTTCGGTAAGTGAAGCATTGATCAATGATGAGTATCACAACCTTGCTGAGCTGGAACTATTTATTGGTAAGCAAGTCAGTATTCAAACAGAGAGTTTATACAACCAAGAACAGTTTGATGTGGTAATGATGTAATGAAGGCAAAAACGGTCTGCTTTTATTGTTTACGTAAGTTATGGCAAGTATTTGCTATTACTCTCGTACTGCTGGCCGTAATTGTCTCTGTGGTAAAGTATTCACTGCCATACGCGAATGACTATAAAGATGACATTGAAGCGTTTTTGTATGAACGTTTTGATGTAAATTTAGCGATTGGCTCAATCTCAGCCAGTTGGCAGGGGAAAGGACCTGCTTTAGTTATCGAAGATATTTCCTTTGAAGATAACCAAACCTCACCCATTGCACTCACCATTGATAAAGCGAGCCTTGAAGTTAACTTATGGGAATCTATAAAAACCCGTCAGCTTAAATCGAGCTACTTTGTGATCAATGGTTTTCATGCTGATGTCGATTTACCAACGATGCTTGATTTAGGCACTAATCAACAATCAGGTAACTTTGAGCAAAAAGAACTTATTGAAGGTTTGTTTCTTGGTGAAACAGGGCACTTTGCAGTGCAAGATAGTAGCCTTAACTTTATCCTCAATGATGGTAAAGAGCGTAAGCTCATTCTTGAAAACATTGTCTGGCAAAATACCCCTGAGCAACATCAAGGCTCAGGTACATTAGCGCTACCAGGAATTTCTGTTGGTAGCTTTGACGCCCGTATGGCATTGAATGGGTCGACCCTCGAAACCATGGCAGGTGATATCTATGTGCAAGCGGCGAACGTTGATGTATCTAAATGGCTGGCACAATATATTAATACCGACAAGCAGCAGCTTAATTCAGACATCAACTTACAAACTTGGTTTAGCCTTGATAAAGGCCTGATCAGCGATGTAAAAGTGCAGTGGCTACCGAGTTTTATCAACTGGCAACAAAACCAAGAAGCGCATCAAATTAGTTTAAGCGAAGGTGGTTTTCATTTATTTCCAAAGCAAGGTGGCTGGCGCTTAAAAAGCACCGGACTTACCTTTGAAAGCGATTTAAAACAATGGCCAACCTTACAATTTGAAGCTCAGCTTGGCGATAAAAATCAAATTTGGTTAAAGCAATTTGATTTTGCATTGCTGGCCAAGTTATCGCAGTTAAGTAACTTTGAAGTACTTGCCCCGTTTTTAGCTCGTCAACCCAATGGTCAGTTAAGTGATGCCTACCTTGAGTTAGGTCAGCAGGATAACTGGCAACTTTGGTTTCAGGGCGAACAAATTAATTGGCTGTCGCTGCAAGGTGTTCCGGGTGGGCAAGCTATCCGCGTTAATGGCTTAATTAATCAATCAGCTGGGCGAATTCAGCTTTATGGCGAGAATAATCAACTATTAACAAACGGCAGCTTTAGCCAAGATATTGCCTATAACCAATTAAATGTAGAACTAGACCTTCATCATTATGATGATGGCTGGCGCATTAGTAGCGATAATATTTGGCTTGATAACGACGAAGTAACTGTGGCTGCTGAGATGATGCTCAGCCTGACTGATGAACCGCGGTTAGATTTATATGCTGAAGCCTATGCCCCTGATGCCAAAGTCGCTGGGCATTATTTTCCGTTACCTGTCATGAGCAAAAGCCTTGTTAGCTACCTCAATGGAGCCATTAAAGGTGGCGAAGTAAATAAAGCGCAAGTGTTGTTCTCAGGGCCATTTAAAGGGTTTCCGTTCAAAGAGCAGCAAGGTCAATTTGAAGTGTTAGCGAATGTTGAAAACGCGAACTATAAGTTTTCACCAAGCTGGCCAGAAGTTGAAGATGCCAACGTCATTTTACATTTCGAAAATGAGCGCATGGATATCTATAGCAAGTCGGGCAAGCTGGTTAATCTAGTCCTTGGCGATAGCGTGCATGTCAGTATTGCCGATTTAATGAATGCAGATGTCTTAAAAGTTGCTATTAATAAACGCGCCCATGGCGATAAGCTTAATCCCTTCTTTTCTGCGACTCCGTTAGCAAAACCGTTAGCTGATGTATTTGAGGTAGTTCAAGCGAAAGGGGAAGCGCAGGCTGAAATTGAATTATTAGTAGATCTAGAATCTGGTCATGTTGATGCGATTGGTGAAGTTGAGTTAGCTAATATTCCGATTTACCTTGCACAGCCTGGGATCACACTTAATCACATGACCGGTATTGTTAAGTTTAACAACGATAAAATCGACTTAAAAAATGCCAAAGCAGATTGGATGGGTATGCCGCTCACTGCAAGTTATAACAGTGAAAGTGTGGCTGATAACTATCGCGCTGAAATTGCTATAAAGTTAGCGCTTGAAGCTGAGCCTTTAATTGAACAGGCCCATGGTTTACTGGCCGGTTACTTAAGCGGCCAAAGTGATGTAGATATTAATGTGTCGCTTAACTTTTTACCGAATGACTTTAATTACCGCGCCGATGTGAGTGGTAATTTAATCGGTGTGACTAGCCAACTACCTGCACCTTATAACAAAGGCGCAGAGCAGAAATGGCCATTAACTGCAGTGGTACAGGGCGACCGTATTTCTAATTTGATCACCGCAAATGTTGATGAGCAGTTATTTTTTAATGCGATTTTAGATAATGGCGAAAAGAAATTTAGTAATGCCCATTTAATTTTAGGTGCACAAGATTTAGGTTTGAACCGTGAAGGTTTTGCGGTATCTATTGATTTACCAGAAACCGAAATAGTGCCTTGGTTTGGCTTAATTGATCAAATTATTGCGCTTACCAAAGTTAAGTCAGATGCGCCAAGTGTGATGCCTGCATTCAACAACGTAACGGGCAAATTTAATAAACTGGCACTACACAATATCGACTTTAATGATTTTGAATTTCGCTTAGCGCCAAAACAATCAGATTTAGAGTTAAAGCTAAATGCTAAAGAATTACGTGCCGATGCACTGATCCCAACCGGTGAAACACGCAGACCAATTCAAATTTTTACTGACTATCTGCGTATTAATTTTAACGAAGTTGCAGAGCAAACAGAGCAAAGCACTGAACCTGAAGATTTAAGCTGGTTAACCCGAGTCCCAGCCATCGAGTTTAACTGTGAAGATTGTAAAGTCGCTGAGTATCAGCTCGATAAAATTAAAAGCAGCTTAGTTGGGGAGAACGATAAACTTTTGTTTACTGAGCTGGTCATCGACAAAGGCGATCACGTATTGCGCGGTAAAGGGCAATTTGCCGATGGGCAAACACGCTTTAGTGGTAACTTACAAAGTGACGATATTGGTGCGCTATTTGATGAGTTTGATATCACTACTACAGTAAAAGACTCTGACGCCAATATTAAGTTTGATCTTGCTTGGCAAGGCGCACCTTATAGCTTTGATGTACCAAGTTTAGCCGGTGAGTTAGATTGGCGTTTAGGTGAAGGACACCTTGCTGAGATCAGTGATGGTGGTGCGCGAGTATTCTCATTACTGAGTTTAGACTCGTTAGTGCGTAAGCTGAAACTGGACTTTAGAGATGTATTCTCCAAAGGCTTTTTCTATAACAGCATGCAAGGCACGATGCAGCTAGAAAAGGGCATTGCTTACACTCAAGATACCAAACTTGATGGTGTGCCTGCTGATTTAACGATTAAAGGCCATACAAACTTAAATACCTTTGAAATTGATTACGATCTAGCGGTTGCGCCGCAGGTAACGTCGAGTATTCCAGTGATTGTGGCATGGATGGTTAATCCGGTAAGTGGTCTTGCTGCGTTGGCAATCGACAAAGTGATTCACTCAGCGCGGGTGATCTCAGAGATCAACTTTAAAGTAACAGGCAGTATGAACGACCCTGTTGTCGAAGAAGTTGATCGTAAGAGCCGTGAAGTGACGTTACCGCAAGCCGCGCAAAGCCAGCCGCAGTCGTCGACGCAACTAAAATTAAAAGATGCCGCATCTTCAGCGAGTTTAGATAATAATGAAGGCTAATCCTCACCCACAGGTTGTTGCAGTACAAATGTGCTCAAGTATGAATGCTGAGCAAAATCTCGCTTTTTTAGCAGAGACATTGAATCAGTTACCTGCAACTCGGCCATTGCTAGTGTGTTTACCCGAAAGTTTTTTGATCTTTAGTAAGCAAAGCCAAGCAAGCTATCAATTAGGTCACCAAAGTGAGGCATATAAAGCGCAACTTGCCGATTTATGCAAGCAACATGATATTTGGTTAGCCGCTGGCACCCTGCCTGTTTCGCAGCAAAATGGTAAGTATTTAGCCGCCTCGTTTTTATTTAACAACCAAGGCGATGTGGTTGCGCAGTACAATAAAATTCATTTATTTGATGTAGATGTAGCCGACACTACCCGCAGTTACCGAGAGTCTGATGCGACGCAAGCAGGCAATGATATTGTGGTGGTCGACTCGCCATTTGGTAAAATTGGCTTAGCAGTATGTTATGATCTACGTTTTAGTGGCTTATTCACCGCCATGCAGCGCCAAGGGGCTGAGCTTATTTTAGTGCCCAGTGCCTTTACCACAGTCACCGGCGCTGCTCATTGGCATATTTTATTAGCTGCGCGGGCAATCGAAACACAATGCTATGTGGTTGCCGCAGCGCAGTGGGGCGAGCATGAAAATGGCCGCCACACATATGGCCACAGCATTATTATTTCACCATGGGGAGAAACGCTCAGTGAGCTTGCCTCTGGTACCGGGTTTATCAGCCATGAGCTTGATTTAAACCGCTTGAATACAATTCGCCAAGACATGCCTGTGCAGTCTCAGCAACGATTTAGAGAGCATTTATTATGAACACGGTTGAACAGCATTTATTACATGACAGCCAATTAACAAGAGAAGAATTAGAAAAAACGCTCGCTTTTATTCATCAGCACCAAGTTGACTATGCCGACCTGTATTTTCAATCGAGCCATCACGAATCTTGGGTGCTTGAAGACGGTTTAGTAAAAGAAGGCTCATACAACGTTGAGCGTGGTGTGGGTGTGCGTGCTGTTAGCGGTGAAAAAACCGGTTTTTCATACTCAGATGCGATTAACCTTGAAGCGTTAAACAAAGCAGCAACGGCTGCGCGTAGCATTGCCAATGCTGGCGAAAACAAAACAATTCAGGTGTTCAGTGATGTAGCTGCTAAAGAGCAGTATGCGCCGCATCAGCCAATTCAAAGCATGAGCAACGATGACAAAGTAAGCCTGCTACGTGAACTTGAAAACTATATTCGTCAATTAGCGCCGGATGCTGAGCAAGTGATCAGTTCAATGTCGGCGGTTTATGAAGAAGTGTTAATTGCTGCAAGTGATGGCACCTTTGCCACCGATATTCGCCCGCTTATTCGCTTAAACTGCTCAGTGTTACTTGAGAAGAACGGCCGTCGTGAGCGCGGTGGTGCAGGGGGCGGTGCGCGTTTAGATTATGGCTATTTTAAAGAGTTAGTCGATGGCAAACCGCGCTGGATGGAATACGCCGAAGAAGCTGTTCGCCAAGCAAAAGTAAACCTAGAAGCAATCGATGCACCTGCCGGTAGCATGGAAGTCGTGCTAGGCGCAGGTTGGCCGGGTGTGTTACTACACGAAGCGGTAGGCCATGGCCTAGAAGGTGACTTTAACCGTAAAGGCGCATCAGCGTTTAGCGGTAAAGTAGGTCAAAAGGTGGCATCTGAACTGTGTACAGTCGTGGATGATGGCACCATTGCTGATCGCCGTGGTTCATTGAACGTGGATGACGAAGGGACACCAGCTGCGTATAACGTGCTTATTGAAAACGGTATTTTAAAGGGCTACATGCAAGATAAGCTCAATGCCCGTTTGATGGGTGTTAACCCTACTGGTAACGCACGCCGTGAATCGTATGCTCATTTACCTATGCCGCGTATGACCAACACCTATATGTTAGGTGGCGAGCACAGCCAAGCTGATATCATCAGCTCAGTGAAAAAAGGTATCTTCGCGCCTAACTTTGGTGGCGGCCAAGTGGATATTACGTCAGGTAAGTTTGTATTTAGTGCCTCTGAAGCCTACTTAATTGAAAACGGTAAAATCACGCAACCTATCAAAGGCGCAACACTGATTGGCAATGGCCCAGAAGTGATGCAGCAAATTTCGATGGTAGGCAACGACTTAGCGCTTGATAAAGGCGTTGGCGTGTGTGGCAAAGATGGCCAAAGCGTACCTGTTGGTGTGGGTCAACCAAGCCTTAAAATTGATAACCTAACCGTGGGTGGTACGGCTTAATAATCCTCACTAATAGTTAAAATGAACGCGAGGGTAATCCCTCGCGTTTTTGTATTAGCCCAATAGCATCCATATACCCGCGGCTATCATAAATAGGTTTTCACTCAGAGAGATAAAGCCGAGCGGCACATTACTGTCGCCACCAACACAGGCACATTTCAGTTCTCGTTTATCGATATACACAGCCTTAATAACCGATATCGCACCTATACCACCAATAAATAATGAAAATGGTGCAACAGCTAAGGCGGGTAATTTAGCCACCATACCTATCGCTACATACGCCTCGATAAATGGATAAACATAGGCGTAGGGCACGACACGCATGGCTAGTAAGTCATAGGTAATAAATGAGTTAGAAAAGCTGAATAAGTCTTGCAGCTTTTGTATCGCTAATACCGCCATTGATAATGCCACGAACAGCATCAGATTTTGCATAGAAAATAAAGCTTCACCGCTGGCATAAGTAAAACCGCAGCTTAGTAGCATGGTCACTGTAAAAATCGCTAATACAGGCGTATAACTGGTACCTTGTTGACCTGCCTCGGGCAGATTAAAAAAGTCGCGCAAATCATCGTAACCGCCAATACGTTTATCATTGATAAAGGTTTGTGGTGTGGTTTTTACATCATGCTGCTGTTTGAATTCGTCAGTTTGCTCACGGCTGGTTAAGTGACGATCATCAACATCGTAACCATGACGTTCTAGTAAATCTTTTGATTTTAAACCAAATGGGCAAATATGCTCATCGGTCACCATGCGATATAAAATTGCAGACTTAGACACAGTGCCTCCTTGTAAAAATGCCTTGTTTACTGCGTAATAATTGCTTAATTACACAGTAAATAAGGGCAAATTCTTGCTATAACTGGTTACTTTATTAACAGTTACAAGGTTTATGCCAGTACTGTTTATTGCTTAGTTATGGTTAAAATAGCATCCATGACCGGATCGATACCTGCAAAGTAGTCTTTTGCAGAAAGCGTAATTGGCATATCCGGTGCTAACCAAATACGATGGTCTTCGGCACGGCTTTGCTGGTGGAATTGGCTCGAAATAAGGCCTGTTTGTTTACTGTATGGTAGATTAAACCAGCCTGCTTCTCCTGCCACATTAGGGCGGGTGCCTGATGATTCACCTACAAAAATCGCTGGCACTATATTGGCAATCTTAACTGCTACATCATGACCTGCCGAAAACGTATTGCGGCCAATTAATATAAATAACTTTCCTTGTGGCTTTAATACTTTAAAAAATGCGGCCGTTGCCACCAAAGGCGGGGTGAGCGAGCCATTACCACCACTGTTATGGCGAAGATCCAATACCAGATGCTCAATATCATCGTGTTTGATTTGTTCTTGTAGCTGCATGGCAAATTCAGTAAGGGTGAGATCTTTGCTATTACGCACATCATTGAATTGCACATACAGTAATTTATTTGTTTTGATTTGTTCGCTCCAAAACGGCGTATTGTTTTTTGCTAAGTATCTAAGCGTAGGGTGCTCAGCAAGTTTTGGTAACTTAGGAAAACCTGTAAATTGCATTGGTTTGAGCGCTGGTGTAACTGTGGTGATAGCGCCTTGTGGTGAGCTGAGCGTAAGTGTTACCTCGCTCCCTTTGCTAATGCCAAGCCCGTTTAGCACATCAAGCAAACTTAAATAATAGGGACCCAACCAAAGGGTTTGCATTTCATTATCGCGAGCATTAATACGTTTAGTTAACTCAAGAGCTTGCTGGGCTGGTGTATCGGCAAATGCCTCAACTTTATAGCCAACATATTGCTGGTAATCGCTACTTGCTTTGCTGATGTATAAACCGTCACTAAATTGATAAAACTGGAATGGTAGTTGCTGAAAGTTGCCTGTTTCACCCCATGCTGGGATCAATAGATTATGACCATTGCCAAGTAATGCAATTAGCTCCATAAACTGAAAAACAATTTGCTGATCGGTTAGAATAGGAATCGACTTATCAATCTCAGCTACTTTTTCTGCAAACTGTTGTGAGCTCATGTTTTGATACATTGCCACGTGTAAACGTTTGATCTCTGAAACTAAAAACGCTAAATCGGCGCGCCATTTTTGATCTCGATTGAGTTCAGTATCCAAATTATTACCTGCAAGTGATTTATAACTGGCTGATTGTGCAAAGCGTTCAAAGTAAGGGTTAATACCAGATTTAAATAAGCTGGTGCCAGCAAGTGTTGGGCGGTCATCCCATCTTGCTGCTAGTGCTTTTTTAAGCCAATACTCGGCTTGCTGTTGGTTATCAAGCTCTGCGTATGCCTCTGCAATTTTAACCATTAAATCGTTTGGGTTACTGGCCCCATTAGGAATGCCTTTTAAGCTAGTCCCAATTGCAAGTGCGCGTTGCAAAGCATTGCTGGCATTTTGGTAATCGGCCAATTGAAAATAACTGAGGCCAAGTACATACCAAGTATCGCCATCGTGTTGATATTCATTAATGAGCATTTTTGTGAGTTTATTCACCTGAGCCCAGTTTTGTTGTTTAGCAAATTCTATTGCTGCTGTTTTCGATTGAAAGTAAGCGATTGGATCGCTTGCACCAACACGACTTGGCTGCACTTTTAAAGCTTGGTTCGTCACCTCTAAAGAGTGATTCGTTGCTAAAGCAAAACCCGAAAAGTTTATTAATAGGCACAAAGTTAGTAGTAAAAAATAGGACTTGTACATCAGGAGTCTCAAAGTTGTTTTTTGTTTAAATTAGCGTTTGAGTTGTAAAAAAGCGTCCTAAAACAGGATTTAGGACGTTTTTTGTCTGTTTTATGAGCTAATTCTTTTGCGTTTGCTTCTTAAATTGACTCGGTGTTAATCCCGTTTCTTTTTTAAACACGGCATTAAAAGTCGATTTAGAATTAAAGCCTGCTTGAAATGCCAGCTCTATCAGGCTGAGTTTTTGAGGTGAGTCTTGCTCTATTTCGCGTTTAACATCATTCACTCTATGCTGGTTGATGTACTCACAAAAGTTGTTCCCCGTAGAGCTGTTAATAGCCCAAGATATTTCTTTACTACCGAGCCCGGTTTGATTTGCTAAGTCGTTTAGTGAGAGCCTAGGTTGTCGATAAAGCGATTCGTTAATAACCAAGTTATCAATGGTTGAGAAAATTTGCTGCGCTAGTTGCTCGTCAGCCGAATCAGTTTGTTCAGCTTCGGGTTCTTCAGGCAATGTGACTGGTTCGAATTGAAAGCTATTTTTGATGGTGTGAAACAACAAAAAGCTAAACATTAGCAGTAACAGTATTTCGTTTAATAAATACCAGTGCATCTTTAAATCGAGCGGCGTGATTGGTTGCATATTCATGCGCAGCAAATCAAATACGACAATAATGGCAAAAATAAATAATGCTTTGATCAGCCACTTTAATTTAAGGCTCTCAGCATCTGAGCGCGCATGCATAAGTTGTTTGTGATAGCGCTTTAAAATGCCATAAGCGAAGTAGAAATAACCAAGTTGACTGAGCGAACCAAGTAAAATGATCGCTTGCGTGTAGTGGGTAAAGGCCAAGGAAATAGCCGCAGGAATTAAGTGTACCGCGTAGTGTGATGTTTTAAAGGGCTGTTTACCTGTAATCGACAAGGTAAAAAAGTAAATCATAGGCCCATACAGTAATGTAAATGCAGGGGTAATTAAGTAACTAGAAAACCCTAACCCTTCTAGCAGGTTAAAGGCGCACACACAGCCTTGAAATGCAAACAGCAGCACCAAGGAACGACTTTGTTTTTGGCTATTAATTAATAATGCACCAAATAACATTTGGAACAGAAAGATACTCTGTACAAGGTGTACAGGGAATAAAGTGATTGATTGCAAAGTAGTTTACGTTTTTATTCTTTTAGCTGAGTTTAACAACTCCCCCTCACTTTGTAATCATAGGCATTAAAAAGTTTAAATTGGTCAGTATTTTAATTGCCTTTTTCTCTTCTTTTTGGCTGTACTTTCGAATAAGTTGATTAATGGCAATTTATGCTTGAATAAGCTAGAATTATCAGTATTACAGGAGGGTTTATGACTACCAAAACTGCTAAGACTAGCAATCAGCAAAAAACTAAGTTTATGCCCGATATGGATAACTTTAAGGTCAGTTTAAGCTATGAAGGTCTAACGCTGAAAACTAATAGTGAAGGCAAAAGTATTGCTGAATTGAAGCGTAAATATGCGCGATAAATACGGGGTAGCTCAAGATAAATATTGCTACCCTGCCTCTGATGTATTAATTAATTTATTAGATATTCGAGAATCGGATATATTAGATCAAGCTGAAGCTGAGTTTACCGCTGAACGCTATAGAACTTATGACTCCCCCGAACAACCTCTATCTAAGTTTTCACTTGAGCATTTAAAACATCTTCATCACCACTTATTTCAAGACTTATATGTGTGGGCAGGTCAAATTAGGGATGTTGATATCTCCAAGGGTAATACCCGCTTTTGTACTTGGACGCGTATTGAGCCTGAAGCTAACAAATTATTTCGAACCATTCCGGCAATATCGAATTGTCAGAATAATGATGAACTAATTGAAAAAGTGGCAGACTTGTTTTGTGAGCTAAATTTACTTCACCCATTCCGCGAAGGTAACGGTAGAGTGTTACGTTTCTTTTTTGAAGAAATGTTATATAGCATCGGCTATAAGGTTTCGTGGCCTCCAATCTCTCAGAGAGAGTGGATTGATGCGAATATTGCAGGTGTGAATTTAAACCTAGATTTACTTAAACGTATTTTTAGTCAAGCAATTTCTGAGCTTTGATAGTGTACTGAAATCACTACCAAATTTACTCAATAAAAAACCTTGTGGCAGCACCACAAGGTTTTAAAATTGACTCGCAACGCGAGTTTATCTCATCGTTACAAACTCTTCTGAGCCCGTCGGGTGAATAGCCACAACAGCATCAAAGTCTGCTTTGGTTGCGCCCATCTTCATTGCAACGGCAAAGCCTTGGATCATTTCGTCAACGGTAAAGCCAATGCCGTGTAAGCCAACAACTTTTTCGTCTTCGCCTGCACACACTAGCATCATGTTACATGCTTGACGGTGCTGAGTAACCGCTGTGTACATTGCTGCAAAGCTTGATTTATATACTTTAACGTTATCGCTGCCGTATTGATCAATCGCTTGCTGCTCTGTTAAACCAATTGTGCCGATTGGTGGATGGCTGAATACCACAGTAGGTACTAGCTCGTAGTCCATTTTTAAATCATCAGGTAGTTCTTTATTGAATAAGCGCTCTGATAAAATACGACCTGCTTTAACGGCTACTGGCGTAAGTTCGATACCGTTTTCGATGATATCGCCAACTGCGTATACGTTTTCAGCTGTGGTGTTTTGGAATTCGTCTACTTTAACGTAACCAGCTTCAGTTACTTCAACACCTGCCGCAGCAAGATTGATCTTGTCAGTTGTAGGTGTACGGCCAATTGCCCAAATAACTTCATCAACGTTTTGGCTGTGACTATTTTCAAAGTGAATGGTTAAGCTGCCATCGCTTTCTTTAACTACTTCTTTAGGTGTGCACTCAGTGTGAAGAGTCGGGCCTTCTTTTGCCATAATATCGACAAGCGTATCAACAATGTATGGGTCAAAAGTACGTAATGGTTTGTTTTTACGAACAAACAGGTGTGTTTCTGTACCAAGGCTATGAAGTACGCCTGCGATTTCAACGGCAATGTAGCCTGCACCAACCACAGCAACACGCTTAGGCTGTGCGTCTAGCTCAAAGAAGCCATTTGAATCAATACCAAGCTCAGCGCCTGGAATGTTAGGAATAGTAGGGCGACCACCAACAGCAACAAGGATATGGTCAGCAGTGTATAGCTCACCGTTTACTTCAACTGTTTTGTTATCAACAAACTTAGCAAAGCCATTGATTACAGTTACACCATTGCTAGATAAGTACTTGTTGTAACCTTGGTGAATACGGCCAATATACGCTTCGCGGCTTTCAACTAATTTAGCCCAGCTAAAACCTTTTAATTCAACATCAAAGCCGTAGTCAGGTGCATATGCGTTAATTGCTTCAGCAATTTGTGCGCCGTGCCACATTACTTTCTTTGGAACACAACCCACGTTTACACAGGTGCCACCCATGTGTTTTGCTTCAATAAGAGCGACTTTTGCGCCACGCATTGCTGCACGGTTTGCAGAGGCAATACCGCCACTACCACCACCAATTGCAATGTAATCAAAATGCTGAGCCATAGTTTGTCCTCAAAAATAGATAACTTTTTATTAATTAATCGATTTAGTAATAAGTTGATAATAGCATAATAAAGACCAAGGTTAAGCCCCTTGTATTTCATCAATTCGCCCCAACTTCAAAATCATCTTCGCATAAAATTTGAGAACGAAAATGACAATTGCAGAAAATAACCCGCTCATTGGCTTAGAAGGGCTTCCGCCGTTTTCTAAAATTAAACCAGCACACGTAGTGCCAGCATTAAAAGCAGCGATTGCTGAGTGTCGTACCAAAATAGATGAGGTACTGGCAAGCAAATCATACACATGGAATGATTTGGTGCTTCCGCTTGAAGAAGCTGATGACAAGTTATCACGCTTATTTTCACCGGTATCACATATGAATTCTGTCGTTAATAACGACGAGCTACGTGAAGCCTATGAGCAATGTTTGCCGTTGTTATCTGAGTATTCAACCTTTGTTGGTCAGCATCAAGGTTTGTACGATGCTTACAACGCACTTCACAACAGTGATGAATTTAAAACACTAACGACTGCCCAGCAAAAAACTATTACTAATGCACTGCGCGATTTTGAGCTATCTGGTATTGCCTTAAAGCCTGAGCAACAAAAGCGTTATGGCGAAATCAGTGCGCGTTTATCTGAGCTGGCCTCTAAGTTCGGTAACAATGTAATGGATGCCACGCTTGCTTGGCAAAAGCATATTACAGATGAAAGCGAACTGGCTGGTTTACCAGAGTCTGCGTTAGCACTAGGTGCTGATACAGCTAAAAGCAAAGAGCTAGAAGGCTGGGTATTCACGCTAGATTTTCCATCTTACCTACCCATTATGACTTATGCTGATAACCGCGAGTTACGTGAAGAGTTTTACACTGCGTTTGTGACGCGTGCCTCTGATCAAGGCCCTAACGCTGGTGAATTTGATAACTCAGCTATTATGAGCGAAGAGCTTGCCCTGCGTCATGAACTTGCCGAGTTACTTGGCTTTAACAGCTACGCTGATATGTCATTGGCGACTAAAATGGCAGAAACGCCAGAGCAAGTTTTCTCATTCTTAGAAGATTTAGCTGCTAAGTCTAAGCCACAAGCTGAGCAAGAGCTTGCTGAGCTAACAGCTTACGCAAAAGATAAGCACGGTGTGACTGAACTGGCTGCGTGGGACTACGCTTACTACGGCGAAAAGCTCAAGCAAGAGAAGTACGCGATTTCTGATGAAGTGCTGCGCCCATATTTTCCAGCCAATAAAGTTCTAAGTGGCTTATTCACTACCGTTAATCGTTTATTTGGTATTAGCGTTAAAGAAGTGACAGAGTTTGATACTTACCACCCTGATGTACGTTTCTTCGAAATTTACGATAACAGCAACACGTTACGTGGTCGCTTTTATCTAGATTTATATGCCCGCGATCGCAAGCGTGGCGGTGCTTGGATGGATGACTGCATGGGTCGAAAAGTACGTGCAAACGGCGAATTACAAACCCCAGTTGCGTACTTAGTGTGTAACTTTAATAAAGCAGTGGGTGATAAGCCGGCTTTGTTTACGCATAACGAAGTGACTACGTTATTCCATGAGTTTGGTCATGGTATTCACCATATGTTGACACAAGTTGATGCAGCGCCAGTTGCTGGTATTAACGGTGTTGCATGGGACGCGGTTGAGTTACCAAGTCAGTTCCTTGAAAACTGGTGTTACGAAGAAGAAGCGCTGAGCTTTATTTCGGGTCATTACGAAACAGATGAGCCATTACCAAAAGAGTTACTAGATAAACTCCTTGCGGCGAAGAACTTCCAATCAGGTATGCAAATGCTGCGTCAGCTTGAGTTCTCGTTGTTTGATTTTACTATTCACCATACTTACAAAGCAGGTGAGCCATGTCATATTCAAGCAACACTTGATGAGGTACGCAGTAAAACGGCTGTTGTTAAAGCGCCAGCGTTTAATCGTTTCCAGCATGGCTTTAGCCATATTTTTGCAGGCGGTTATAGCGCAGGTTATTACTCTTATAAATGGGCTGAAGTACTCTCGGCCGATGCGTTTTCTAAATTTGAAGAAGAAGGCATTTTTAACCCAGCAACGGGCGAAGCTTTCTTAAAGAACATTTTAGAAAAAGGGGGGAGCGAAGAGCCTATGGAGCTATTTAAAAAGTTCCGCGGACGCGAACCACAAGTTGATGCACTACTAAGACATAGTGGTATTGCAGCATAATACACATTACTTAAACTAAAGCGCCGTAAGGCGCTTTTTTATTAATAATTCTTAGCAAATTCAATCTTGCGTACTATTCTTTTTAAAAACAGTTGCAGGAATTAAGTATGTCAAAACTTGTATTAGCCATTGATGATGATAAGTATGTCCATCATGTGATTGAAGAATCACTATCGGGCTTTTGCACGTTGATCCATGCTAAAAATGGTGAAGAAGGATTAAGACAGGCGATAAAGTACAGCCCAGACATTATTTTACTTGATGTTGAAATGCCTGCTAAATCAGGGTACGAGGTGTGTAACGAATTAAAAGCTAACCCGCAAACTAAAGATATTCCTGTGATGTTTTTATCGGGTAAAGCGGACTTACCAGACCGTGTAAAAGGCTATAACGCAGGTGCAGCTGATTACATTGTAAAACCATTTAATGCTGAAGAGCTGATGGCACGTATTCGCGTGTTATATCAGTACCGCCAGCATTCAAAAAAATTAACCAGTGACGTTGAACGAGCGCAAATAACTGCCGAAATAGCGATGACAGATTCAGGTGATATGGGACGCATCATGCGCTACGTTGGGCAGACTTATCATGCGCATGATATCAAAGCGTTATCTGAGCATATGTTTGAGTTTTTTAACCCGATGGAGCTTGATGTCGTGCTGGCGTTTTGGTATCACGATGTCGGCGTGTTTTGCTGTGCCGAAGGTGGAGTATGTCCTTTAGAGCAGGAGTTACTAGAAAAACATCGTGATGCGAATCGCTTTGTTGATTTTAGCCACCGCACCATTATTAATTACCCTAAAGTGTCAATGTTAGTCAAAAACATGCCACTTGATGATGCCCAACTTTATGGTCGTTATAAAGATTTATTCCCGCATATCCTCGAAGTCACAAACGCAAAAGTTCAAGATATGGAAATTAATGAGCGGGCACTGACTCAGGCACAGCAAATTGGGAATGCCTTTAATGAACTATCTCAACAAATGTATCAAAACAGTGATTCACGCGAACGAGCGGTTGAAAAGCTAGCTGCGCAATTGGATGAGTTAAATAAGTCAGTCGCACAAAGCAATTTGTCGAGTAGTGATGAAGTAACTTTTCATCTACAGCAATTAGAGCAGACTAAGTTATTATTTTCTTCGCTCAATGATGATTTAGCGTTTATAAAATATCAGTTAAAACACATTATTGAAGCGCGTAATGATCTTCTCGCCAGTTTGCAAAAAATGGCAGAGCCTAGTCACACTGAAGATGTCACTTCACAAACGGATATCGAGCTATTTTAAGCCATGCTATACTGACGCCGATTAATATAGCTCGGAGTTTTGTGTGGTAATTCATTGTCCTTTTAAAGAAATGCGTCCTTATTTAGATGCAATAGAGTTACGTTTTGGTTTAGCTAAGTGGGCTGAGCAGAATGCGGGCTTTTCGCTTCATTATGACGACCAAGGTCTTAGCCTGAAGAAAAAGGACGAGCCAAAGCTGGGTGCAATCCACGTTGATTTTGTAACGGGTGCTGCAGCTCACCGCCGTAAGTTTGGTGGAGGTAAAGGGCAAGCTATAGCAAAGGCTGTAGGGTTAAATAAAGGTGCCACACCAGTGGTTCTTGATGCCACCGCAGGCCTTGGTCGTGATGGCTTTGTACTGGCATCACTAGGCTGTAAAGTGATTTTACATGAGCGCCATCCAGTAGTTGCCGCGCTATTATTTGATGGCCTAGAACGCGCCTATAACGATGCAGAAATTGGCCCCTGGATGAAAGAAAACATGAGCTTAGTGTTTGGCTCTAGTCATACGTTACTGGCGCAATGTAGTGATACTCCTGATGTTGTGTACTTAGATCCTATGTTTCCTCATCGTGAAAAATCAGCCCTCGTTAAAAAAGAAATGCGAGTATTCCAAGAGCTTGTTGGCTCAGATAGCGATGCCGATGATCTATTAGAGTTTGCTTATCCGCTTGCTAGTAAGCGAGTGGTTGTGAAGCGCCCTGATTACGCGCCATTTTTAAATGACAAAACCCCGAGTATGCAAATCAAAACCAAAAAGAACCGCTTTGATGTATATGTAAAAGCGGCAATGGTTTAAATCTAATGTTTTTGGATGTATCTGGTTTTTTCGTGTAGTTGTTTATGGTGGCATTTCATCATATTGTCATAAAAGGTTAATATTCTACGCGCGCAACGTTACTTGGGAATATCGTTTATGCGCGTGTCATCATTTACTCGGCTATTGGCCGTTTTACTTACTCTCGCTAGTATTTTATTAGCAGCCACTCTGTTTTGGGCAAGTCAAACCTTATTCGGTTTAGAGCAACAAGATAACGCTTATAACAAGCTAAAAAACACCATCATTATTGATTTAAAAAGCTACCTTGATGATTATTTAGAACAAGGTGACAGCCAACACTTAAATAAAGCTTCTACGCTGATAAGTGATGTTAAAAAGCAGCATTTAGCTAAGTTGCCTAGTGATCTTGCAAGTCAGCTTAATAGCCAGCTAACAGCACTCGATAAAGACATCAACGGTAAGTACCGCGCTTTAGGTAAGCTATCGGGTAACGAAATGGCGCTGCTTGATAACTCGTTAAGACAAATGGCAGGTTCAGCTTCATCATTAATTGGCTATGCAAGTAAAGCCGAGCCGCAAACAGCGCTTGCACTTGAGTATTACCAACTAGCTGCTGACTACTACAGCGAAGTCACTTCACTTGCTTTGTACACTTATAAGTTAGTGATCAACTTTGATCAAGACACTAAAAACAGCCTCAATCAAAGTGTTGAAAACCTAAATGCGCTTGGGGCTAAAATCGATAAACTCGAAAATTTAGGTGTAATGAGCGAAGTGGATGAAGACGCTTTATTTTTTGGCGAAGAAGCAGAAGATTTGGCCGGTGACATAAAAGCTGAGTTAAGTAGCTGGCCCAAACGCTTCCCACGTGATTTAGCATCCACTCTTGAGCAAGCAGAGCAGCGTCAAACCGGCATGCAAGCATTGCGCGAGCAAATAGGCGCCTTGTCTACAACGGTGCTCGGTGCAGAGCAAAAGCTAAAAGATGAACAGAGCGACCTTAAGCAGCAAGTGTTTATCGTATTTTGTGTAGCCATTGGCATGCTGGTGGTTTTAGCAGCAGGTGTGTATTTCGTACAGCGTAACCAAGTGCTTAACCCGCTGCGTCAATTGCGTGATGGTTTTGCTTTCTTAATTGAGAGTAATGAGCTTAAAAACATTGAGAGTAAAAATCCGAAAACTGAAGTCGGTGAAATTGCCAATTACTTTAATCAATTGATTGAGCGCCAGCGTGGTGAAGCAGAAGAACGAGCACAAATGCTTAAGGTTATTAATGACTTTATGCTAGAGATGAGCGAGCACTTACATACGATTGCCCAGCAAACTGATGCTAGCCACTCTCAGGTTGAACAAAACCAAAGTTTACTTACTGATATTCAAGACATTGGTGAACAGGTTAATAACATCAATGGTCAAGTTGCTGATAACGCCAAACAAACCTTTGGTGCGATGGAGCAGAGCCTAGGCTTTGCAGATAGCATGTTAACCGCAAGCTCTCGTACTGAAGAACGCGTTGAGCAAGGTCTAGATAGCTTAAAAGAGCTATTAAAAGGCGTTGATGATGTGGGCCAAGTTATTGAGGTGATCAAAAATATTGCTGAGCAAACAAACTTATTAGCACTGAATGCAGCGATTGAATCGGCGCGTGCAGGTGAGCATGGCCGAGGCTTTGCGGTGGTCGCTGACGAAGTACGAAAACTTGCCAGACAAACGCAGGGGTCACTTGATGATATTAACAATCAGTTAAACCGCTTAAGTGAAAACTCCACCATGGTATCGGAGCAAATTAGCGCACTGGCTAATGATGCCGAGCTACAAACACAAAATGCCCAAGAACTTAAACGTAACTCCGAAGGCGTAGCTGGCAACGCGCAAGATGCAAATAAGGTCGCATTTGATGCTATGGAGCTGGCTAAACAGCAAAACGCCTTACTAGAAAACTTCAGTCAATCAATGCAAAGCATGAAAGGGCAGGTAAGCGAATCAAACTCTCTGGTTAGTGATATTCAGCATCGCCTACAAGAGCAAATGCATACCATTAAAGCCAGCTTAGGTTTATAACCCTCCAAAGGGCGAGCAATGGTTTACGTTGTTTGTCCTTAAAATCATGCTGTATTCAATTTTTTAGGTATATACTCTGTACTCTTATTTTCTTTCAAGGAATTACGATGATCGAACAAGGCCAAACTATACCTACAGCAACCCTTAGTGAATTAACTAGCGAAGGCATGCAAACCTTAACAACAGAGGCATTATTTGCAGATAAAAAAGTAGTGTTGTTTGCCGTGCCGGGTGCATTTACACCAACATGCTCTAATGCTCACTTACCTGAGTTTATTACCCTGGCCGATAAAATTACTGCTAAAGGCGTTGATGCAATCTACTGTGTATCGGTGAACGATGCATTTGTAATGAAAGCATGGGGTGAAGCTCATAACGCTGAGCATATTCGTATGTTAGCAGATGGTGATGCAAGTTTTACCAAAGCACTTGGTTTAGATAAAGACACAGCTGGTTTTGGTGGTATACGTTCTAAACGTTATGCAATGATCGTTGAAAACCAAACTGTAACAGGGCTGTTTGTTGAACAAGACAAAGAGTTTGTAGTAAGCCGCGCTGAAGCTGTGCTAGAAAAGCTTTAATAGCAATTCATAAATACAAAAAAGCCGGACGTAAGTCCGGCTGAAAGTCCCTGGGGGTGACTTAGGAGATCAACTATTAAGGTTGATATTGCGCATCCAGTGTAACACCCGAGAAAGTACGGTAAGCATTTAAGCTTAAGTGCCAAGTACCTGCTTGTGGATTACTGAACGTACAAGTTTCTGCGTTACCGTTTTTGTAAGGGCGACAATCATAGCTTGATGATGTTGGTTGGCTACCAAACTTAACGAATAAGTCTGAATCGCCAGTACCGCCTGATGTCGTTACTGTAAAGCTTGCCATACCGGCAGGAACATCAATAGTGTAATGCTTCCATTGGCCTGCACTTGCAGAGATATCTGTTACTGTGCCACCACCTGCTTGTGGTGAACCTGAGCCTGAACCACCGCCAGAAGTTGTTAAATCACCTACTAGGCTAACACCTGAGTATGCAGAGTAACCATTCAGCATTACATGGTAAGTACCTGCTGTTGGGTTATCGATAGAACATACTTCGTTGTTACCGCCTTTATACGGGCGACAATCATAGGTTGATGTTGTTGGTGCGCTACCTGCACGAACGTAAAGGTCAGCATCGCCTGAACCGCCACTCATTGTGAAGGTTACGTTAGTCGCACCTGTTGGAACTTCCATTGTGTAGAAAGTTTGGCTGCTAGCAGAGCCACTTAAACCAGTTAGTGCTTGACCATCTTCTAATACGTTACCCGTTGGTGGTGGCGGTGTTGTACCTGAGGCTGCTGCAACCGCGGCTGCCGCATCAACAATACCTGTACCACAGCTAGTACATGTTGCTGGGAAAGAACGAGTTGTCGATTTTAAGATACTTTCGATTTCATCAGGTGTTGCTGATGGCTTAGCTTGTTTGATTAATGCTGCGACACCCGCAACATGTGGAGCTGCCATCGATGTACCTTGTGAGTAGTGGTATGAATCACTGCTAGGGCTTGAAGAGCCTGAGTTGTGAGTAGATAACACACCTTCAGAGTCATTCGCAAAGCTTTGCGCGCCACCCGGTGCTGCAACGTCAATGTTGCTACCGTAGTTTGAGTAGTATGCACGACCACCGTTACGACCAACAGATGCAACGTTTACAACACCATTACAGTTACCAGGGTTGTAGTTTGCAGAGTTATCGTTATCGTTACCTGCAGCGATTACAATTACAGAACCGTTGTTACGCGCTTGATTGATTGCATTTTGCGTTGTTGAGCTACATGAACCGCTACCACCTAAACTCATGTTAATAACATCAGCAGGGTTAGCATTTGCTGGTACGCCAGAAACTGAACCACCCGATGCCCAGATGATGCCGTCAGCGATATCAGAAGTTAAACCACCACATTTACCAAGTACACGCACTGGCACTACTTTTGAGTTGTAAGCAACACCGGCAACACCTTCACCGTTATTAGTGACTGCTGCAACAGTACCCGCAACGTGTGTACCGTGCCAGCTTGAGCTTTGTGCACTGTGTGTGTAACCACATTCGTTAGCGCTGATTGCATCACCCGGATCGCGTGCATCGCTATCACGACCACCGCCATCGTTCGCTACAGACACGTTAGAGATCATGTCATAGCCTTGAAGAATGTTAGCATTTAAATCAATATGAGGGCGGTAACCAGTATCAAGTACCGCTACAACGACACCGCTACCCGTTGCTGTATCCCAAGCAGTAGGAAGGTTAAGACCGCCCGCTTGCTCGTAGTAGTGCCATTGGTCGTCATAACGAGGGTCGTTAGGCGTCGCAAACGGCTTTAACATTTGGTCGATTTCGATGTATTCAACGTTACCAGAAGCGACCATTTCTTGCATAAATTCTTGGGTTTCTTCAGCTGATAGTTTTTTATCAGCACGCATTACGTGGTGATTACTCATCGCCATTGCACGAACGTATTGTGCTTTTACTTTACCTTTTTTGCTGCTGAAGTTTTTAATAAAGCCTTTTGCTTTTTTGTTCATCATAGTCGGCGTTTGTTCTGCTGCCGACATGGTCATCATTTCATCACTATTGTTTTTATACTTGATGATAAATTGAGTACCAAAGCCTTCTTGGCCTTGTAATTTAGCTGCAGTTTCCTGCATAGATGGTGACATAAGTTGATCTGGAGTAGCCATAGCTGCTGTTGTTCCAAACAACGCAGTCAAGCTCAGTGCAATTGCGCATTTCTTCAAGTTGTTGTTAGTTGTCATAATGATCCCTAGATTGTTATGTAAATCTCCACGATGTTTTTCGTGAAGGGGGACAAAGGTAAAATATATGTTAATTTAGTTAAAATATCGTTTTATTATGGTTGTCTCTATTTTGGTTATAACTAAATGTATAGACGTCTAAACCAGTCTTTTTGTGGTGTTTTTTGCTTGTTTTCTCATAATAAAGTTATAATTTTATGGTTTTGAGTTTTTGCTTTATTTCGTTTTTTGGTTTTATCTTTTTTGTAAAAACATCTCTGAGTTAACACAGCGACGACAATAACTTGTTATAATCAGCTAAATTTTTTTAGTGAGTATGAGTAATGACCCAAGTAGATGTAATTGTGATTGGTGCCGGCGCCGCAGGTTTGATGTGCGCTGCACAAGCAGGCTACCGTGGTCGCAATGTTACTGTGCTTGATATGGGCAAAAAGCCGGGCCGTAAAATATTAATCAGCGGCGGCGGGCGTTGTAACTTCACCAATGAAAACGCAAGCCCAGACAACTACTTATGTGGCAATCCTCACTTTGTAAAATCGTGTTTAAGCCGTTATACCCAACATGACTTTATAGAGCTGGTGGACCGTCACGGCTTGGCTTATCACCATAAAACGCTGGGTCAGCTATTTTGTGATAACAGCGCACAAGATATCGTCGACATTCTTTTAACTGAGTGTGAGTGGGCAGGTGTTAACATAGCGCTGCGTAACGAAGTACTCAGCGTGACAAAAAACGATGCGGGCTATGAAGTTATTACCGAGCAAGATAGCTATCAATGCGAGTCGTTAGTTGTCGCATCGGGTGGACTAACCATGCCTAAGCTCGGTGCATCACCAATTGGGTATAAAATTGCAGAGCAATTTGGTTTAGCAGTGCTACCAACCATGGCGGCATTAGTGCCATTTACGTTGCACCAGCATGATAAAGATCGCTTTGATGGGTTATCGGGGATCAGCATTCCTTGTCTGGTTACCAGTGAAGATGGCACCCAGTTTAAAGAAAACATCTTGTTTACTCACCGTGGCCTTTCGGGCCCAGCTATTTTACAAATCAGCTCTTTTTGGCGTGCAGGGCAAACTGTGTACATCAACTTGTTACCCGAGCTTGATTTAAAGCAGCAGCTTGAGCTTTGGCGTCAAAGCCAAGGGCAAAAGTCACTAAAAAATACCCTTGCGACAATTTTACCAAAACGTTTTGTTGAAATGCTGCACGACACGAAAGCGATCCCAGATTGCAATGTAAACCAGCTAAGCCATGCGCAAATCGACGCATTACATGATTACATTCACAATTGGCAAATTAAACCCAACGGCACAGAGGGTTATAGAACAGCCGAAGTCACGCTTGGCGGTGTAGACACCGACGAATTAAGCTCAAAAACCTTCGAAGCGAAAAAGTCACCGGGCCTTTATTTCATCGGCGAAGTCACTGACGTCACCGGCTGGTTAGGCGGCTACAACTTCCAATACGCCTGGAGCTGCGGCTTTGCAGCAGGGCAGTATTGTTGATTTGAGTTGCGAGTTGCTAGGTTAGCACTTGCTTGTAGGTCGTGCTTTAGCGCGTTTATTATGACGCCATAAATGGCGACCTACATCTAATGTTACGGTGGCTTCATGCTATTGAGTAATGAGCTGAACTCGAGTGCCTGTAAATCTCAAAGTGCTCTGATAACTCGGTTTGAAATAAAAAAGCCGCTAACTTAGCGGCTTTGTTGGTTGCGAAAATATGATACCAATCGACTTAACACGATTGATATAGGGTTAACGTAGGTCGAAGCGATCTAGCGTCATAACTTTTGTCCATGCTGCTACGAAGTCATCAACGAACTTCTGTTTAGCATCGTCAGAGGCATACACTTCAGCAATTGAACGTAGCTCTGAGTTTGAACCGAAGATTAAATCTACTGGTGTTGCTGTCCACTTAAGTTTGCCTGATTGACGGTCACGGCCTTCGTAAACACCTTCTTCAGAAGACTTAGACCACTTCGTTGACATATCTAATAGGTTAACGAAGAAATCGTTGCTTAATGTGCCAGGCTTTTTCGTGAATACACCGTGTTTAGTTTGGTCAGTATTCGCGTTAAGGGCACGCATACCACCTAGTAGTGCAGTCATTTCTGGTACTGATAAGCTTAGTAAATCAGCGCGTTCAACTAACATTTCAGCCGGTGATTTCCATGCTGAGCTGTAGTAATTACGGAACGCATCTGCTGTTGGCTCAAGTACTTCGAATGATTCAACGTCAGTCATTTCTAATGACGCGTCCATACGGCCTGGCTTAAACGGTACTGCGATAGAGAAACCTGCGTCGCTTGCTGCTTTTTCGATTGCAGCCGCACCACCAAGAACAATCATATCTGCAAGTGAAATTTCTTTACCACTAGATGCTTTTTTATTGAACTTAGTTTGGATTTTCTCAAGTTTGCTAAGTACTTTAGCTACTTCTTTCGGGTTGTTTACCGGCCAATCTTTTTGCGGAGCAAAGCGAATACGTGCACCGTTTGCACCACCACGCATATCTGTGTCGCGGTAGCTTGCTGCTGATGCCCAAGCAACACGCACTAGTTCAGATACAGATAAACCTGAATCTAAGATGCTAGCTTTAAGTGACGCGATATCTTTGCTATCAACTAGCTTGTGGTCGACCGCAGGGATGTAGTCTTGCCAAATTAATACTTCTTCTGGCACTAAGTCACCTAGGTAACGAGCACGTGGGCCCATATCGCGGTGGTTTAGTTTGAACCATGCTTTAGCAAATGCCAGTTCGAACTCTTTCGGGTCGTTTAAGAAACGCTCTGAAATCTTACGAAACTCAGGATCTGCTTTTAACGCGATATCAGTTGTGAACATGATAGGCGCATGACGCTTACCTTTAATGTGTGCATCTGGCACTAGGTTAGACGCTTGACCATTTTCAGGGATCCATTGAGTCGCACCTGCAGGGCTCTTAGTTTTAACCCATTCAAAAGCAAATAAGTTTTGTAGGTAGTTGATTGACCAGCGTGTTGGTGTCACTGTCCATGCACCTTCAAGACCTGAAGTGATGGTGTCTTCTGAGTGACCTTTACCACATTTGTTTTTCCAACCTAAACCTTGCTCTTCGATACCGGCTGCTGCAGGCTCTTTGTCTAAGCAGGTCGCTTTTTTCGCACCGTGTGCTTTACCAAAGCTGTGACCACCGGCGATTAGTGCAACGATTTCTTCATCGTTCATTGCCATGCGGCCGAATGATAAACGGATGTCGTCTGCTGCAAGTAGTGGATCAGGGTTACCGTGAGGGCCTTCTGGGTTTACATAGATTAAGCCCATCTCAACTGCCGCTAATGGGCCTTTAAGTTTGCCTTTTTTGTCACGACGTTCGTCAGTTAACATTTTGCCTTCAGGGCCCCAGTATACATAATCTGGTTCCCAATCGTCTTCACGACCACCGGCATAACCAAAGGTTTTGAAGCCCATTGATTCAAGCGCAACGTTACCTGTTAACGCCATCAAGTCAGCCCAAGAAATGCTGCGACCGTATTTTTGTTTTATAGGCCAAAGTAAACGACGTGCCTTATCAAGGTTTGCGTTATCAGGCCAGCTATTTAGCGGGTCGAAACGTTGTTGACCACCGCCTGCGCCACCACGACCATCAAACGTACGGTAAGTACCTGATGCGTGCCACGCCATACGGATGAAGAATGGACCATAGTGACCGTAGTCAGCAGGCCACCAATCTTGAGAATCAGTCAATACTTTCTCAATATCAGCTTTCACTGCGTTTAGGTCTAACTTTAAGAATTCTTTTTTGTAATCAAAGTAAGGACCCATAGGATCAGACTCTGTACCATGGGCACGAAGTTGGCTAAGATCTAATTGCTCTGGCCACCAGAATTGGTTTGATTTGATCTCGTTTGTAGCTTGTACGCCTGTTGCCACCAACAGTGATACCGCAACAGCTACTTTAGACAAAGCTGACGTTGATTTTTTAAACATTGTGTAGTCTCCAGTTAGAAGTTGGGTGAAATATAGATTTGTTCAGGTTAACTTTCCACTTACAAACTGGGGTTTAAATCGATTGATAAAATCGAAAAAACAGATGGTTTAATTGATTTTATAGAATAAAGCCAGCGAAAATGCTGGCTCTAGGGGAGGTGTGCAGTAAGCTTAAATTCAGCTTGTTGCTTATTCTTCAATAAAGGGTACGCCGTTTTTGATCCACTCAGCGGCTGGTTTGCCTTTTAAGTAGTGATCAAAATATTCCATCATGCGTACTGAGAAATCCACTTGGTTAGGGAATTTCTTCAGGTGATGTGGTTCACCTTCGTATTGTAAGAAGGTGGCATCTTTACCCGCACGACGAAGTGCTAGGTAGTATTGAACACCTTCGTGCCATGGCACAGCATCATCTTTGTCGCCAAACATAATCAGAATTGGGGTATTCACTTTATCAGCGAAGAACACCGGTGAGTTTTCGATGTATAGCTCTGGCGCTTCGAATAACGTTTTACCAATGCGGCTTTGCCCTGTTTCGTATTGGAACTGACGAGCAAGACCTGATTTTAAGCGAATACCGCTGTATGCACTGGTCATGTTAGATACTGGCGCACCCGATACAACCGCCTTAAACATATCTGTCTGCGTGATCATAAAGGCACTTTGGTAGCCTGCCCATGAGTGACCTTGTAAACCAATTTTATTTGGATCAGCAATGCCTAAATCAATCAACTTTTGAGTGGCGTTGATCATCGTTTGGGTTGACGATTTACCCGGATGACCAATTTCAAAACGGATATCAGGTAAGAAAATCGCATAACCATTTGAAGTAAACATCGGGAAGTTAGGACGATGATTTAATTCCATTTTCGGGAAGTCATACATGCGTTGGCTCATATAGCGGTAGAAGTACACAACCACTGGCACCTTATCGCCTTTTTTGTAGCCCGCAGGCTTAATTAATACGCCTTGTAAATCTTCACCATCAAACCCTTTATAGCTAATAAGCTCAGGTTTTTCGCCCCATGCAAAGTTGCTAATTTGTGGGTTGAGGTTGGTAACACGCTGTGGCTTTTTGAAGCTAAAATCAGCTTGGTAGTAATCAGGGAATTGCTGATATGTTTGCGCTGTGAATAGGTATTTGTCGGCATTTTTCGCCTTTTTAACTACATCATAGCGCTTTTTACCCGAAAGTACTTTGCTTACTTTATTGCTTGTTAAATCAAGTTTTGCAATTTCAGTTTGCTTATCTTGCAGGTTGGTTGCGCTTAGTAATAATGTTTCGTCTTTGGCAAAGCCCACTTGGTCTTTATCTAGTTTAATAACACGATATTGGGTATTGCTTTCTTTACCTTGAGTTAGGCGCGTTGCCTTTTGTGTTGCGACATCAAAAGCCCAAATATCAAATTTACTGTAAACCAGTACTTGGCTGCTGTCGTTTAACCAGCCTGCAAAACCATAACCCGGCTGAGGTGATGGGTAGTCATGTTTATCATCAGCAAAAATAGCGTTAATTGCTTTAGATAAGGTTGAAACCTTGTTGTTACCTAAATCTTTAAGCTGTACTTGGCTGTCTTGGAAAAATGCTGCAAATTGACCATTTGGCGCAAGGCTTGGTCTAAACGGATAGTCGCTGACGATAGCAGTTTGTTTACCAGTTTTAACATCAACACTGAAGTAATCTGCGTAAAAGCCGCCATACATAATACGTTCTAGGTAAGGTCGGTCTGAATAGCCTAATAGCGCTTCGCGATGAGTATTAAGTGAGACCTCAGGCATGCTCGGCGTGCTTAACTGCACAACTTGCTGACCATTTACATGATATACCGCTTGGTAGTGGCGAAGCTTATTCGCTTTGTTCCATTGCTGCTCTTCGCGTGGCTTAATTTCAGCGTCTTTATTGTGCCAAACGTTAAGGCCCTTTTGGTCGCGAATGGTATCGAAATCATATAAAGAGGCTTCATCTTTGTATTCTTTTAGGGCAACTTTTGCAGCGAGTTTAGGGTGGTTTTCAAAGTATAAACGAGCACCATCTTCAGACCATTTTAGCGATGCTGTTTTGCCAATAGTCCAGCTGCTATCTGCAGAATTAATGGTTGAAAGTGCCCCATTTTGTAAAAGCTGTAAGCTGTGGTCACGACGGCGTGTATCATCATTAACGTAATTACCAATTAACAGCGCTGCGGTATTGCTGTTTGGCTGCCAAGCAATTTTGTTTGCCACAACGCCCGGCTCATCAATCAGTATACTCGTTGCAAAGTCATTATTAAGATTAACTAATACAACTTGGTTGTCGGCACCATCACTGTAGCTTTGGCTTGCTAATAACTGCTCACCGGTACTGCTCATCGCATAGCTGAATACGTTGTTGAGAGTGTGCGTGGTTTTGTCTTGAAGGTTAACAAGCACTAAATCAAAGCTTTTATCTTTTTTATCTGGCTTGATTTCGCTGCTGTTTTCGTCTTTTTCTTCGCTGTCTTTTTTATCTGCTTTTTTATCGAGTCGGTAAGCAAGCCATGCACCATCATCCGATAATACATAGTCTTTTACATCGTTAAAGGTCTGTTGCTCACCACTTTTAGTATTCACTAAAACAAGGTTGTTCTTTAGCTCATCTTTTTTCTTGGTGGTTTCTTTTTCAAGTAAGCTTGGTACCTGAGTAAAAGCCACCCAGTTTGCTGCTTTATTAATAGTTGGGCGAGTACCGCGCTCAACGCTAGTTAGTAGGGTGTTGTTGTTTAATGTATAAACCTGACCTTGTGCATTACCGCGATAAGGGTCGGCACTAAAGCTAAGAATTTGGCCATCTTCAGAAAGTTGGGTGCCTTTTGCGTATTTAAAATCAAACACGTCTTTAAATTGCAGAGCTTCTTTCGCACTAACCTGTGCACTACCAAGGCTTGTCACCAAGGCTAAGCTCAAAAGTGATAATTGCGCTTTCATTCATCTTTCTCGTTGTTTTTAAATTGACGCACCCAGTGTAGCGTTTTTAATAAACAATTCGAGTAGAAACGATAAATCGCATATTTATCACGTTGGTTACGTAACTCTAATACATGAAGTTAAAAAGATACTTTAATAGCGAAGCCATCCTGCGTGTCAAAACTACACTTACCACCTAAAGCAAGCACTCGCTCTTCAATAAATAAAAGGCCATAGCCACCAGATTCTGCGTTGTTACGCACTTGCTCACCATTATCTTTAATTATGAGATCTATGGCTTGTTTATTTACACTCAACTGAACAAATAATTGTGAGGCGCTGCTGTGTTTAATGCAATTGGTAACAGCTTCTTGGCAGATTCTGTAAATAGCCGTTTGGTGTTCATCAGCCAAGGTACTGTTGATATCTAAGTTCGTTTGATACTCGATATCAGCTTTATTTAATAGGGATTTTAATTTGCCATTTTTTAGAGCGTGTTCAAGGCCTAACTCGTCAAGCTCTCTCGGTCTCAAATGATGCATAATTTGATACACAGAGTCATACATAGCTTTGGCATTTTCTCTAAGGGTAGCAATGATTGAATTATTGCTGTTTTGTTGTGAGAGTGATAATACTGCTAAATCTGTTTTTAGCGCTGTGAGATTTTGCCCTAATTCGTCATGTAATTCTTGAGACAGATATTTGCGCTCGTCTTCTTGGATTGTAACCATCCGTTTTGCAAGTTGTTTGTTTTTAGCAAGTAATTGAGAAAGTTGTTCATTGCTTTGTTGTAATTCAGCATTTTTTAATTTGAGTTCATTTGTTGCAGTACCAATTAAAAGCCCAGTAATTGAGTTTGCTAAGATAAATAACTGACTTATATAAGTATTCGTTGCATCTTGTTGGATGCCTGCTTGTACAACAATTAGACTATTGCTGAGTAAAGCACTCAAAATAGCACCTGTTGTAGCAAACTTATAAGAAAACCAAAGAATAGGCAGTAAAGAGAACAAGCGTAGCAGAGAATATAGGTCAGGCCTATGTATATAGGCTGCAAGGTAAACTATGGTCAGGGCTAACAGCGCAATTACGAGTAAATAGTTGTTTAGCGTAATTTTATGTTTATAGCTTTCCTTAATACTTAGCAATATTGGCGCAACGAGTAGTGTCCCTGTTAAATCACCTAGGGTCATATTGAGTTGGTATTGTAATAACTGCTTACCAGCTAACCATGTAGTGAACTCAAAAGCACTAGCAAACAAAAACCACTTGATAGCGGCTGTTGAAGTAGCCAACAAAACGATTGAGATAACGCCGGTATTAGCATCGATCTTGGGTGGCCAACGACTTTCTTTAAAGCAGTGTACTATTATCATGTAGGTAGCTTCTTGCCAAAAGCCATGTAATAAATCGAAGTGCCAAGCATCGTTATAAAACATGCCGATATAAGCAGCATAAAGCCTTGAGCTAAACCAAAGAATTGGCCAAAACCTAATTGGGAAGATAATAAAAAAAGCGAGCTTAACTCCCGCAGGCAAGAATATGGCGCTACTTTGCGCCACCGTTTCTAAATGATTACTTACCCAAGAAGAAAAGCATAAGGTAACAAAGTAAATAACAGCGACTAGAGCTTGTTTTGTAAACTCAGCAAAAGCTTGGTTTACAGATACATTCACGAAAGGAAAATTATGCCAGTTCATCAAGCGCAATGAGTCCATTATCTATTGCAATTTTGAGTAAATCGAACGAGTTAGATACTTTTAGTTTTTGGTAAATATTAGCCTTATGCACATGAGCAGTTTTAGGCATCATGTCTAACTGTTGCGCCACTTGTTTTGCGTTAAGCCCTTTTGCAAATAGAGGTAAAGCTTCCTTTTCTCTTGGTGTTAGTAAAGCGAGTTTATTAGAAGGGTCTTTATAGTTAAACTTCACATCTTCACTTATATACCTGCCGCCCTTAATTACAGAATTGACAGCGTCGATTAAGGCTTCTGATGCTGAACGTTTAGAGACGTAACCTTGCGCGCCCAAGCTAAGAGCGTTGCTTACATAAGGCTCGTAGTCATACATGGAGGCAACAATTGTTTTAATTTCAGGGTAGTAACTATTTAAGTAGCTTAAAAATGCTAGGCCAGTTTCTCCTTCATGCATTGAAATATCAACTATAAAAATATCAGGTTGTTCAATTTCAACGGCAAGTTTAGCCTCGCTAACCGTGCAGGCTTCAATAATTACCTGCCACTCCTGTTGTAGTTCTAGTAACTTTTTAAAGCTATCCCTTACTAGTTGGTGATCTTCAATAATACCAATACGCATGTTTCCCTCCATCAAATTTGATTATATCTCTAATTCAAATGGTTATGTCTAGGAATAATTCTTAGAATTTTGTGCGAACTACATCTTCTTTGTTGCTTACTCAATGAGTTTCAGAAACTTGTATGAATCGCTGTATTTTTGATCTTGGACAAGGTTGCGACATTGACTCTGTATGTTAGGGTGATACATTGAAATTGAACTGAAATTCTAGCCAAAGGAGTTGCCCATGTTAGGTGAGAAACACTCGTTATTGAATGAATTCCCTGAGTTTAATGAACTAATCCACAGCCTTGCAAAACACGATGCTCATTTCAAGAAAACCATGCAGCGTTATGATGATATGGATAAAGAAATTCGTGAGCTTGAATTGCAAAACTCGCCGATTGAAGATGCGGATATGCATGAAAAAAAGCAACAACGCGCCGTGCTTAAAGATGAACTTTATGACTTTTTAAAAGCCAATGCTTAATAATTGAATCGAAGCTAATGCTCCTGCTTACTGCATTCTTACGGTAGGAGCTTTTTCTCCCCTCTATTTTTACTCTCCAATTGTATTTAATCGCAATATGTCTTGAGTCAATCAAGGTTATGGTAGTCTTAGCGCGATTTTTTAAGGCAACAATGGAATAGTGCTTTGCACTGACTGGGATTAACATGATTAAAAAAAATATTATTACTACTTCATTAGCACTCATGGGTGTTGTCGCTGTCGGTAGCGCGCACGCTGATGAAGGGCAGTGGCAACCGCATCAATTAAAACAATTACAAAGCGAGTTTGACCGCGTTGGTATTGAATTACCGGCATCACAAGTGGCAGATCTTAACCAATACCCACTCAATGCAGTGGTTGGTTTAGGCTATTGCTCTGCGTCATTTGTGTCACCAAAAGGCTTAGCGGTAACAAATCATCACTGTGCTTATGGCGCGATTCAAAATAACAGCACACCAGAAAACAACTTAATTGAAAAAGGCTTTTTAGCAGCTGATTTATCAAAAGAGCTACCAGCAGGCCCACAAGAGCGTTTGTATGTAACTGAACAAGTGGATGATGTTACTGAGCGCGTACTGGGTAACTTACCTGCAGAACTACACGGCAAAGCGCGTTATGAAGCAATTCAAGCAAATCGCAAAGCTTTGATCAGCGAGTGTGAGTCAGATCCTAACTACCGATGTACCGTGCGTGATTTTCACCATGGCTTAGAGTACTTCATGATCAAACAACTGATGATCAAAGATGTGCGCTTAGTGTATGCTCCAGCAGAAGCGCTAGGTAACTTTGGTGGCGACATTGATAACTTTGAATACCCACGTCACACGGCGGATTTTACCTTTGTACGTGGTTACGTTGGTAAAGATGGTAAGCCTGCAGATTACAGCGAAGATAACGTACCTTATGAGCCAAAGTCGTTCTTAAAAGTGAATGCGAGCGGCGTAAGCTTAGGTGATGGTGTGCTGGTGGCTGGTTACCCGGGTCGAACTAGCCGCTATAAGCTTGCAGACGAAGTAAATTATTCTGCGAGTTGGTATTACCCAACATTGCTTAATACTTATAACATGACCCTAGACGTAATCGCCAAGCAGAGCGAAGGCGATGAGCAAGCACAAGTTAAATATGCCTCTCGTGTAAAAAGCACTAACAACCGTTTAAAGAAACTGGAAGGCTTACAAGATGGCTTTAAAGTAACGGATATTCCGGGTATTAAAGCTGCGCAAGAGCAAGAGTACCTCGCTTGGTTTGCACAAAGTGCTGAACGTAAAGCATACGCAGATTCATATCACGCATTAAAGTCATTATTAGTTGAAGCACATGCACAGCAACAAAGCCATTTTTACTTTAATTATGCAAAACGCGCAGACTTACTAAGCACGGCAATTCGTTTATATCGTTTAGCTAAAGAAAGTGAAAAACCAAATGCAGAGCGCGAAATGGGTTATCAAGAGCGCGATCTTCCTATGCTTAAAGCGCGTTTAGAGCGTTTACAAAAACAGTTTACGCCTGAAGTCGATAAAGCCTTATGGTTAAGCTACTTAGGTAACTATTTAGCGCAAGATAAAGCAGCGCAAGTTGCGGCATTAAACGACGGCTTAGGTATTACAGATACCACAACACAAGCTGAACTTGATGCGATTATTGCTTCTTTTTATGCTAATACAGAGCTTACAGATGTAGAAGCACGTGTTAACTGGATTGGTAAATCTGTCGCAGAGTTTGAAGCATCAAACGACCCATTCATAAAGTTAGCTGTTGCTCTATACGATACCAACATGGCACAAGAAGCTGACGAAAAAGAAATGGCGGGGCGTTTAGCTGAAATTCGCCCGCAGTATATGCAAGCTGTGATCGCTTTCAATAATGCTAAAGGTAAGCCAGTTTACCCAGATGCAAATGGCACATTACGCGTAAGCTACGCACAAGTTGATGGTTACCCAGCAGCAGATGCTGTGTATAAAACGCCATTTACATCACTACGTGGTTTAGTGGCTAAACACACAGGTGAAAAACCATTTGTTGTTACCGATAAAGTACTTGAAGCATACAAAAAGCAAGCATTTGGCGCGTATTACCGTGGTGACTTAGGTCTACCAGGCGTAAGTTGTAGCTTATTCAGCTTTGGTTGTGAGTCACAAGCGGCTAAACCTCTTGAAGTTAACTCAGTACCAGTCAACTTTTTAAGTAGCGCTGATACCACAGGGGGTAACTCAGGTTCGCCAGTCATGAATGGTAAAGGTGAATTAGTGGGTCTTAATTTTGACTCGACTTATGAATCAATCACCAAAGATTGGTACTTTAACGCCAAAATCACCCGTGCTATTCACGTTGATATTCGATACATGCTTTGGTTAATGGAAGAAGTTGATAACGCAGGTTACCTACTTGATGAAATGACCCTAGTTAAATAGCCCTGCTAGTTTGAAAATAACCGCAGCAATTGCTGCGGTTTTTTTATGTCTTTAATTTTTGCCAATCTAACGTTTTTAATTTGTTTATTTTCAATACTTTTGTAATGTACAAAGCAGATACTTTTACTTTGGAAAAATAATGAGCGCCAAACAAATAATAAAAGCCATTTCAGTGAGTGTTGTGGCAATAACGGCAAGCTTTAATGCCAGTGCAGCGAATACCGAAGCAATGTGGCCGGGCACGGCTTATAATCAGCAAATACCAACATTTAAACAAGTACTTGGATACGATGTAGGTGAGCGCATTACCAATTACAACGATATGCGTCGTTATTTAAGTGCCCTTGAACAAGCTGCGCCTGATCGTATTAAAGTGTTTAAGTACGCAAACAGCTGGGAAGGTCGTGAACTGGTTTATGCGGTGGTTGGCACTGCGGAGCATATTCGCTCATTAGAAACTCTCGCCAATAACACCCAAGCCTTGGCTGATCCGCGTATCACCTCTGAAAAAGAAGCTAAGTCGCTAATTAAAAATTTACCGACGTCTGTGTGGCTTCAGTATGCCGTGCACGGTAATGAAATTAGCTCAACCGATGCTGCACTATTCACTGCATATCACTTACTAGCAGCCCCGAATGATGCCGTTAACAGCAAAATTTTAGACAACACCGTGGTGTTTATCGACCCATTGCAAAACCCTGATGGCCGTGAGCGCTTTGTTACTCGTTATTATGCAACCGTGGGTCTTGAGCACAGTGCAGATAGGCTAAGTGCAGAGCATAATGAGCCATGGCCAAGAGGCCGAACAAATCATTATTTGTTTGATATGAACCGTGATTGGTTGGCACTTACTCAGCCTGAAAGTAAAGGCAGAGTGGCTGCAATCAATAAATATAAACCGCAAGTAGTGGTTGATATTCATGAAATGGGCGGCGACCAATCTTACTACTTTGCACCGGCTGCTCAGCCATTTAATCCGCATATGACGAAAACTCAAATCGCCAACATGGATGCGATTGGGCAAAATCATGCGAAGTATTTTGATGAGTTTGGCTTTGATTATTTTACCCGTGAAATTTTTGATGCCTTTTACCCAGGCTACGGTGATAGCTGGCCTGTTTTTTATGGTGCATCAGCATCAACTTACGAAGTAGGCTCTGCGCGTGGCCATGTTTTTGAGAAAAATACCGGCGAACTACTCACCTATTTTAATACTGTAAAGCGTCAGTTTGTGGCCTCAATTTCGACTGCCGAAGGGGCTGCCAATCAACGTGAAAAACTACTAGGTGACTTTTATCAATATCAAGTTGATGCGATTGATTCGGGTAAAGATAGCAAAGAGCGTGTTTATATCTTACCTAAACAAAGTAACCGTGAAGGCGCTCATAGACTCGCAACCTTAATGGCTGAACATGGTGTTGAAGTTAAACAAGCAACTGAAGACTTCAAAGCCTGTGGCGTTAAGTACAAAGCAGGCAGCTATTTTATTGATACTGCACAGCCACGCGGGGTATTTGTACGTACCACCTTTACTGACCAAGTAGATATGGCAGAGGCTTTTGTAAAAGAGCAAGAAAGACGCCGCGCTCGTAACCTAGGTGATGAAATTTACGATGTCACAGGTTGGTCGCTGCCGATGATGTTTAATGTTGATAGCGATAGTTGTGGTCGCGCAGTTAGCGCAGATAGTAAAGCGGTTCAGGCCGACGACACATTGCTTGGTAAAGTGAATAATCCAGAAGCCTCAGTGGCTTATATTGTTGCTTGGGGTGATACGGCCGCAGCACGCTTTTTAACAGCAGCACTGCAAGCTGGCATTAAACTGAAAAGTGCTGACCAAGCATTTGTATTAGGTGATAAAACTAACTACCCAGCGGGTAGCTTAGTAATCGAAAAGCGCCTAAACGATAAAGACTTACTGACTAAAATTAGCCAAATTGCCGAGCAAACTGGTGCAATAGTTGATGGTGTTGATTCAAGTTGGGTGATTGAAGGCCCAAGCTTTGGTAGTAACAAAACAGTGCCTATGGTAGCACCAAAAGTGGCGATTGCATGGGATGCAGCCACTCGAGAGCTAAGCGCCGGTAACACTCGTTTTGTTATCGAAAGACAGCTTGGCTACCCGGTGACAGCTATTCGCACACCTATGCTTGCTTGGGCTGATTTAAGTGATTACCAAGTGCTTATTTTACCTGAAGGTAATTATGAGCAAGCACTCGGTAAATCGGGCGCGGCTAATTTAAAAAGCTGGGTTGAAGCAGGCGGCGTGTTGATTGCCCTCGGTAATGCTAACCGTTTTACCACCAACGCTGATTACGGTTTGTTAGATGTTAAACGCGAGCAAGCTTACCGAGAAGATAAAGCCGATAGCAGCGATGATAAAAGCAGTAAAGTGGCAGGGCAGTTATTCACTTCTCGCGATGATTTAAAAGCGGCGAGCATTGAGCCACATACATCGCCAGACTATGTAGCCGGTGTACTTGCTAATGTTGAAGTAGACCAAGAGCACTGGTTAACCGCTGGGGTTGATAAAGACCTTGTTGCGGTAGCTTACGGTAATGATATTTACACGCCTATAAAACTGAACTCAGGTAAAAACCTAGCGTGGTTTACAGGTAAAGATGATGTGCTAGCAAGTGGTTATCTATGGCAGCAAAATAAAGCACAGCTTGCGTATAAGCCATTGCTTGTTCATCAACCGCAAGGCAAAGGCATGGTGATTGGCTTTACACAATCACCAACCTACCGCGCCTACCTTGAAGGCATGAATGTACTTTTAGCTAACACGATTTTCCGCGCTGCAGCACATGCTCAGTAAGCTAAAGGCCTAATTAAAAAGCCCGCTGACGTTGCGGGCTTTTTTGTGGGTAAAGTTTTATAGAGTAAAGCTCTATAGGGAGTGAACAATGAAATAAAAAAAGCCCGCAGGGCAAAGGGCGGGCTTTTAGTTTTTCAGGAGAGAAAGTGTTAAGACACAATTCCCAGAGGCTTACCTGTTTGCCAAGCGCCACGGGTAAAGTCTGGAATTGTTTTACTGTTACTTCTATCAGCAACCGATGCCATACTTTGCGGGAAGATTGATGACCATGCTGCGGCATCGTATACATCTTGATCGAGTGGCTCATTATTGCGTAAGCAGTAGATCATGCGCCAAAGCATAATGAAGTCCATACCGCCGTGGCCACCGTTACGTACTGCTTCTTCACCCATGCGTTTCCACAGTGGATGATCAAACTCAGCACGCCATTTTTCCATATCTTGATCCCAGCTATGGAAGTTTTGCATATGTGGCTTACGCCCCTGTGAACCTGCTTTCTCCCAGGCAGCGAGCTCTGCTTCATATTGCTGTTGGTAAATTTTCGCGATGGCTGGTGGCACATCTTCAAGAGCAATACGATTAGGGAATCCTGCAAATGTGCCATTAGTACCTTGAATTAGGTTATGGCGACTATACGGGCGAGGGCTTGTGGTGTCGTGCTGAACCATAATGCTACGACCTTTCACTGTTTTAATAATGCTGGTATTCATGTCGCCAGCAGTAAATTTCAGTGAACGGCGTTCGTGGCCTGCAGGGAATTCACGTTCTGCGTAAGCTGCACGGCCAAGTGCAGGTGAGCTGACTGAGGTAACAAAGTCAAAGCGGTCACCACGGTTGATATTCATATATTGAGAAACCGGCCCTAAACCATGGGTTGGGTATAAGTTACCGTTTACTTTGGTATGCCAATAAGTACGCCATGAGCCTGTGCTGCGGTCAATTTCTTTCATTTGCCAACGCAGGTCATGAATATAAGCAGCTTCACCATGCAGTAACTCACCAAATACGCCTTTACGAACCATGTTTAAAACCATTAACTCGTCACGGCCATAGTTAACGTTTTCCATCATCATGCAGTTCTTTTGCGTGCGCTCTGCGGTGTTTACTAGTTGCCAACACTCTTCCATCGTGGTTGCTGCAGGTACTTCAACAAAGGCATGTATACCACTTTCCATGGTCTCAACACTCATCGGTGTGTGCCATTTCCAAGGCGTTGAAATGATCACAATGTCGATGTCATCGCGAGCGAGCATATCTAAATAGGCTTTATCTGAACCCGTATAAGCAGTTGGTTTAGGTAAGCCTTTTTCAACAACATAATTAACAGACTTATCTAGCATTAGCTTATCTGTGTCGCAAATAGCTTTGATTTCAACACCTTCAATATGGCAAAGATGTTTCACATGGCCGCTACCACGTTGACCAACCCCAATAAAACCAACACGCACCACATCCATTGCAGGCACAGCTAAGCCCATTACGCTTTTACCTTGTGCTGCAAGAGGTGTGCTTTGATTATCACCTTGTTGGCTTTTCGCACAGCCAGTCACGACTGTCGCGGCGGTAATGGCTGCGGCAGATTTTAAAAAACTACGTCTATCTATTGTCATAACGATACCTAAATCACTGAGATTATTTTTAATAGTGGGTTTCAGTTGTTTCTGTTATATCGCAACTAAAAGTTAATTACAATTAAATGCTTTCAAAATCTTTCAAATTGGTAGCTGTATTACCCTTAATGCCTTTTTATGGTTTTTTAGGTCAAATTTCAGCTTTGATTTGCACTTTCGTTTTCTTTCATTTTGTTGCGTGGTGTTTCGCTGTGTGCTACTGTAATTTCAAATCACGTATCTAACCTTTGATGTAAGCTGCTTGGAGAGAACCATGAATGCATTAAAAACGATTATTAATAACAATCGAGTAGGGCAAGCGCAGGGAATTTACTCTGTATGCTGCGCGCATCCACTCGTTATCGAAGCAGCGATGTTGCAAGCTCTTAATGATGACACTGAAATTTTAATTGAAGCTACGGCAAACCAAGTTAATCAGTTTGGTGGCTACACGGGTATGAAGCCTCATGACTTTGTTGAATTTGTTTATGCAATAGCCGAAAAAGTGGGTTTAGATACCCAGCGCATTATTTTAGGTGGTGATCACTTAGGTCCTGTGTGTTGGGTGAATGAGCCTGCAGAGGTTGCGATGGTAAAAGCTGTTGAACTTGTTAAAGCCTATGCGAGTGCGGGTTTTAAAAAAATTCATCTAGATGCCAGTATGCCATGCGCTGACGATGGAGAACGTTTAGCTGATGCAGAAATTGCCAAGCGTGCAGCATTGATGTGCCAAGCTGCCGAGTCGGTCTCAAAAGATAACGATATTCTTTATGTGGTTGGTACTGAAGTTCCCCCTCCGGGTGGGGCAACAGAAGAGCATGAAATTATTGAGGTATCCCATGTTGAAGGGGTACAGCAAACAATCGAATTACATCAGGCAGCATTTGCTAGCTTAAACATAAGTGACGTGTGGTCGCGTGTTATTGCTGTTGTTGTGCAGCCAGGGGTTGAGTTTGATAATCATCAAGTTTTTAATTACCAACGTAATGAAGCGCAAAAACTGAAAGAGTTTATCACTACTGTCGATAATCTTGTGTATGAAGCTCACTCTACTGATTACCAGCCAGATCATTGCTATCGCGAGTTAGTACAAGATCACTTTGCCATATTAAAAGTGGGGCCACAGCTTACCTATGCACTACGCGAAGGTTTATTTGCTTTAACTTATATTGAAGATCAGTTAGTTGAACCTGCTAAGCGTTCTAATTTACGTGATGTCTGTGAGCGCATCATGCTAGAAAAACCACATTATTGGAATAAGTTTTACCCATCGCAGGGTGCTGAAGCTAAGCTGTTTAGGGCTTATAGTTATAGCGATCGCATCCGTTATTACTGGCCTGAAGATGAGATAAAACAAACAGTAGAAACGCTGTTTGAGAACTTAGAAGGGCAAATTATTCCACAGACCTTACTTAGCCAATTTATGCCAATGCAATACAAAGCATTAACTAAGGGCCAAATTAACTCATCACCGCGTGAGTTAGTACTTAACAAAATAATGGAAGTGACGAATAGCTATTCGCTTGCTTGTAATCAATAAGTGGTGTTGAGAGAGAATTTAATATGACACAGTTTTTATCCTTAAACGAAACAGAACTTAAGCAACAGAACGCTTATTGGACCGCAAGAGAAATCACACAACAACCCAAATCATGGTGTAATACGGCAACAGTGATTGATAACAAGCGAGCTGAGATTAATGATTTTTTAGCGCCGATTTTAGCACTTAATAACTTAAAAGTTGTTTTAACAGGCGCTGGTACATCAGCTTATGTGGGCGAGGCTTTAACACCTCATTTAACTGCGAAAACCGATTTGGACGTATGTGCTGTCAGCACCACTGATATTGTCTCAAACCCATATGGTTTTTTACAAAAGGGCACGCCAACCTTACTTATTTCTTATGCGCGCTCTGGAAATAGCCCTGAAAGTGTCGCAGCGGTCGATATTGCAGAGCAAGTCGTTGATAAATGTTATCACTTGGTTATTACCTGTAATGAAAACGGTGAGTTAGCTAAAAGCGCATCAGTTAAAAGCAATAGCTTAAGTGTGATAATGCCAAAAGAAACACTTGATGAGAGCTTTGCAATGACAAGTAGCTTTACCTCAATGCTGATTTCAACACTGTGTATTTTTACTCCAGATAGCGTTCAATTAGAAAAAGTTGTGGCGCATACTAATCAGCTACTCGATACGCAAATTGATGACATTAAGCGTTTTGCACAAAGTAACGTTGAGCGCTTAGTGTTTTTAGGAGCCGGGTCTTTACTTGGCTACGCCAAAGAAGCTGCATTAAAGTGTTTAGAGTTAACAAATGGTGAATTAATTAGTTATTTTGAAACGCCTTTGGGTTTTAGGCATGGCCCGAAAACCATTATTAATACCAAAACTGCCGTACTATTGATGTCATCTGGAAATCTATACAGCAGTTTATATGACACTGATTTATATAATGAATTAGTCAATGAACAGCAATGCCTGCGAATAGAAAAATTATCGGTAGGTACAAAGCAGCAACCGCTGGATGATGTGTGGCAAGGTCTGTATTATATTGTTTATTGTCAGATTTTTGCATTTTTTAAATCAATCTCACTCGGTTTAACACCTGACAATCCTTGCCCAACGGGCGAAGTTAACCGTGTTGTACAAGGGGTAACTATTTACCCGTTAACTTCTTGTTAGAAAGTGTTAGGTAGAGTATGGCTGTTTATGGACTCGATATTGGTGGAACAAAAATAGAAACCGCCATTTTTAATAATAATTTAGAGCAACAGCAGAGTTGGCGTATTACTACGCCAACTGATGATTATCAGCAATTTTTGCAGGCAATATATCAGCAGGTGCTAAAGGCCGATGAATTAACAAGTAGCCAAGGTGCGGTGGGCATCGGTATGCCAGGTATCATTAATGAGGCTGGCAAAGTGTTATCTGCCAATGTGCCTTGTGCCACAGGTAAGGTGATTGCCGACGACCTACAAGCATTATTAAAGCGCCCTGTTGCGATATTAAATGACACCCGCTGTTTTGCTTTATCAGAAGCAAATGGCGGAGCCGGTGAAGGTTATAGCCGAGTATTTGGTGCCATTGTTGGTACAGGTGCGGCGGGTGGTATGTGTATTGATGGCACTTTGTTTAACCAAGGTTTAGGTATGTCGGGAGAATATGGTCATTTACCGCTTTCTGCGTATCTGCAACAAAAATATCAGCTGCCCGTTTTAAAATGTGGCTGTGGTTTAAATGGCTGTGTAGAAAGCTATATTGCAGGGCCCGGTGTACAAACTCTGTATCAACATATTACGCAATCCCCTAAATCAGCGATTGAATGGGCAAACGATATTAAGCTAGGTGATGAGCAAGCCTTAAAGGTGCTCGCCTGTTACTTAGATATTCTTGGCGAAACCTTTGCTGCCATTAGTAAAAGTTTGCACCCAGAAGTTATCGTACTTGGCGGGGGGTTGTCGCTCATTGATGCAATAGTAGAAAAGCTCCCTGATGCGATTCAAACTCATTTATTTTCAGGTTTTGCCGTGCCCGACGTGAAGCGTGCAAAGTTTGGTGATTCTAGCGGCGTAAGAGGCGCTGCAATAATAGGAAGTGTTCATGCTAATTCCAACGGATCTTAATCGCTATTACTTAAAAGCCGCAAAAGTGGTGACTGCTGAGAAGGTTTTACTCGATCATGCGGTCTTGGTCGAGCGAGGTAAAATTAGTGCTATTACCACGCAAATTGAGCCAGAGATTAAAGTAATCGATTTAGGTGAGCACAGTTTATTTCCGGGCTTTATTGATTTACATATTCATGGCCGGGAAGGCTGCGATATTATGGACGGCACCCCAGAATCACTAGAGATTATTTCTCGTTCTTTAGCAAAGCATGGCGTAACGGGGTTTGTTGGCACAACGGTGACTGCGGACTGGGACGTCTCAATTCAAGCTTATAAAAATATGGCGAGTGCCTATCAAAAAGGCTTGGCTGGGGCGCAGTTGCTAGGGGCTTATAACGAAGGTTTATTCTTTGCAGAAGCGCATAAAGGCGCGCATAACGAGTCATTTTTTTTAGAACTTACTAAACAGCGATTTGATGAAATTTATGCCGCATGTGAAGGTTGCTTAAGTTCATTTGCGTTGGCGCCAGAACTACTTAAATCGCCCGATATGATCCGCTATATCACCGATAAAGGTGTGCGTGTGATGCTGGGTCATACAGATGCTAATTTTGAGCAAACAACACAAGCTCTTGCCCATGGTGCTTGCGGTGGTGTGCATATTTTTAATGGTATGCGCGGTATTCATCATCGTGATCCTGGTTGTACTGGCGCACTGTTGATGGACAGCGATGCCATGGTTGAGCTTATTCCTGATGGTATTCATTTGCACCCGAGCATCATGAACATGGTTTACCGTTTAAAAGGGGCAGATAAAATTGCTCTGATCACAGACTGTGTGAGCGCCGGAGGCTTACAAGATGGTCGCTACCGCTTAGGTGAGCTTCCTATTGTGGTTGAGCAAGGTGTTGCACGAACTGAGAGCGGTTCTTTAGCGGGCAGTACATTAACCATGGAAGTTGGCGTTGAGCGTTTTTATAACTTAACCGACGCAAGCCTAGTTGAAGCAACTAAAATGGCCAGTTTAGTACCCGCTGAGTTTTTAAATAAAGCGGAGCAAATAGGCAGTATTGCGGTAGGTAAACAGGCTAATTTTGCCCTGCTCGATAAAGACTTTTCTGTTCAAGCAACGATCTGTGCGGGTAAGCAAATCTTTTAAAAGTTAAGTGAGAATGCAGGCAAAAGTATTCGATGCCATTGTTATTGGCAGTGGCATTACTGGCGGCTGGGCTGCTAAAGAACTGACCGAAAAAGGGCTCAATGTACTGCTACTTGAACGTGGTAGGCAGGTTGTGCACGGTACTGACTATATCACTGCCTTTAAAGATGATTGGCAACTGCCACTTCGCGACAGGCCCAGCTTACTAGAAAAACAGAATCAAGCTAAACAAGCACGCACTGGCTATGCCACCAAGCAATCAATAAAACACTGGTTTGTGAATGATTTGCAGCACCCTTATCAAGAATCACAGCGTTTTGATTGGATCAGAGGGTATCATCTTGGTGGGCGCTCATTAACTTGGGGGCGGCAATGCTTGCGCCTCAGTGATATAGATTTTGCAGCCAACAAACAAGATGGTCACGGCGTTGATTGGCCTGTGCGCTATCAAGATATTGCGCCTTGGTACGATAAAGTCGAAGCCTACATCGGGGTTATCGGCGAAGCGCTGAACTTACCTCAGCTACCAGATGGACCTTACTTACCTCCTTTTGCGCTTAATGCCGTAGAGCAGCAGCTTAAACAAAGTTTATTAACTCACTACACTAATCGGCACCTCACCATCGGGCGAGTTGCGCATTTAACTAAGGCCAAGCCTGAGCAAGGTCGTGCTCCATGCAGCAAGCGCAACCGCTGTATGCGAGGTTGTCCAACCGGTAGCTATTTTAGTAGTTTAGCCTCGACCTTACCTGCAGCGATGCGTACTGGGCGACTCACTATTCAGACTCACTCCATTGCTAAAGAGATTATTTACAATCCAGAAAGCGGGCAAGCCACAGGTGTGAAAGTAATTGATGCTGAATCTAAAAAAGAGCGTATCGCGCAAGCGAAGATTATTTTTTGCTGCGCATCAACGGTGGCTACAACAGCCTTGTTATTAAATTCAACCTCTGCACGTTTTCCTAATGGCTTAGGGAACGATAGTGGAGAGCTTGGGCATAACCTCATGGATCACCATTTTAGGGTTGGCGCAACGGGTGAACCAAAAGGTTTTGCTGATGACTTTAATGATGGCGATAGACCCGTTGGCTTTCATATCCCGCGTTTTCGAAACCTTAATGATAGCGAGCAGCATAGCTTTATTCGCGGCTATGGCTATCAAGGATACGCAACACGCAAAGATTGGCGACGGGGCTTTAAAGAACTTAGCTTTGGTAAGGCTTTTCGAGAAGAGCTTGCCAAACCTGGGCCTTGGCAAGTTGCATTAATAGGCTTTGGTGAATGCCTGCCTTATCATCGTAATAAAATGAGCTTAGATCCGGTATTAAAAGATCAATGGGGATTACCTTTAGTTAATTTTGATTGCCAATTTGCTGAAAACGAGCAGCGCATGCGCGAGGATATGAAAGCGCAAGCCGTAGAGATGCTCAGCAAAGCTGGTTATCAAAATGTGCAAGCGTACGATAAAGGCTCAGCGCCGGGGCAGGCCATCCACGAAATGGGAACTGCGCGCATGGGACATGATGCTACAACCTCAGTGCTTAATCGTTACAACCAAATTCATAGTGTGCGTAACGTCTATGTCACTGACGGCTCGTTTATGTGCTCGTCGGGTTATCAGAACCCTTCGTTAACCTATATGGCATTTACTGCGAGAGCCGCCGATCATGCTGCACGACATTATCAAAATGGGGTGTTCAATGGCTGATCTACAAAGGCGAAATGCCATTAAATGTTTAGCTGCATTATTCGGTGCGGCTATTACGCCAGTGGCTGCGACTCAGCTATTTGATAAAGTGGATGACAATCATTTTGAGGTGCTTAAAACAGCGGCGCATCGGGATGTGGTCACGCAAATGCAGGCGGTTATTTTAGAACTGGAGCCAAATGAGCAGCTGTATTTTAATTTAGTCGCTTTCACAGATTTAATGCTAGCAAATACACTAACAGTGACTGAACGTGCGGCATGCTTAAAAGGCGCTGAGCTGATTGCAGACGGTGCTTTTTCATCGTCGCAATTAGCAGATAAACTCACAGGCTTATTTACTATCTCTTTGCAGCAGCAACAGCGCATAATAGCGCAGCAAGCCTTGCCTCTTTCAGAAGTGAGCCCTGATAAGCGTGACGAGTACTTAATATATAAGTGTATTTTTACCGTGCGTGAATTTTTGCTACTGGGCTATTTCACATCAGAAAAATTGCAGGCTAGTTAAACAGTAAAACAACTAAGCCTGCCCATGTCGTTACTTACGCCAACTTGTTAGTTTGTGACCAATCAGTGCGTAATAAAGAATAAACGCATAGCAAGGGATCAACAGATAGTAAGCTTGTTGTGCATTGTCCGTATATTCTGCAAACACACCGTATACCAAAGGCAATAGAGCGCCACCAGAAATCCCCATAATCAGTAATGCCGCGCCGGTTTGAGTTTTATCGCCGAGATTTGCAAGGGCCATAGGCCAAATGGTCGGCCAAACTAGCGCATTCGATAAGCCAAGTAATGCAACAAATAACACGGTATCTGGAAAACTGTTATCAGCAAGCCAAAAGAGCACTACGTTTGCAATCGCAGTTTGTTGCGGATCAATCAAAATGATGCCAAGTGAAAACACACAACCACTTAACGCGGAAAATATCAGCGCCTGTTGCTGACTAAAAAAACGAGGAATTAACACGATACCTAACACATAACCTAGCACCATAAAGCCCATGGTGTAAGAGGTGAGTTCAGCGAACTGCAATACCCCTTGTTCTTTGCCGTAAAGGCCAATGGTGTCGCCGGCAATAACTTCTGCGCCTATGTAAAAGAATAGAGCTATCACGCCTAAAACCAAGTGTGGGAATTGCAGTACTGATTTACTCTCGCTGTTGTTGCTAGTTTTTGGTTGCTCAATATCAGGTAATGGAGCCAGCATAATCAACGCCGCTAATATCGCTAATGCGATTGCCATTACAAGGTAAGGAGTAATTAAACGATTAGCCAGTTCTTGTAACTGCAATTGCTTTTGAATGCTGTTCAATTGGGCGAGAGCTTCAGGGCTAAAGCTGGCAATGTCGCTAAACACAATCGCAGAGAAGAGCAATGGAGCAACCACACCTGCGCTCTTATTGAGAATACCCATGATGCTAATGCGTACGGCTGCCGTGTCTTTAGAACCAATTAGCACGATGTAAGGATTCGCAGCGGTTTGTAATAAGGTGAGGCCGCTTCCTAAAGTAAATAAGGCAACCAAAAATAACCAATAAGCCTGAATTTGTGCGGCAGGAATAAACAACAACGCGCCAAATGCCATGGTGCCTAAACCAAATGACATACCATGCTTATAACTAAATAATTTCAATATCTTAGCGCTCGGCAGTGCCATGACGGTATAGGCGATATAAAACACCAATGTCACCATGTAAGCTTCAATATGGTTGAGATCACAGACCATTTGTAGAAATGGAATCAAAGATCCATTGAGCCAAGTTATAAAGCCAAATAAGAAAAACAAGCCACCTATGATCAACATAGGTAGTAATTGTGTACGGTTGGTGTGTTCTGTTTGCTCTAATAGTGAGCTTTGTGTTGTCATTTTTGTCACCAATAATTTAACGGTAGATTAATGATAAAACATTTTTCGTAAGTTTTGAAAGTTTTATTTTATTTCGAAACTAAGCTTGGCTTTGAAACTGTAAATTGTGTAATATTGAACTACGAATTTGAAAGCAGCTATATAAACAACAGGCCAGCTATGCTAACCACAATAGAAAGAAGACAAAAAATCGTTCTGATGACCGAGGAAAATGGCAAAGTAAATGTTAAAGATCTTGCGAAAACTTTTGATATTTCTGAGGTTAGTATTCGCCATGATCTTAACGAACTGGGCAAGCGTGGTCTGGTTGTTCGTTCTCGCGGCGGCGCAATTGCTTGTGATAAATTGGTCAAAGAGTTATCAGTTAAAGATAAGCATAACGAAAATTATGCTGTGAAAGTTCTACTGGCAAAAGCTGTTGCAAATTTAGTTGATGATGGCGATTCACTAATTATTGATTCGGGCACCACAACCGAAGAAGTCGCGAAAGCATTGACCAACAAACAAGACTTAACCGTGATGACAAACGGCCTCAATATTGCACATGTACTGGCAGATATAGACGATGCCAATGTATTTATGCTGGGTGGGCAATTGCGCAAGAAATCAATGTCTTTTTACTCAAATGAAGTTGAACAAGCACTCAGTAAATATAATTTCAAAAAGGTTATTTTAGGAGTGGATGGCATAGATCCTGAAGCGGGGATCACCACCCATTATGAGCCTGAAGCAATGTTAAACCGAACAATGTGCACACGTGCAGATCAAGTGATTGCTGTAACTGATTCAAGTAAATTTGGTAAACGGGCTTTGTATAATGTATTACCACTAAAATCAATCGATGTGCTAGTAACCGATAAAAACATGCCAGCTGAATTTGTTGAGTCATTGGTTGCTTTGGGGATCGACGTAATCACTGTTTAGAGCTAGTAGCATACTGACAAATTACCTAAACCTTAAGGAGGTTATTATGGCAGGAATAAGTGTTTGGCAATTAGCTATTATTGCCGCAATTGTGGTGCTTTTATTTGGCACAAAAAAACTGTCACGGATCGGTGGTGACTTAGGGACATCAATTAAAGGGTTTAAACGTGCAATGCAAGATAAACCCAAAGACGAAGCCTGATAATCTTTGTCTCAAATAATATTATTACCTTGCTCTGGGTCGCGAGATTGATCTGCTTGTTCGCGGATATCATCGGCATCACTGCTAACATCATCAAGGCTATGGTCGTCGAGTGATTTTGCTGTTTTTAGCTCTGCGCTTACATTATTGTTTGGCTGTTCGGTATCGTTTTCGCTATTTAAAATAATTCGCTCGCGAGCATCATCCGGCATGCTTATTTGCTCCGCTAAATAAGTATTGACCAACTCTCGCATCAATTGTGAGGCCACTTTGATAGTACTGTGTTCGTTACTATTTACCCAAAAATAAATGGTTAGATTAAGAGTTGCTGAGCCTAATGAATTAATAAGTACTTGGCTTGGCGGATCATTAATAACAGCAGGGTTTTGATTAACCACTTTCATTGCTAATTGTTGGGCATAGCGAATTTCATTATCGTAGCCAATGCCAACATTAAAGTGGCCCCGCATTTTTGGGTTTGCGGTGAGGTTTTTAATGACGTTTTTATAGACGGTCGCATTGGGAATTTGAATATGATTACCGTCAAAGTCAACCAAGGTGGTGGCGCGCGCCGTAACCTTTTTAACTACTCCTAAACGACCATCAACTTCGATAACATCGTCAATACGAAAAGGGCGCTGTACGCTAAGTAGCATACTTGAGATAAAGTTTTCGGCGATATCGCGAAAAGCAAAACCTAAAATAAGCCCAACTAAGCCAGTGCCACTCATAATCGCCACAGCAAAGCTGGTTAGCCCTGCTAGACGTAAAAATAAGTAAACGCCAAACAAGATAATAATAATGCTAAAAAAGCGCCTCGTAACGACATGTAAAAGTTTGCTTTCGCTCACAAAGCCAAGCGGTTTTATTAATAGATAAGATAAAGGGCGGGCCAACAAGTAACAGATAATGATGGCCGCAATACCAAGTGTCAGTGCAGGTAACATTTGCCATGCAGTATGTAAAAACTGCGTAATTTGAAAGTTTAAGTCTTGCCAAGATAAGCTTTCAGAAACTGTTTGAGATGCTATGGAAATTGATGCTGTTAAAACGTTAGCTAGTTGATTTTCAGTAAGTAAATAATAACTCATTGCACCGCTCCATGGATCTTTAAGTTGCTTCAATAAGTTTAGTTCAATGCAATTCAGGCGCCATAATTACTGGCAAGTTGTTTGCAGCATTGTACTTTTCACAGTCATTCTTTGGGTCACTTATGGCGAATGGTAACCGCGGTTTTCAAGCTCGTTCACCGATGGAAATCCCAATTCGAGGTTGGTGGGATATCAGTAAACGGGTTTATCACAACCTATCTCAAGACAATTTATCTTTTGTAGCAGCAGGCGTGGCATTTTATGCTCTTTTAGCTATTTTTCCTGCTCTGGCAGCTATTGTATCCGTATATGCCTATTTTGCTTCTCCCACAGATATCCATGATCAGTTAGATAAGGTGATTGCGATATTACCTGCAAGTAGTCGTGACATCATTTTGCTTCAAGTTAGCGATATCACTCAGCAGTCAAATAAGGTATTGAGTGCAAGTGCCATAGGTACCTTGCTATTAACTATTTGGAGTAGCAGTAAAGGCTGCCAAGCACTTATTACCGCCTGTAATATTACTTATCATCAGCGTAATAAGCGTCAGTTCCTTATGGCATTAGTGGTGCGTTTTTTATTTTCTCTGGGTGCTATTGTAGTTGCGCTGGTGGCATTATTGATCATTGGTATCTTACCGATTGTACTCAACTTAGTTGGCTTAACAGAGCTTATCGACTTAATGATTCAGCTCATTACTTGGCCATTGTTAGCCATTATTTTTAATCTTGCTTTAGCGTTTTTATATCGTTATGCGCCTCATCGAACTCCAGCTAAATGGCGCTGGATCACGCCGGGCTCAATGCTTGCTACGTTAATGTGGATCATCGCATCAATTGGTTTTTCATATTATGTATCTCAATTTGCTAGTTATAACGAAACCTATGGATCGCTAGGTGGTGTGGTGATCATGTTGATGTGGCTTTATATCAGCGCATATATCATCATTTTTGGTGCGGCTATCAATGCCAGTACAGAGCAACAAACTCTAGTTGATAGCACTATTGGGCCAGAAAAAGCTGTAGGGAAACGCGGCGCGATCGTGGCCGATAGATTGACAATTAAACAACGAGAAAATGAGCAATAAGACGCAGTCGAGTTACTCCTTTAGGTAACCCCTAGGCCCTAATTGACATTTTTAGAATTGACTTCTATTAAATATTTAATCCTAAAGTTCGATTTTGGTTTTTATGACTCGTACTGTGATTTTACGTATCAGTAGGTCAGAAAGTTAAATCTGCGATCTCTAGCTGTAATCATATTTATAGGTCATGAAATGCAAAAAGAGCTCCAACTTAATATTAAGCGTTTATCTTTACTTAATTTGGTTGCTGTAATTCTAGCTGGGTTAACGGCTTTGTCAGTTTATTTAATGTATGGCAGTTTAAAAACCATAGAGGCTGAAACTAAGGTTAGGTATCAGTCTTATATTTTGGCTGAGCAAGTCAGACAAAGTTCAGATCAATTAAGTTTAATGGCAAGGGCTTATACGGTAACAGGCAATACTAAATTTTTAGACTTTTTTAACCAAATTCTAGCTATTCGAAATGGTGAAGCTCCACGTCCAGAATATTATCACCGCGTTTATTGGGATATGTTAATGCCTCATAACGGTAAGGCTCCATTTCCTGACGGTGAAAAAAAATCACTCCAAGTTATGCTAAATTCCATTGGTATAACAGATGAGGAGATGCAACAAATCCGGCTTGCAGAAAAAGCATCAAATGATTTAACAAAAATTGAGTACGCTGCTTTTCAAACTTTAGCAAATAAACCTGACGAGAATATGGAAAAGGAGCAAATTGACGCGATTCTGAGTTTGTATAGTGATGATTACTTTTTGGCAAAGTCAGAAATAATGAGTCACATTAATAACTTTTTGTTTATGTTAGATTATCGAACCGAACAAAACCTTGATATCGCGACGCGAGATCACTACTTGATGTCGCTTTTCTCTTTTTGCTGCTTTATTACCATTTTAATTGTGCTGTATTTTATCGGCCGTTTGCGCAAATCACTTAATCATTTATATGTGTCTTCACTTGAAGCTGAAGTGGCAGAAAAAACATCTTCTTTGACTGAGAAAAACTTGCAGCTTAAAGAATCTATGGATTTAATGGCAAAGACTCAAAAATACTTAATGGAAGCAGAAAAAACAGCAGCACTAGGTCGTCTAGTTGTTGGGGTAGCACATGAAGTCAACACGCCTGTAGGTATATGTATAACAGCTGTCAGTTACCTTGAAGATGAAAATAAAAAGATGGGAAAAGTGCTAGCTGATAAACGCGTTAGTAAAGGCTCACTTGAAAAATATGTACATACTTCAGAAGAAATTAGCTTATTACTTCATTCTAATTTAGATCGATTAGTTGAATTGATAACAAGCTTTAAACAAATTGCCGCTGATCAGCATTGTGATGAATTAAGGTTAATTAACTTGAATCCGCATCTGCATGATATTGTGATGTCGTTTAAGTCAGATTCTAAAAATAAAAATGTTGAGGTGATTTTTAACATACCCGATGATTTAAAAATTCAAAGTTACCCAGGAACATTTAATCACGTTATGACAAACTTGTTTTCAAATGTTTTTTTTCATGCGTTTGATGGGCAGATTAAAGGCGCAAAAATAGAAGTTTCGGCAAGTTTTAAACATAATAATGTTTTTATAAGTGTTAAAGACAATGGCTGCGGCATAAGCGAAGATATTCAAGATAAAATATTTGATCCTTTTTTTACTACTAAGCGTGTCCAAAAAAATACTGGTCTAGGGCTTTATGCTGTTATGAATTTAGTTACGCAAAAATTAAAGGGCTCGATTAGTTTCGAATCTGAAGAACAGACAGGCACCACTTTTTATTTAACTTTGCCAAATCTTCAAACTGAGCATGAAATAACGCAGAGCGATGATATAGAAGCTCTTTAGTATTCGCTTTTATAGAATGTTAGGTGCTTATTTTACTCATGGTTGTTAGTTAAAATAGCGCCTAAAATCACTTCATACAATTTACGGGAGTAAAGTTATGAAAGTGATTCAACAATTAAATAGCCATGCCACACAAGATGGTGATGGCGTAAACATCAGCCGTATTCCAGGTTTTGATGGCAAGTACTTAGACCCTTTCTTAATGATCGATGAGCTTAAATCCGATGATCATAGTGATTTTATGGGCGGCTTTCCTGCGCACCCTCACCGTGGTATCGAAACCTTTACTTATATTATTAAAGGTGGCTTTGAGCACCAAGATCAAATGGGTAACAAAAAAGCAATTCGTGCTGGCGATGTGCAGTGGATGAGTACCGGTTTTGGTGTGATCCACAGTGAAATGCCATTAGCAGATGCTAAAGAAGGTATGCATGGCTTTCAGATTTGGTTAAATATGCCAAGTGCCGAGAAGCTAAGAGCGCCGCGATATCAAGATACCACTGAAGCGCCAGCACCAACGACTCAAAATGAGCAAGGTGTTGAGCTAAAAGCATTAGCTGGAAGCTGGCAATTTGCCGGTGAAAAGCAGGACTCTAGCCTACAAGATCTCGCCGCTGATGGCATGCTTGCTGATGTGACTTTACCGGCTGGCACGCAGTTTTACCATACACCGCTTACACAAACTAAGGTGATGATCTATATCCATACCGGAGAAATTCATACTGAACAGGGCGGACCAGTTAAAGCAGGTAGCTTATTGATTTTAGAGCCTGGCAGTGACATTGAGTTTAACTCGCAAACGGGTGCAGGGGCGTTAATTCTAGCCGGTGAGCCGCTTAAGCAACCAATCGCTCATATGGGCCCGTTTGTAATGACAACCCAAGCTGAGTTACAACAAGCAGTACGTGACTATCAGCTAGGTAAATTTGGCACACTATAGGAGGTTATTGTGGGATTACTAGTAAATGGCCAATGGCAAGATAAATGGTACGACACCGATAACAATCAAGGTGAGTTCAAACGTGAGGCAGCCCAGTTACGCAACTGGGTTACAGCAGATGGTAGTGCAGGGCAAAGCGGTGATGCGGGCTTTAAAGCTGAGAAAGATCGTTACCATCTATATGTCTCTTTAGCTTGCCCGTGGGCTCATCGCACTTTGATTTTTCGCCATTTAAAAGGCCTTGAAGATTATATCAGTGTGTCGGTTGTCAGTCCTGACATGCTAGAGCATGGCTGGACCTTTGATAAAGACAATCACAGCACCGGTGATGCACTTTTCGATAGCGACTTTATGCATCAAATTTATACGCGTAACAAAGCCGATTATTCAGGTCGTGTTACGGTTCCCGTGCTTTGGGATAAAAAAACGCAGCGTATTGTTAGCAACGAATCTGCTGAAATTATCAGAATGTTTAATAGCGCGTTTAATTCCCTAACAGGTAATGAACGCGACTTTTATCCGCAATCGTTACGTTCTGAAATTGATGAAGTTAATGAGTTTGTTTATCACAACATTAATAATGGGGTGTATCGTGCAGGCTTTGCGACAACGCAAGAAGCTTACACTGAAGCCTTTGATGATCTCTTTGCAGCTCTTGATAAAATTGAGCAACGATTATCAGCTAATCGTTATTTAGTGGGGGACACACTGACTGAGACCGACTGGCGTTTATTTACTACTTTAATTCGCTTCGACAGTGTTTATGTGGGCCACTTTAAATGTAATTTGCGTACTATTGAGAGCTATCCGGCGATCAGCAACTATTTACGTGAGTTATATCAAATTGAAGGTGTAAGTAAGACCGTTGATTTTTATCATATAAAACGTCATTACTATTTTAGCCACACCATGATCAACCCAACTCAAGTTGTGCCAAAAGGGCCTGATATAGACTACGCTCGGCCTCATAACCGTGGTTAATAAACCTTGATAACTAACAGTTTAATGACTTGATTGAACTGTTAGTTATAACTATCCATAACCTTGCGGATAGTGTCGATGCCAAACATCACCTTTTGAATAAATGACTCAGAACTTTTCACTAAATTAAAATTAGGGTGCTGAGACCAAACTGCTTGCAGTTTGTCATCAAGCAATATGGCTTGCTGATCAGACTCGTTTCTGACTGGGTTATTAGAATGAATACTTTGCCCAGACTTCGCTGCTGTTTCAAAAAAGATCACTGCATCATATTTATTCAGCTCGGTATGTAGGTTGGTATTCAGACACTCAAAAAACTCATCTTGCTCACCGGGCCAGTAGGCAAGTCCATCTAAGCTACCACGATCGCAAAGCATTAAACGATCTGGGTGCATGGTTCGTTGAATATGTTCAAGGTGTTTTTGTAAGCTGAAGATAGCTTGTTGGTGAGCTTTGATCAGGTGAGTTGCATCACCACGTTCTATACCACCGCTGAACAGCATGGTCGCAGATTCTGGTACAACAACAATTTGATTAGAAAATTCACGTCTTAATAGATCGATGGCTGTTGTTTTACCACCGCCAGGGCCACCAGTTAGTACAATCCTTTTCTTCACCTTACATCCTCACAAATTGCTCGTTTGTGTTTAAGGTAATGAAAATAGGTGGCAAAGAGAAGTAAAAAGCAAACATTACATGATAATGATCACAACAAACGCAGTAACCAGCTGAAGCGGCTGACTTGTTTCAATTTACTGTCCTTGTGGTCTGAGTTATTAAGTGCTTCATAACCCATACCCGCAGTGAATGCACTGGCAACACCCACTTTACTTACCGCAAAGCGTTTTAAACGGTATTTGAACGCTTGATGGTGTTGACGTTTAAGCTCATCTTGTAAATCCATTTGCTGGCTTAGCTTAGTTACTCTGTGTTGCGGTTTATTAATAAAATAATCAATTAACATCATTCATCCTTACTAATATTCAATAATTGACGAATACTTTTTAGCGTATGATCAAAACCTATTTTACTGCTGACATAACCAATGTTCTTCCAAAGCCATGCAAGACAAAGCAATTGTAATGCAATCAGTGAAATAGCGGCTAACCACAATGATTGGCTAAAGCTGAATATCGCGATACCGACAGTAGCAAGTAAACCAGCCCAAAGTAACACTAAACCACCGGCAAAACAGACAAGTAATATAATAGTTAAGGCGAGTGAACGTGTTGATAAGCGCCACTCAGCAGCTGCAAGCTTTTTGCAAGTCCCAGTTTGTTTGCGATAGTCAATGTATAGCTGTTTGCCGTAGTCAGATAATTTAGCAAGGTGATCTTGCCACTGATCAGCGTTTAATGGCTGATCAGTGGCATCTTGCGTTTTCTCATCTGTAGATTGAGAAGTTTGCATAACAATTACTTACGACGAATAAGTGCAGTTACTAACATGCCTGCAGCAAATGCAATACCTGCTGTTGCAAGTGGGTTTTCTGATGCAAGTTTACGAGTTTTACCACTGTATTCATTAATTTTAGCGCGTGCTATTGCTTGCTTTTCCGAAAGTGTTTGAGCAGAGCTAGATGCACCCTGACGTACACTATGTTCAGCACTAGCTGCGCGTGTTGATAATGCATCTACTGCGTGGTGAGCTGCCTCTGTCGCTTTTTCTGTGAATGGCGCCTCTACTTGAGCCGCGTTCGAGTTTGCACTGTTACTTGTTGCCGTGCTTGAATTCGATTTTGAAGTTGCGGTAGTCATAATCATTCCTTAAAAATTGCCATTTAATTGGTGATTAATTCATCGCAACCTTCATACCAAAATATAAAATCAATAATTTTCAATTGTTTATTCTTTTTATTGCGTTCTTGGTTAGTGGTTTTTCGTAACTCTTGCAGGGTGATTAAGTAAAAATTACAGAATAAGATAATTTTGTAATTGTTCATTGGTTATTCATTAACCATTTTTCCCCATTAGATTGCCAATAAAATTGGAAAAAAAATTTTTTTCTATGTTTTCCACTTTTTCCCACGTAATTCAGAGGCTTTGCTTGAGGCCTTATTTTTTCTGGCTTTAGAAGGCACTGAAGATGATCTAGTTACTTGACAAAATAGCTTGTCAAGCCCTAAACTGGAGCACTGTGGTAAAAAGTGGTTTTTAGTGGATCAAATTGGATCAGAGATAGTCAGTTACAATAAATAACCTAATTTAAGGCATGTTATGTTTCGGGGTGCGAGCTCACTGAGTTTGGATGATAAAGGACGTTTTGCGGTACCAACTAAGTACCGAGATGCGATCTTGTCTGAAGATCAGGGAACGGTTATTTGCACTGTTGCTTTAAACGAGCCCTGCTTGTGGTTATACCCGTTAGCCGAGTGGCTTGAAATAGAAGAGCGACTATTAAAAATTTCAAATATGAATCCACGCGCTCGCCGCATGCAACGAATGTTGCTCGGTAACGCTACAGAGTATCAACTAGATAAAAATGGCCGAATTTTGCTGGCACCTTCGTTACGAGCCCATGCAGAACTAGGAAAAAAAATCATGTTGGTTGGCTTGATGAACAAGTTCGAAATTTGGGATGAAGATCGTTGGCATGAACAAATGCGCCAAGATACTGAAATTGAACGCCTAGGTGATTTTGAGGCGAATCCTGAGTTCGATAACTTCTCACTCTAACGACACAAAGAAAAAGGCAAGTAATAGCTAATGACAGCGCAATTTGAACATGTCTCTGTACTGATGGACGAAACCATAGATGCTTTGGATATTAAACCTGAAGGCATTTACATGGATGGCACATTTGGTCGCGGTGGGCACTCGGGGCAAATTCTTGCGCGTTTAAGTGAACAAGGTCGCTTACAGGCGATTGATCAGGATCCACAAGCTATTAAAGCCGCCGAAAAATTTGCCGATGATGCGCGTTTTTCAATTGCTCACACTCGTTTTTCAAACCTAAAAGCGGTTGCTGAAGATAACGATTTAATCGGTAAAGTTGACGGTATTTTGTTGGATATCGGTGTTTCTTCACCACAGCTTGATGATGCTGAACGCGGTTTTAGTTTTATGAAAGATGGCCCACTTGATATGCGTATGGATCCAACCAGTGGTCGCAGTGCTGCACAATGGCTAGCTGAAGCTGAACTAGAAGATATCACGCATGTGATTAAAACCTATGGCGAAGAAAAATTTGGTCGTCGAATTGCTCATAAGATCATTGAAACACGTGAGCACACTGCAATCACAAGTACTAAGCAGCTTGCTGATTTAGTCGATGAAGCTGTGCCAGTTAAAGATAAGCACAAACACCCAGCTACACGCACATTCCAAGCGATCCGTATTTATATCAATAGTGAGCTTGAAGAAATTCAAACTGCATTGCAAGCCGCTGTTGAGGTTTTAAAACCAGGGGGACGTTTAGTGGTTATTTCGTTCCACTCGTTAGAAGATCGCATTGTTAAGCAGTTTATTAAAAAACAGAGTAAGGGAGAGGCGATACCCAGAGGTCTGCCTTTGACGGACGCACAAATAAACAAAAATCTGACGTTAAAGGCAGTGGGTAAAGCCATTAAGCCGAGTAAGGCGGAGATTGAAGCAAACCCGCGTTCACGTAGTTCAGTGTTAAGGGTTGCGCAGAGGTTGTAATGAAAGCTAAAGCGACACATCGCCAACCTAATTTATTTACAGAAATTTTCAAAGGCCTAGGAGCTAATAAGCTGACCTTGGCCTTGTTGGTTGTGATCCTCGCATCTAGTTTGAGTGTGGTTCAGGTGACGCATCTAGCGCGTCAGCAATTGATTGAACAAGACAAATTATTGCAAGAGCGTGATGAGCTCGATCTTGAGTGGCGTTACTTGCTCGTAGAAGAAGAGTTTTATTCACAGCATGCGCGCATTGAAGAAGTCGCGACTATGCAATTAGAAATGAAACGGCCAACTAGCCAAGACGAACAGGTGGTAATACTGCGATGAGAAGCAGAGGGAAAAAGCCAACAAATACCTTAATCACATGGCGTTTTTTGCTGGTGTGCTCAGTGGTGTTTTTAGTCTTTATGACGCTGGTTGCGCGTGCCGCTTTTTTACAGGTTATTGAACCAGATAAAGCGCGTTCTGAAAGTGATAAACGAACTGTGCGTGTTGAAAAACAACATGTGCAACGTGGCATGATCTTCGATCGCAATGGCAAAGAGTTGGCGGTCAGCGTACCTGTGGTAAGTGTGTATGCGGATCCGAAAGCGCTGCATAAATCACTGATCAGTAAGGTACTGCGTCAAGCTAGAAAAAATGGTGAAGATCAACAAGCACTGGCTGAAAATACAGTTGAGTTAGATAAACGTATTGCCGCTTATTACAATAATGATATTCGCTGGCGTGAACTTGCGGATGTATTACGTATTGACCCAAGTAAAGTTAACTCTCGCCTTCGTGATAATCCAAAGCGTCGTTTTGTCTACTTAAAACGTCAGGTTACCCCTGCTGTTGCTAACTATATTGGTGATCTTCGTTTACCAGGTATCCACTTACTTGATGAGTCAAAACGTTATTACCCTGCCGGTGAAGTAACAGCCCATGTTATTGGATTTACTAACATTGATGGTCATGGTATTGAGGGAATCGAAAAGCTTTATGAAAAGGCGTTAACGGGTGTTGAAGGTCAGCGTACTATTCGTAAAGATGCCCAAGGCCGTGAAGTAGAAGTGCTTGATGAGCGTGAACGTGTTGAGCCTGAAAACATTCATTTAAGTATTGATCAGCGCATTCAAGCGATTGCTTATAAAGCAGTAAAATCAGCAGTTCTAACCTATAAAGCTACTTCGGGTTCAGCCATGGTTGTTGATGTAAAAACCGGCGAAGTATTAGCTATGGTGAATAGCCCATCGTTTAACCCTAATAACTTGAATGATGCCGCACCGCATAAGCGTCGTAACCGTGCTATCACCGATTTGTTTGAGCCAGGCTCTACTGTTAAGCCACTAGCCATTTTAGCTGGTTTAGACTACGGCGCAATTCAACCGGATTCAATTATTGATACTTATCCTGGCTGGATGCGTGTGGGTGGCAGCCTTGTGCAAGATACCCGTAACCATGGTGAAATGACCTTAAGAGAAATCTTAAAGTATTCAAGTAATATGGGTGTAACTAAGGTCAGTCAAGAAGTACCAAAAGACTATTTTGTAGGGCTTTACCAAAAGGTGGGGTTTGGCAGTGATAGTGGTACAGGCATGGTTGGTGAAAGCAGCGGTTTATTTTACCCAAATCGACGCTGGTCAGATCATGAAATTGCTGCATTATCATTTGGTTATAACTTAGCTGTAAGTACCGCCCAAATGGCTCGTTTTTATGCCATGTTAGGCTCTGGTGGCGTTATGCGCCCGCTAACAGTTCTTAAACAAGAGTCAGTACCAGAGGGTGAGCGTATTTTCCAACAAAAAGACGTTGAAGCGGTTGTTCACATGATGGAAAGCGTATTCGAAAAAGGTGGTACTGCACAAAAAGTTCATGTTGATGGCTATCGTGCTGCTGCCAAAACAGGTACCTCTAAGAAAGCCGCTGTGGGCGGGTATGGTGACGAATATGTTGGCTATTTTGCTGGTATTGCGCCAGCGAGTAACCCACGTTTAGCGGTAGTAGTAATGATTAATGAACCGGGTGGAGATGTTTATTACGGCGGTGCGACGGCAGGCCCTGCATTTGCAGAGATTGCCTCCAATGCCTTAAGAATTCTAAACGTTGCACCGGACAAAGATGCGGTTGCGTACGTAGAAGGCAAAGATAACGATGCGTGATTTAAAACCGATTCTTAATCAAATTGATGTTGAGGCCAATAGTTTATTGGTTAACCAACTACGTCTTGATAGTCGAGATGTAAAAGCTGGCGATGTGTTTGTCGCCATTAAAGGCCATCAGCTTGATGGCGGACAGTTTATTGACAAAGCCATTGAAAATGGTGCGGTGGCAGTTATTGCTGACCGTTTATGTGAGTTCGAAAGTGAGTTTGAACCACTTTACTTAGTTACCGATTTAGCGAAAAAGCTGCCAGCACTTGCAGCAGCTTTTTACCAGCAACCATCAAAGCAGCTTGATTTAGTGGGTGTGACAGGCACCAATGGCAAGTCAACAACCACAGCAATGATTGCGCACTTAGCACAGCACTGTCATAAACGCGCAGCAGTGATAGGTACGCTCGGTTATGGGCACCCTGATAATCTAACTGAGCTTGCAAACACCACGCCATCGAGCGTTGATTTACAGCGTATTTTATCTGAGCTTGTCGCAGAGCAGAATGATGTTGTGGCCATGGAAGTCTCATCTCATGGTTTAGTGCAGCATCGCGTTGATAATTGTCAGTTTAAAGCAGCAGTATTTACTAATCTTACACGCGATCACTTAGATTATCACGGCACCATGGATGCTTACGCTGATGCCAAGTTAATGTTAATGCGTGACCATATGCCAAAGCTTGTGGTGCTTAATCAAGATGATGCGCAAGTTGAAGCATGGTTAGAAAAATACGACTTCAATAATCTAATTTGTTACGGCCATAAAAACCTCACGCCTGAAAATGCGCGTTTTGTTTATTTTAGCGATGTAACTTATGATAACAGCGGTATTTCGGCGAAGTTTGATACCAGCTGGGGGCTAGCCGAAGTTAATTGCACACTGTTTGGCGAGTTTAACTTATATAATTTAGCCGCTGCTATGGCCACTTTATTAGGTATGGGTTACCCACTTGATTTACTCGTTGAAGGATGTAAGTCATTGCAGCCTGTTGCTGGGCGCATGCAGGCATTTAGTGCGCCAGGTCAACCGACTTGTATTGTTGATTATGCCCACACTCCTGATGCATTAGCACTGGCATTACAAGCATTGCAAAAGCACGTTCCAGGTGGCGTTAGCTGTGTGTTTGGCTGTGGTGGTGACAGAGACAAAGGCAAGCGCCCGATGATGGCAAAAGCAGCTGAAGGCAATGCAGACCGTATTATTGTCACTAGCGATAACCCAAGAAGTGAAGACCCTGACGCTATTATCGCTGATGTGGTTGCGGGGCTTAAGCAGCCTGAACGCGCACATTGTGAAGCAGACCGCGCGCAGGCTATTAGTTATGCCATTTCGCAAGCGAGTGCTGATGATGTCATCCTTATTGCGGGCAAAGGTCACGAAGATTATCAAATTATTGGCGACCAACGAATCGACTTCTGCGATCGTCAATATGTACAACAACAATTAAAAGAAAAATCGCAAGGGGCGCAGTTATGATCCCTATGGATTTTGATTGGCTAGCTAAAGTTCTAGCAACCGATTACCAAGGTGGTAATCAAACGGTAAAAAATATTAACACTGACACCCGTACTTTGTGTGACGGTGAAGTGTTTTTAGCGCTACAAGGGCCTAATTTTGATGGCCATAAATTTGTTGCGCAAGCAAAAGAAAAAGGCGCGACAGCTGCTATTGTAGCGCGCCCTGTTAATGTCGATATTGTGCAGTTTGTGGTTAGTGACACACGTATTGCGCTAGGTCACATCGGCGCAGCTGTGATGGCACAGGTTGCACCGAAAACAATTGCTATTACTGGTAGCGTGGGTAAAACGACCGTAAAAGAAATGTGTGCGGCGATTTTATCTGGTCATGGTGAAGTACTAGCAACAAAAGGCAACTTTAATAATGACATTGGCGTACCACTCACGTTATTACGCCTTGAACCACAACACCAATATGCGGTGATTGAGTTAGGTGCAAACCACATTGGTGAAATTGCTTACACCGTTGCAATGACGAAACCTGATGTTGCTGTGGTATGTAATGTTGCAGCTTCTCACTTAGAGGGCTTTGGCTCATTACAAGGTGTAGCAACGGCCAAAGGCGAAATCTATGATGGCTTAAAGCCTGATGGTGTTGCCGTAGTTAATTGCGACAGCGATTATGCCGATTTTTGGCTTGATAAATTAACTAATCGCAACGTAAAACGTTTTTCTACTAGCCAACAATTAGATTATTGGGCAGAAGATGTGGTGCTTGATGAACAAGCGCGCGCTTCTTTTGTGCTTTGCAATAAAGATAAAAAAGTACCTGTCACTCTGGCATTACCGGGCAAGCATAATATTGCTAATGCGTTAATAGCCACCGCCTTAACCACTGAGCTCGGTGTAAGTCTCGAAAGTGTCGCATCGGCGCTGGCAACCATGGGTGAAGTTAAAGGTCGTGTAAACGTCCTTAAAGTGTCAGACACATTGACGGTGATTGATGATACCTACAACGCGAATGTGCAATCGGTTAAAGCGGCAATTGATTTGTTAAGTGATATGCCGGGGCGTCGTATTTTTGCGTTAGGTGATATGGGGGAGCTTGGTGAAGAAGCGCGTTTTTATCATCAACAAGTCGGTGAATATGCACAGCAAAAAGGCATTGATGAGCTTTACAGCCTAGGTGTATTAAGTAAATCAGCCAGTGATGTATTTGAAAAGCCAAACCGCCACTTCTCAAGCCGTGAACAATTATTACAACAATTACAAAGTGAACTTGCTCAATCGACGCAAAAAACCACTGTTGTTGTAAAAGGTTCGCGCAGTTCTCGTATGGAGCTTGTGGTCACAGATTTAGTAAATAGCCAGCAAAATGGCAATAATGGAGTATCGTCATGTTAGTTTGGCTGGCAGAGTATTTAACACAATATTACAGTGGCTTTAATGTTTTTTCTTACCTAACGCTGCGCGCAATTTTAGGTATTTTAACAGCGCTACTTATCTCACTTTATTTTGGTCCTAAGCTAATTCGTGCATTGCAAAAAATGCAGATTGGTCAGGTGGTTCGTCACGATGGTCCAGAATCTCACCTATCTAAAAAAGGTACGCCAACTATGGGCGGCATTTTGATTTTAGGGGCGATTTTTACCAGCACATTACTGTGGGCAGACCTTTCAAATAAATATGTTTGGGCAACCTTATTTGTCGTGGGCTCGTTAGGTGTGGTTGGTTTTATTGATGACTACCGTAAAGTGATCCGCAAAGACCCTAAAGGGTTAATTGCTAAATGGAAATACTTTTGGCAATCAGTGATTGCGTTAGTGGTTGCCAGCGCACTTTATTTTACCTCGCAGCAAGGCAGCGAAACCTCGTTAGTTGTGCCGTTTTTTAAGGACGTGCTACCACAGCTAGGGTTGTTTTATATCGTGATGACTTACTTTGTAATTGTAGGTACGTCGAACGCGGTAAACCTGACAGATGGCCTTGATGGTTTAGCGATTGTGCCAACCATTTTAGTGGCGGCAGCACTCGCCATTATTGCTTATTTAACAGGTAACGTTAATTTCTCAAGCTACCTACATATTCCGCATTTACCGCTCGCCAGTGAGCTTGTGGTTGTGTGTACAGCAATTGTGGGAGCTGGACTTGGTTTCTTATGGTTTAACACCTACCCAGCACAGGTATTTATGGGTGATGTAGGTTCATTAGCACTTGGTGGTGCACTGGGTATTATTGCGGTGCTGGTTCGTCAAGAACTGGTACTTATCATCATGGGTGGTGTGTTTGTAATGGAAGCATTGTCGGTGATTTTACAAGTAGGCTCATACAAATTACGTGGTCAACGTATTTTTAGAATGGCGCCTATTCACCACCATTATGAATTAAAGGGGTGGCCTGAGCCGCGCGTAATTGTGCGCTTTTGGATTATTTCAATCGTGCTAGTGCTTGCTGGCCTTGCGACATTAAAGATCAGGTAAATGACAGTTATTAACGAGATTAAAAACAAACAAATTTCAGTGCTCGGACTCGGTGTAACCGGTCTGGGCATTGTGCGTTTTTTATTATCTCAGAATATTAAGCCAATTGTTGTTGATAGCCGCACAGCGCCGCCGGGTGCTGATTGGCTAAATGAGCATGCCAGTGAGTTAACGACTCACTTTGGTGATTTAGAACAGGCAGACTTAGCCAGCAATGACATTATTATTATCAGCCCAGGTTTAAGCCTCGCGACACCCGCTGTAGCAAAAGCAATTGATGCTGGTGTTGAAGTGATTGGTGACGTGGAGCTTTTTGCCCGTTTAACCGATAAACCAATTGTCGCGGTGACAGGTTCAAATGGTAAGTCGACAGTGGTCACATTGGCGTTTGAAGTACTGAAAGCGGCCGGTTATAAAGTTGGCCTTGGTGGTAACATTGGTACTGCGGTACTTGATTTACTATCGCAAGACTATGATGTTTATGTACTTGAGCTGTCGAGTTTTCAACTTGATACCACGCATAGCTTAAAAGCGAAAAGTGCCTGTGTTTTGAATGTGAGTGAAGACCATCTCGATCGTTATTCAAGTTATCAAGCATACATAGACTCTAAACAAAGTATTTATAATGGCTCAGAGCTTGCTGTAGTTAATGCCATTGATGTGGCAACACACACTGCAAAGCAACCCCAAGTAAGCTTTGCGCTCGCCAATGCAGATTTTGCCTTGGTTGAACATCAAGGCGAACAATACTTTGCAGCACACGGTAAACCAGTATTACCAGCAAGCTGCTTAAATGTTGTTGGTTCACACAATCAACAAAACGCTTTAGCGGTGATGGCATTACTGAGCCCGTTTGATATTGCTAAAGGGCATTACCAGCAAGCGTTTAGTGCTTTTACTGGGCTTGCACACCGTTGCCAGTTTGTCGCTGAAATTAATGAAGTAAAATACTTTAATGATTCAAAAGCGACCAATGTAGGTGCAACTATCGCTGCGATTGAAAGCTTAGCTGATCAAGCAAAGCAATTGGTTGTGATTGCCGGTGGTGATGCAAAGGGGGCTGATTTAGATGCCTTAAAGCCATACTTAAACAACAAAGTGAAAGCGCTTATTTGTTTTGGTAAGGATGCTAAAGCTCTCGTAGCATTAACCGAAAAAGGCCACCTAACCACCAACATGCATGAAGCTGTGCAACTAGCAAAACAGTTAAGCAGCAGTGGCGATATCGTTTTATTAGCACCCGCATGTGCCAGCATTGATATGTACAACAATTACATGCAACGTGGTGATGATTTTGCGCAGTGCGTATTGGCGGAGGCAGTATGATTGCATTTGCTGACATCCGTGACGCATTAACACCAAAGCAATCGCCACAGCTTTATGATGTGCCGTTATTGTATTGCATGTTGATGTTGATTGGCGTTGGCTTTGTGATGGTAACCAGTGCCTCTATGCCAACAGCAGAGCGATTATTTGATAATCCGTATCACATTATTATTCGCCACGGCATGTTCTTAATTATGGGCTTTTTCTTATTTTGGATTGCCACAAACGTGCCTATGGATTGGTGGAAGCGCAGTAACGCCTATTTATTGTTGCTGGGTTTAGGTTTGCTGGTTTTAGTGCTGATTGTTGGCCGTGAAGTGAACGGTGCAAAGCGTTGGATACCTATTGGCCCAGTTGGCTTTCAGGTCGCTGAAGCCGCCAAGTTGTATTTCTTTAGCTATATTGCCGGTTACTTGGTACGTAAACGTGAAGAAGTACAAGAGAACTTAAAAGGTTTTTTCAAGCCATTAGCTGTATTTGGTGTGTATGCATTTTTGATTTTGATGCAACCAGATTTAGGGACCGTAGTTGTACTGTTTGTGACGACAGTTGGTTTGTTGTTTTTAGCGGGGGCTAAGTTATGGCAGTTTTTTGGCCTTATTTTAACGGGTATTGCTGCCGTAGTAGTGCTAATTATCGCTGAACCATACCGTATGGCTCGTGTCACTGGCTTTTTAGAGCCGTGGGAAGATCCATTCGGTAAAGGTTATCAGTTAGTGCAATCGCTAATGGCATACAGTCAAGGTGGTTGGTTTGGTCAAGGCTTAGGAAATAGCGTGCAAAAACTGCAATATCTTCCTGAAGCACATAATGACTTTATCTTTGCAGTGATTGGTGAAGAGCTTGGCTTTTTTGGCGTATTAAGTATTTTGATTGTGCTTGCTGTGTTTGTATTCAGAGCCCTGTTAATTGGTCAAAAAGCATTGAAATGCGGCAAAGAGTACGAAGGCTATTTTGCTTTTGCTATTGGTATCTGGTTTGCGTTTCAAACCATGGTAAATGTTGGCGCAAGTGCGGGTATTTTGCCAACCAAAGGTTTAACACTGCCGTTTGTTTCTTACGGTGGCTCTAGTTTATTAATTATGACCATAGCAACAGGTGTACTTTTGCGAATAGATTTTGAGACAAAAATGGCAACTAAGCAGGCAACCTCTCGAGGAGGTAAGCGATGAGTAAAAAATTACTTGTTGTTGCAGGCGGTACTGGTGGTCATATTTTCCCGGGTATTGCAGTTGCTGATTTTTTAAAGCAGCAAGGCTGGCAGGTTAGCTGGATTGGCACGCCTGACAGAATGGAAGCAACGGTAGTACCTAAGCACAACATTGAGATTGATTTTATCAATGTGAAAGGTGTGCGTGGCAATGGTATTAAACGTTTGGTCAAGGCACCATTTATGGTGATGAATGCCATTTTTCAAGCACGCAAAATTTTAAAAGCACAAAAGCCCGATGTTGTTTTAGCTATGGGTGGTTATGTGACTGGACCTACGGGCATAGCAGCAAAGAGCTTAGGTATTCCTTTGGTTATTCATGAGCAAAATGCTGTTGCAGGCATGAGTAATCGTTGGCTAGCAAAGTTTGCCAATAAAGTTTTAGCTGCTTTTCCATCGGCTTTTGCAAAAGAACAATGTGAAGTAGTCGGTAACCCAGTCAGAGCAAGTGTCGCTAATGTCACTGTAAAGCAAACAGCGACACCGATTAATGTGCTAGTAGTTGGCGGTTCACTCGGTGCGCAAGTTCTTAATGATACTTTACCAGCTGTATTCAGTGAACTTTCAGCGCTAACAACGCTTAATATATGGCACCAAACAGGTAAAAATAATGAACCGAATGTGACTGCCAGCTATCAACAGTTAGGGTTAACTGAAAATAGTAAAGTCGCTGAATTCATTGATGATATGGATAGCGCATATCAATGGGCTGATTTGGTAATTTGCCGTGCTGGTGCGTTAACGGTGAGTGAGATAGCTGCAGCCGGAAGAATGGCCTTATTTGTGCCTTTTCCACATGCTGTCGATGACCATCAAACTGCCAATGCAAAGTATTTAGTGACTGAGCAAGCTGCATTGATTATGCAGCAAAGTGAGTTTAACCAAGCGACGGTTGTTGAGTTATTAACGCCTTACTTAAATGCACCAGAAAAAATTTCAACAATGGCAAGTAAAGCAAAGCAGCTTGCTATTTTAGATGCCACAGCCAATGTTGCAAAACGCTGTGAGCAACTAGCAGATAGAAGAGATTAGTAGTGAAAGAAAGCACGATGAAAGAAAACAACACTCGTCCTGCGATGCGTCGTATCGACACCATCCACTTTGTGGGTATTGGTGGTGCAGGCATGGGTGGTATTGCCGAAGTACTTGCTTTTGAAGGCTACCGCATCACAGGTTCAGACATTGCGCACAGTGCGATGACTGAGCGCTTAATACAAGTGGGTGCAGAAGTATTTATTGGTCATGATGAAAACAATGTAAAAGATGCCAGCGTTGTCGTGGTATCAAGTGCGATTAACGAGCAAAACCCTGAGATTAAAGCAGCAAAAGCGGCACGTATTCCAATTGTTCGCCGCGCCGAAATGTTGGCAGAATTAATGCGCTTTCGCCACGGTATTGCTGTAGCGGGCACTCATGGTAAAACAACAACAACCAGTTTAATAGCAAGTATTTATGCACAAGCGGGCCTTGATCCAACCTTTATTATTGGTGGCTTGTTAAACAGCGCTGGAAGTAATGCCAAGGTCGGTAAAAGCGACTTTTTAATTGCAGAAGCTGATGAGAGTGATGCGTCATTCTTACACTTACAGCCTATGGTGTCGGTGATCACGAATATTGAAGAAGATCACATGGATACATACGGCGGTAGCTTAGAAAAAATGAAAGACACGTATGTTGATTTCATTCATAACTTACCGTTTTATGGTTTAGCTGTTGTGTGTATTGATTCTGAGGTTGCAGCGGAGTTGATCCCTCGCTTTGGACGCCCTGTGATTACCTATGGTGAGTCGGCAGAAGCTGATTACCGCATGGTTGATTTTAGCCAAGCAGCGAATACTTGTTCATTTAATGTTGTGAATAAGCAAGGTGAAAGCCTAGCCGTTACGCTTAATATGCCGGGTAAGCACAATGCGCTTAACGCGACAGCTGCGATTGCGGTGGCTAAAGATCAAAACATAGCTAACCATGCAATTTTAGAAGCGCTGACAAAATTTGAAGGCGTAGGCCGTCGTTTTCAGCATTATGGAAGCTTTGAGAATGAACGCGGTAATGTGATGTTAGTTGATGATTATGGTCATCACCCATCAGAAGTTGCAGCAACAATTGCGGCGGTTCGTGAAGGGTGGCCAGATAAACGTTTAGTGATGATTTATCAGCCGCACCGTTATAGTCGAACCCGTGATTTATACGAAGACTTTGTCAAAGTACTGGCTGATGTTGACCAGTTATTACTCCTTGATGTGTACTCAGCGGGTGAAGAGCCAATTGTGGGGGCCGACAGCAAGAGTTTATGTCGTAGTTTACGCCAGCGTGGTAAAGAACCATTACATATTGCCAACAGCTCCGAGCTTGCTGGTGTTCTTGCCAGTACACTGCAAGATAATGATTTAGTTTTAACACAAGGCGCTGGTAACATTGGCCAGTTAGTGAAAAAGTTAGCAGCAACCGAGTTGTCTATTGAACAACTAAAGCAGGTAAACGTATGAGCCAGTTAAGTGACAAATTTGGCAAAGTAGCGGTACTTTTTGGTGGCACATCTGCCGAACGAGAAGTCTCTCTTAAATCAGGCCAAGCTGTATTGAATGCTTTGCAAAGTGCTGGCGTTGATGCCATTGCTTTTGATCCGAAAGATCAGCCGCTATGGCAATTAAAAGAGCTAAACATTGAACGTGTGTTTATTGCTCTGCATGGTCGTGGTGGCGAAGATGGCACTATTCAAGGTGCACTTGAATTTATGGGTATCCCATATACTGGCAGTGACGTTTTAGGTTCTGCGCTTGCGATGGATAAAGTGCGTTGTAAGCACTTATTTAAAGCAATGGGGCTAAGCACAGCACCTTACACTGTTGTTGATAGCCGCCATGAGTTTGATAGCCAAGCGATTATTAATGAATTTGGTAAAGTGATGGTAAAACCCTCACATGAAGGCTCAAGCATTGGTATGGCAGAAGCAAGCAGCGCTGAGCAACTCGATGCGGCGCTTAACGCTGCATTTAAGTTTGATAGCCAAGTGCTTGTTGAGCAATGGATCACTGGCCGTGAATTTACTGTTGCTGTACTTGGGCAAGATGTTCAGCCTGTCATTGAGATGACGACGCCAAATGGCTTTTATGACTATCAAGCTAAGTATCAATCGAATACAACTCAGTATCATTGCCCTGCAGATATATCTGCGCAAGAAACTGAATTGTTGCAAGATATGGCATTAAAAGCATTTGATTTAGCGGGTGCAAGTGGTTGGGGGCGTGTTGATGCGATGCGTGATCAGCAAGGTAACTTTTACTTATTAGAAGTAAATACGGTACCAGGCATGACAGAAAAGTCTTTAGTGCCCATGGCAGCGAAAGCGAATGGTGCAAGCTTTGAGCAATTAGTTGTTCGCATTTTGGAGCAAACCCTTTAATATGCATCCTTTTTTAGAAAAAGCGCAACAATTAAAACAACAACTAAATTGGTCGTTGATTTTTGGTGTGAGCTTTTTTCTAGTCGTGATTTTTGCATTAGTAAAAATCACGACAGGCGTCTCAGATTGGTTGGTAGAAAACAAAGACGCACAAATAAAGCATTTATCAGTACTTGGACAGCCCCAATATACTGATGAAAAAGCAATTATTGGTGCAATAAAAAAAGCCGACTTATCGAGTTTTTTTGAATTAGACGTAAAACATGTGCAACGCTTAGTACAAAGCTTGCCGTGGGTGGCAACTGCATCGGTCAGAAAGCAATGGCCAGATACCCTGCAAGTATATGTTGTTGAACATCAAGCTGTAGCTCATTGGAACAGTGATATGCTGTTAAACCAAGCAGGCGAAGTGTTCCAAGCAAGTAGTGATAAATTACCCACAAGCTTGCCACAATTATACGGCCCTGAAGGCAGTGAGATTGAGGCGTGGACAGCATTTAGTCAATTTCAAGAAATGCTCAAAGTGAATAACTTAGAGCTGACTAGTTTAGCGCTTTCTGAGCGCTTTTCGTGGCAGTTATGGCTTGATAACGGCATTCGCCTGAACTTAGGCCGCAAAGAAAAAGCAAAGCGTGTACAGCGTTTTATTGACGTGTATCCGCGCATGGAACAACGTGCAGATGCACAAATCGATGTTGTTGATTTACGGTATGATACCGGTCTTGCAGTGAGCTGGAAGCCAGTGCAAGAAGAGCAATTAGAAAATAAGAGTAAGGCATGACCAAGTCAGCAGAAAGAAACCTAGTGATTGGATTAGACGTTGGCACATCGAAAGTTGTGGCCACCGTTGGTGAAATCACCGCAGATAACAAACTAAGCATTGTGGGTGTTGGCAGCCAAGTATCGCATGGTATGGATAAAGGCGGCGTTAACGACCTTAACCTTGTTTCTGAATCGATTCGTCGAGCTATAGATGAAGCTGAGCTAATGGCTGATTGCCGTATTAGCTCTGTTTATTTAGGGATTTCTGGAAAACATATCCAGTGCCAAAATGAAAGCGGTGTAGTGGCAATTAACAACACGGAAGTGACAGACGAAGATATTGAAAATGTCATCCACATTGCGCGTTCAGTGCCTATTTCGGCAGAACGAAAAATGCTCCATGCATTGCCACAAGAGTACAGCATCGATATGCAAGAAGGGATTAAAAACCCACTTGGCATGAGCGGTGTACGTATGGAAGCTCGCGCGCACATCATTACTTGCTCAAACGATATGGCAAAGAATATCGAGAAATGTGTTGAGCGTTGTGGCCTTGAAGTCGATCAGTTGATCTTCACGGCACTGGCATCATGTTACTCAGTACTTACAGATGACGAAAAAGAACTGGGTGTAGCCGTGTTAGATATTGGTGGCGGTACCATGGATATCACCATTTATATTAATGGTGCGCTTCGCCACTCAGCCGTTATTCCTGTAGCCGGTAACCAAGTGACTGGTGATATTGCAAAAATATTTAGAACGCCTATATCACATGCCGAGTCACTCAAAGTACAATATGCGTGTGCGAGTAGCCAAATGGCAAGCAACGAAGACACTATTGAAGTACCGAGTGTGGGTGGCCGACCAGCGCGTATTATGTCGCGCCATACCTTAGCTGAGGTTGTTGAGCCACGTTTTAGAGAATTATTCGAGTTGGCGATGGAAGAAATCCGCCGCTCAGGTTTTGAAGACCAAATTGCTGCAGGTCTCGTCATTACTGGCGGAACAGCAAAAATGACGGGTGCAATGGAAGTGGCAGAAGACATTTTCCAAATGCCGGTCAGAATTGGCAAACCAATCGGGATTGTTGGTTTGACAGATTATGTAGATGATCCTTCGTACGCGACCGCGGTTGGTTTGTTACAATACGGCCGTACAATGCAATCGATGAATGCACAAAAGTCGAAAGCAGAAGGTGATAATAATTGGTGGAACCGTATTACTAAATGGTTCCAAGGTGAGTTTTAAGACTCAAGTCGGAGAGTAAACATGTTTGATATGATGGAACAGCACAGCGAAGAAGCTGTCATTAAAGTAATTGGCGTGGGCGGTGGCGGCGGTAACGCTGTTGAGCACATGGTAAAACAACAAATTGAAGGTGTACGTTTCATTGCTGCGAATACGGATGCACAAGCATTACGTAATTCATCTGCTGATGTAACAGTGCAGCTAGGTACACAAATCACCTCTGGTCTAGGTGCAGGTGCTAACCCTGAAGTGGGTCGTAACTCTGCTGAAGAAGACGCTGAGACTATCCGTGCCAGCTTAGAAGGTGCTGACATGGTATTTATCGCAGCAGGTATGGGCGGTGGTACGGGTACAGGTGCTGCGCCAGTGGTTGCTAAAATTGCTAAAGAGTTAGGCATTTTAACGGTTGCTGTTGTAACGCGCCCGTTTGACTTTGAAGGTAAAAAGCGTGCTGCAGCTGCTGAACAAGGCATTAATGAATTGTCAGAAACTGTAGACTCACTTATTACAATTCCGAACAATAAATTGCTTAAAGTTTTAGGCAAAGGCACTACACTATTAGATGCCTTCGCAAAAGCGAATGACGTGTTATTTGGTGCGGTACAAGGTATTGCAGAACTAATCACACGTTCTGGTCTAATCAACGTGGATTTCGCCGACGTACGTACAGTTATGTCAGCGATGGGTACTGCGATGATGGGCACAGCATCTGCGTCTGGCCCTGACCGTGCGCAAGAAGCTGCAGAAGCGGCTATCTCAAGCCCACTACTTGAAGATGTCGATTTAACAGGTGCTAAAGGTATCTTAGTTAATATCACGGCAGGTATGGATATTGCGATTGAAGAATTTGAAATTGTTGGTAACCACGTTAAAGCACTTGCGTCAGAAAACGCAACAGTGGTTGTGGGTGCGGTAATTGACCCTGAAATGAGCGACGAGTTACGTGTAACGGTTGTTGCAACAGGTTTAGGCGGCGATCGTCGTCCACAGTTTGGTATTGTGGATAATGGCTTTAAAAAAGCATCAGGTTCTGATGTACAAAGCTCAATGAACCAAACAACTAGCAGCATGTATGTGCCAAGCTTTGCAAGTCAAGGCAGCGGTGATGATGTAAGCATGTCATCTGCGTCTGAAAAGCAAGAGCCAGTACAACAAAGTACAACGAGCAGCTCAGTATCTAGCAGCACTGAGAGCAGCAAAAAGTCTGATAAATCAGAGGGTGGCGATTACTTCGACATTCCAGCTTTCCTAAGAAAGCAAGCTGACTAAGACAGTTTTTGTTGGTAATTTTGTTCGATAAATAAACAAATTGGCAGTTGAATGTATTTATGATACAATTCGCCGTCTAACTGTAACTATAAGTGAGCGAACCTATGATTAAACAGCGTACGATTGCAGAAGTAGTCAAAGCCATAGGAATTGGACTTCATAAAGGTGAGAAGGTCACTATTACTCTCCGACCTGCGAGCGCAAATACTGGGATAGTATTTCGTCGCGTAGACCTTGATCCGGTTGTTGATTTTGAAACAACACCAGAAGCCGTTGGTGATACGCAACTGTGTACCTGTTTGACAAACAAAGATGGTGTTCGTTTATCAACGACTGAGCACCTTATTGCGGCGGTAGCGGCAATGGGTATTGATAATCTAATTGTTGAATTAGACAGCTCAGAAGTACCAATCATGGATGGTAGTGCATTACCATTCATCTATTTGTTACAGAAAGGCGGCATTAAAGAAGTAAATGCAGCTAAGCGCTTTATTCGTATTAAAGAAAAAGTACGTATTGAAGAAGGCGATAAATGGGCTGAGATCGAACCATACGATGGTTTCCACATCGATTTTGAAATTGCGTTTGATCACCCAGCAATCAATGAAAGCCGCCAACGTATCGGTTTAGATATCACGGCACAAAGCTTCACTGAAGAAATCAGCCGCGCACGTACTTTCGGCTTTATGAAAGATATCGAGTATATGCACGCTAACAACCTAGCATTAGGTGGTAGCATGGATAACGCAGTTGTATTGGATGAGTTTAAAGTACTAAATCCAAACGGCTTACGTTATAGCGATGAGTTTGTTAAACACAAGATCTTAGACTGTGTGGGCGATATGTTTATGACTGGCCACAACATTCTAGGTAAAATCACGGCTTATAAATCAGGCCATGATTTAAACAATAAACTACTTCGTAAAATTATGGCGACTGAGTCAGCATGGGAATGGGCAACTTTCGATACCCCAGTGACTATGCCAGCACCAGGCTTAGAAGTAGCGACAGCTTAATCGCAAGCATATTACAGTTATAAAAAATGACGCTTTAAGCGTCATTTTTTTTGCCAAACTATTATCAAGAATTATAAGCCTAGAATAGCTTCAAGCTCGACCAACTGATTGATTTGATAAGTTGGTTTAATATCTTCAGGTAGCTCAACTTCTGGGTGTTGTAACCAACACGTGTCGATACCCACATTGTGACCACCTAAAATATCACTGGCAGCTGTATCGCCTACCATTAAAATCTGCTCTTTTGGTGGATTGCCCATTAATTGAAATGTATGTTGAAAAATCTCTGGGGCAGGTTTTGCTTTACCGACTAACTCTGAAATAACCAGCCAATCGAACATATCCTGTAAACCGGTGTGCTCTAGGCGTTTTTGTTGTAACTTAGCAAACCCATTGGTAATAATGCCTAGCTTGGCGTGTGGTTTTAACTTTGTAAGCAAGTCAACTGCACCAGGTAATGGCACACAAATAGAGGCCATAGCATCCAAGAAGCCATCGTTAAGCTCTTTTGCTGGTACATCGAGTTTATTTGCCCATTCTGTAAAGCGAGTAATCTGTAGTTCACTGGCGGTAATTTCGTGCTTTTGATATGCAACCCACAGCGGCTTATTGGTTGCTTGGTAATGATGATAATCTGACTCAGTAAATTCTACGCCGTAATGTGCAAACATCACTTTTAAACCTTCAAATGCATTAAAGCTAAAAAGCGTTTCATCGGCATCGAATAATACGTGGCTATACTTCATGGTTATCCTAATTACTGGTTGAATAGGGTAGGGTGTGAAAATGGCGACATGGCCAATGTCAGCGCTTGTACATAAGTACTTTCGCGCGTGGCAAGATGATTGGTTAATAAGCCAATAGCACCACCTTGTTGTTTGATATTAACGGTATTGAATGCCTCATCCATGACATCACCTAGTTCTTTACCAGCTAGCAAGGCATCGTAAAAAGGTTGCGGTAACGGTAGGTTGCTACTGCGACCCACGCTAAATTGCTGCTTGTTTGCAATCACTACAAAGGCAAAGGTTGCAGCGCCATAACTAAATTGTTCTGCGCCACCTTCCATTGCTGTATAAAAATCGGCGTCAAAGTGATCTTGGCAATACTTAACGCGATTTTCAGCGCCGATACGGGTTTCATCTTCACCTAGTGGCTGATCAGGTACGCCAGAAGGTGCATCTTCACCTTTGCACTCAATGGTATGATGTGGGAAATAAAGACTAAAGACATGTTTAGCCGCGTTAATTTTAACGGGGTTCTTTGAACCAACAATAACACGTAATGTTTGTTTCAAGGCGACGACTCCATTGTTTTCACCAGAGTCAGCAGTGTACCCGAGTGAGTTAAATCGGCAAGTCAACCGGGGCTAAATTTTCAAGGGCGCGTTTTTTCAAAATAATATCTTTGATCAACGGGGTTAGCACAAGCTCCATTGCTAAGCCCATTTTGCCTCCAGGTACCACAAGCGTATTGATACGAGACATAAAGCTGCCTTCAATCATGCTCAAATAGTACGGAAAATCGACGTCATCTATGCCACGAAAACGAATCACAACAAAGCTTTCGTCTAAAGAAGGAATATCTTTTGCGCTGAATGGGTTTGAGGTATCAACCGTCGGCACTCGCTGGAAGTTGATATGAGTACGTGAAAACTGCGGGGTAATGTGGTTAATGTAGTCATCCATTGAACGCACAATAGAGCCCATTACCGCTTCTCGCGAATGGCCTCGTTCAGAGGTGTCGCGAATGAGTTTTTGGATCCACTCAAGGTTGATAATTGGCACCATGCCAATCAATAAATCGACATGCTTAGCAACATCATGATTCTCATCGACAGCACCACCATGAAGACCTTCATAGAATAAGATATCAGTATTTGATTCTAAATCTTGCCAAGGGGTAAAAGTTCCTGGAAGTTGGTTATAAGGGACCGCTTCGTCGAAAGTATGTAAGTAACGTCTGATTTTACCTCGGCCGGTTTCGCCATATTGGTAAAAAAGCTCTTCAAGGGCACCAAAATCATTAGCTTCTCGGCCAAAGTAGCTAATGTGCTTACCTTCTTGTTGTGCTTCACGGATTTTTTTATCCATTTCAGGGCGAGTATAACGATGAAAGCTATCGCCTTCGATGAAGGCTGCATCAATGCTTAAGCTTCTAAAAATGTGCTTAATTGCATTGGTGGTTGTGGTAGTTCCCGCCCCAGATGAACCGGTAATAGCGATGATAGGGTGTTTAGCTGACATAATTATTCTCGTTATTGTTGATACCAGTCGGCTTAAAAATTTAACCATTCTAGTGTGTTAAATGGTCAGTGGCATAACTCGATTGGTATTATCGTGCATAAAATCAATCAGTAGAAACCGATAAAAAACGAACACGTCCTAGTTATAAAGGTCGAGCATGGTAAGGTCAAGTGACTGGCGGATTAATTAACGCTATCATGGGTTGATAAAAATTAAAACGAGAGAACAACATGAAATTGATTTCGTCTTTACTTTTCGTCGCAGCAGGGACATTGTTTACCAGTCACGCACATGCAGCGATGCCTAAAAGCGAAATATTACTTGCCGATTTAGACACCCCATATGGTATGCAGGTGTCGCGAGTAACCGATGATAAAACGTATAATAATCAACCATTTTTAGTTGATACTGGGCTTTACTACACCCATGAAGTTGTTGGCGAAAATGGCCAGTCACAAACCGATATTGCGTTTTATGACTTTGCATCTAAGAGCAGCGTGAATATCACCAACACTCCTGTCAGTGAATACTCGCCAACGCTAATGCCAAATCAGCAAGCCTTGTCGGCAATCGTGGTCGAAGCAGATGGTAAGCAAAAGTTATGGCAGTACCCACTAGCAGAAGAGCCTGCCGCGAGCCGAATTTTTGAATGGATTGAGCCGGTTGGCTACCATGCGTGGGGCGCTGATGAAGACCTCATCATGTTTATCTTAGGTGAGCCGCATACATTGCAATACACTCGTGTTGCAGCTGCTAGACCGCGTGTCATTGCCGGTGGTATTGGCCGTACTTTAATTTTTGATAAACACACAAACAGTTATTTATTTAGTTATAACAAAAACAACCAACATTGGGTTGCACGCTTTGCGCCGCAAACTGAGGAAGTTAGTGATTTATTTAGATTACCTGAGTCGGTGCAAGACTTTGCTTTAATTGACAAAGACACTGTGGCCTATGCGGTTAATAACCGAGTTCACAAGCGCAGTTTGACTGAGCCTGAAGTGGTATCACAGTGGCTTGATTTAAGACGCTTTTGTGAAGGTTCAATCTCACGGTTAAATTACAAACAGAGCAAACTGGCATTTGTATGTAATAAGTGAAATGACCCGTTTTCCGACTCGCGTTTATAAAAGTGTATAGCCCATTCATTATGGTATTGCATTTAAAGTCACCTCACCTGAAGCTGCAGAGCAATTTATAACTAAGTTAACTGCTATTTTAGCGCAATAAAAAAGGACCACATTGTGGCCCTTTTTGCATTTGCTTTAATTAGCGCTTAAGGAAGCTATTCACCGAGTTTAACTCACGGTTTTTCAGTGCAATACAATCATTAATGCTTTCTTCAAGCTTACTAAGAGAACGTGCATAACCTGGTACTTCAGTGATTTTATCGTTGAAGAAGGTTTTGGTTTTCTCTAGGCTTTTCGCATCACAGCTTGCCGTCGTGAAGAACGGTAAGTTTGGTACAAAGAACGGCGGTAAGTTCTTAGTGATGGCATCGTAATTGTTGTAAATCCACTCAATAAACAGTGCTTCACGTTCTTTACCATAGCCTAAACCACCTAATAACGTACGCATATCAGAGGCTGTTACGTTATCTGTTAAGCTGTATTCTAGAACCGCTTTTTGTAACTCAGGTTTACCAAAGTAACCCATCGCTGCCAGCATCTTAGTACGCACTTGTGGATCTTTGGTGGTTTTAAAGGTTTGTTTGTACTTTTCAAGTAACTTTGCATCGCCATGGTAAGCCGCAAGGTTTAAGTAAGTTGAGGCTAAATATGGGTCAACATTTTCAGGGTTGTTTAAGTACAGTGCCGCTTGTGCTTTTGCAGTATCAATGACTTTTTGGTCTTGACCATCAAAACCTAAACGGGCAATAACTTGCGCACGCAATTGCGATACCGCCGCGTCTTCACCTGTTTTTGCTGTTAAACCATATTGTTTAGCAGCTGGTGCAATGCTGTTACGGATAAACTTAGGCCATAGGTCACGGTTACTATCGTCTTCGAATACGCGCTTTTGAGAAGCAAGGTAATCCAATGCTGTGTTTGCTACTAATGGGTGAGCATCACTCACAAAGGCTTCTAAAGTTTGCATTAAGTGAGCCGCAGAGATAACACCTGCATCAAGTAATGAATCAACCGCAGAAAGTAGCGCTAAGCGCTCACGTACCGTTAGCTTGTCAGCAGCGTTCTCTAACAGGGCATTAAACTGTGCATCATTTAATACCCAGCGGTAATAACCCATGGCACCTTGATCTGGGTAGATCCACTCAGGTTCAAAGTCGAGAGTTAGTTGCTGTGTTTCTTTATTCAGCAGAACACTTGCGGTTTTAACTTTGTCGCCCGCACCATACTTAATTGCAACCGGAACATTCCAAAGTTGTGCAGGTGCATCAACGCCAGCATTTACAAAGCGGCTTTGGCTGATATTAATTTTCTTTCCGTCTTGCGTTACTTTGATAAGTGGGAAAGATGATTGTTCGATAAACGATTTAAGAACGCTTGCTACATCTTTATTAGACGCTTCGCCTAGTGCTTGCCATAGATCAGCAGCTTCTGCATTCTTGTAAGAGAATTTCTTCAAGTAAGCACGAATACCTTGCTGGAATGCCTCTTCGCCAATCCAGTTTTCAACCATAGATAAAACTGCACTCCCTTTACTGTAGGCAAGGCCAAGGCCATCCATGATATCAGCTTCAGTTTTGATTGGCTTACGAATAGGTTTAGTACTTAGACGCGCATCTAGTGCCATCACATGGTTTTGTGGCAAGTCTAAGTGCGACTCAAACTCAGGGTTGATTTGTGCAGTGATTTTCGCTGCCATCCAACTTGCGAATGCTTCGTTTAACCATAAATCATTCCACCACTTCATAGTCACTAAGTTACCGTACCACTGGTGCGCTAACTCATGGGCAATGATTGATACATTACGCTCTTTTTTGCTGCGCGTTGCTGTTGCTAGGTCTACTAGTAAAATGTCTTCACGATAAGTCACTAGGCCTGCGTTTTCCATTGCGCCAAATGGAAACTCTGGCACTGCCACTGAGTCTAGCTTTTTGTATACGTAAGGAATGCCAAAATAATCTTCTAGGGCTTTTAACACTCGCGGCATATTTTCTTTTGCGTAATCAGCAAGGTGAATTTTGCCTTGTGGAGTCAGTACGCGGCCAGGAATTGGCATGCCTTTAATTTCAAGCTCTTCAAACGGGCCCACAGCCATGGCGACTAAGTAAGAAGGAATAGGAGGCGTTTTGTCAAAAAAGTGCGTTGTCATATCGCCATCAACTTTGGTTTTTAAAACCGGTGTATTGGCATACACTTTTTGTGATGTTGGCGCTGTGATAGTTAGCTGAAATGGAATTTTATAACTTGGCTCGTCAAAAACCGGGAATGCACGACGCGCATCGCTCATTTCAAATTGCGTGAAAAGATAAGGTGTGCCTTGATCTAAAGTTTTATATAAACCAACACTTTGGCGGTTATAAGGGGCGGTAAAATCAACTTTTAAAGTGTATTTACCTGGTTGGATTTTTTCTTCACAAGTGAATTTAACTTTGCCTGTTTTTAGCATTTCAGCACTTAGGTCACAGTTTTCTGCACCTAAAATTTTCGCCATGCTAACCGCATAATCAATACCGTTTAATTCGATATAATTGGTTGCTTTTAGAACCTCTAAAGCAATTTCGGTATGACCAGAAAAATTGTCTTTGGCAGGATCAAGCGTAAGTTCTACTTGTTGTGAGCTGGGCTTGGCAAGCTTTTCGATAACATATTCATTGGCATGGGCAGAGCTAACAGCAAGTGCAACACTCACCGTTAATAGGCTTTTTAAGAACATAAGTATCCCTGATTTTTTGTTGTTAGAAAGGCACCTGCTATGAGGGGCGAATAACTATGCTATCAGGTTTTAATTTGAACAGTAATAAATAGTTAGTAACAAAGTTTGTCAGCTAATTATGGCGGTCAATGAAACGCAGCCAATGCAGTTGCGGGTTTATTTGTCGGACGTTTTGCAGCACGGTATTTAATAATTGTATATCAGCAAAGCGTTGTTCGTTGAAATCTTTAAAACCAAGCAAGTAGTTAAAGGCGTCTTTGCAGTTGGCTTGCAGTGCATGAATTCGCACTTGTTGTTCAAAGTTGAGCCGTAAGCTACTAATTGCGGTTTTCATACCTTGCTGATCAACAGTAGGAATAGCACACTTTTGCAAATAACCAGCGCGTTCACCTTCACCCGAAAACCAAATGCGTACTTTTTCGCTATAGCGACCTGATTTTGCAGGTAAATCAAACATTAGTCGTTGTTGATTTTGATCTGTTAAAAAGTCTAAGTATTGATCAAGTCCAGCATCGAGTAATGCATTATGGATAGGCACATAGCGGGGTTTTATCTTGCCATGTGTATGAAAATCAAAGCAGCGAATGCCATCAAGGGTGACGATGTTATCTAGGGTTAAATGGCCAATTTCATCGCTGTAGGCACCAGTATAATAAGCAAATAAAGGCAGCCAAAAGTGCCAATGCTTAGCTTGTTCACGTGCTAAACGCTGATCACCATAAATGTAACCATTATACAGGGTATGTAATTCCATGGCCGAAAAGGGCCTGCGACCAAGATGGGACTTCAACCTAATACCTTGATAATAAAGATGTGTCGAAGAGTATACCTGATAAGTATCAAGTTTCCAGCTTAACGACACTGCCATAAATACGGCCGTGTCGTTATAAGCTTAGGGATTGCTATTAATCGCAAAGAGCTTTAGCTAAACCAACCGGTTCGATTTCAACGCATACTTGATCATCGTTCCAGTTTAAACCAACAAGCGCATCATCTTCGTTAAGGTCTTCAACCCACTCATCAAGAAATTCGTCTAGGCCAATTTCAACAGGGGTATAGTCTTGCCACTCATCTTTACATTGTGCTTTTGCAGCGTCTTCAGTGCCCCAAAGTAATAGCACATCTGTGTCGCTAAATTGGTTTGATTCACAGACAACAAAACCACCATCTTCGGCACCGAGTGCCCACATAGATTCGTTCAAACGAACTTTTTCTACAAAGCTAACTAATTCTGATTCAATTTCGATATCGCTCATTTGCGTAACCCTTATCTTTATTTTCGTGGATCTGTTTGTTGTACTGCCGCTTTATCGGCGAATTTATGATAAAAATCAACTAAGTTATTTAGTTGGCTAAAATCAGTTAATTCGCGGAAGCGGATCCAATCTAGCAAGCAGTATAAACTGATGTTGAGGTATTCACAGCTTTTAAATACTGGCTCCGATAAATGAGTATTTAAATAGGCTAATGTTTCAACAATTCGTTCATTCTGTAAATTAAAAAATAGTTTATCGCTGCTGGTATCAAACCCTGAACGCTGACAAAGTAAAATTTCTACCAGTGAATCATTGCAGGCATTGATAATGGTTAAGTAGTTCTCTTGCTGCCAGCTAAGTAATGGCTGATCTGCTTTTTCGAGCAGATAGCGAATAATGGAGTTGGAATCACATAAGGTAAAATCATGGTCGATTAATACAGGAATTTTTCTGGCAGGGTTATGAGCAATCATGGTTTGTCTGTCTTGCTCAGAGAAAATATCCAAATTAATAAAATCAATAGCTAGGTTATTAAGTGCAGCCCAAATCCGAATACGGCGCACAAAAGGTGAGGTGGTCGAGCCTAAAAGTTTCATTTTGAGATCCTTCGCAAAAAAAAGCCGCTATGAAGCGGCTTTTTGAAATCGATTTGTAAATTAGTCAGTACGGCTTGTTACTTCTAGAAGATGATAACCAAACTGGGTCTGCACTGGGCCTTGTACTTGGTTTATTGGTGCAGAGAAAACGACTTTGTCGAACTCTGGAACCATCATGCCAGGGCCAAACTCACCTAATGCACCACCATCTTGACCTGATGGGCAATTAGAATGAGCACGAGCAAGCTCTGCAAAGTCAGCTCCTTGCTCAATTTGCTGCTTTAAATCCAAACAGTGAGCTTCACTGTCTACGAGAATGTGTCTTGCACTGGCTACTGCCATAACATCTCCCTAATGTGTGTTTTAGTATTAAATCACTAGTTTAGTTCAATATTTACCGAACGAAAAATTAAATTTATTTTGCAGTTAGCTCAGCTTCAATTGCATCGCGTAAAGTTTGCGATTGTGGCTTAGTTTTACTATTAAAGCGCTGCACTGTCTTACGGTCAGCAGACACTAAATATTTGTAAAAGTTCCAGTTAGGTGAGCTAGTTGCTTCGTTTAGGTGTTTAAATATCGGGTTTGCATCGCTACCGCGAACGGCACTGGTAGCCAGCATATTAAAGGTTACGCCATAATTGATGAAACATACTTTTGCAGTGTCTTTTTCATCGTCTTCTTCTTGGAAAAAGTCATCTGATGGAAACCCTAGTACTACTAAGCCTTGGTCTTTATATTCTTTATGAATGGCTTCTAAGCCTTCAAACTGGCCGGTAAAACCACAATTACTAGCGGTATTTACAATGAGCAGTGGTTTGTCTTTGAATTCGCAGAAGTTAATTGACTCTTTTGAGCGTAACTTTCTCATAGTGACATTGGTAAAATCATCACATTGGCTATTTGCTTTAGCAGTTTGCGTAGCCTCAGTGGTTTGTGCTGCAAGGTTAGTTGCTATTAGGCCTGCTGCAAGTAACAAAGCATATTTATACATAGTTATTTCCCGCTAGTTATTTGTGATGAATATACGCTAATATGCAGCAAAGTGATCATTTAATTTCAGCTATTTATGACGATTCGCAAAGCAACACAAAACGATTTAACTGACATAGTCGCGATTTATAACGAAACCATCCCTGGGCGAATGGTAACTGCAGATACCGAAGAGGTATCGGTTGCAGACAAACAAGCTTGGTTTGATAGCCATACAGAAAAAAGACCTATCTTTGTTTTTGAGCAACAAGGTAAAGTAATTGCTTGGTTAAGTTATAAGTCTTTTTATGGCCGCCCAGCTTACGATGGCACGGTTGAGATTAGTATTTACATCACCCAGCAGGCTCAAGGGCAAGGGCTAGGTAAACAATTGCTTACATTTTCAGAACAGCATGCAAAAACACTTAATATCAAGGTATTGTTAGCTTTTATCTTCAGCCATAACCTACCGAGCATAAAACTGTTTAATCGTTTTGAATACAAGGTTTGGGGAGAGCTTCCAGAAATTGCAATTATGGATGATAAAGCTTATGGCTTGACAATTTTGGGTAAGCACTTGCAGCCTTAACCTTCTCAAAAACTAGTAAAAAAATACGGTGTAAATTGTGCGGTAAAAGATTTTTAGACTACGCTAAAAAGGTCGGTTTTTATAGTGAGTCTTATTTACGGTGCGAAAAATATTAATAGTTGATAGTAATAGTGTACTTGCGATGCGTGTAAAAGTTCTACTCGAGCTTATCGGTTGCGAAGTTGAGCTATTACACTTTTCAATGATAGATGATACCGTTCTAAAACAGCAATATGATCTCGTTGCTGCTTCACATGGGGTGCCAACAAGTATCATTGAAGAACTAATGAATGACTTTTCTCAAGAGCATTTCTTATTACTCGCACCGAAAGCACAACGCAGTGACTTACTTGAACATTTTAGTGAAATTAACCGTCTCTTACCTAATGCCGTTGTTATATACCCTTTTTTCGCAAATAAAGAGATAAGCACGCTTCTAGAGGGAATATTAGAATTAGACAGCGACAATATCCTCAAACTTCCTACTGTATTGCTCGTTGATCATTGTCCCGACCGGTTACAAAAAATAGCGCAAAACTTAAAGGGCGCGCATATCAAAACCATCACCGCTGATAACATGAGCTTTGCAATGGAGTTAATTCATGAGCATGCAATTGATTTATTGATTAGTGATTTTACTTTTGAAGATGGAACAGGGCTTGAATTGTTTATAAAGCTGAAGTCGTTGCAGCCTGAAAGTCGTTGTTTATTGTATACCTCAAAGCCTGATCAAGTTTCCATGGTTGCTGCCATTCGTCAGGGTGTTGAAGATGTTTTGATCAAACCGATTGATGATAATGGTTTATTGCAATCAGTTCATAAACTATGGCAAACAGAGCTTCTCAAACGTCATAATTCAGAACTCGTTGAAAGACTGCAGAGTACCGTTGATGCGCTTATAGAAAAGGACAGTTTATTAAGAGTTATTTTTAAGCATACTCCCGACGCTATTATTTTATTTGAACGATGCGGAAAGGTGATCGAAACCAACGATGCCTGTGAACAATTATTTGATAAACAGCACCATGAATTTGAAAGCTGTTCGATATTTGATTTTTTTGATGCGCCTTCAATAACACGTATTAAAGAAAAAATTACGACGCTAAGTAAAAACCGCCAATTTAGCTGTGATCTAAGAATGCTTAAAAAAGATGGCAATGATATTCCATTAGTGGGATCGTTTAATGAAATAGATCATCACGGCGAGATTGCGTTAGCGGGGATCTTTAAAAACGTTACACACTTAAAAGAAAAGGAAGATTTGCTACTTGAAGCAAAAGATTTGCTTGAAGAAGAGGTAAAAGCGCGAACAGCTCAACTAGAGCACGCAAAAGATGTGGCTGAAGCTGCAAACTTAAGTAAGTCTGAATTTTTAGCGAATATGTCTCATGAACTCAGAACGCCAATGCATTCAATCTTAAGTTTTGCTCGTTTTGGACTTGATAAAGTTGCCAACAATGATCTGAGTAAAGACAAGTTAAATAAGTATTTATCGCGTATAGAACAAAGTGGTGAGCGCTTATTGTCACTGCTTAATAATTTGCTTGATCTTTCAAAACTGGATGTTGGTAAATTTCCCTTTAATCCGCAAAAACATAACCTTAGCAGTATTATAAAAACCAGTATTGATGATGTCTCTGGGACTGCTCTTGAGAGAAATATTGCTATTCGTTTAATTGGCTTTGAGAAAAGTATTTTGCTCGATTGTGACGAAGAGCAGATAAACCAAATAATGCGCAACCTGCTTGGTAATGCACTTAAATTTAGTGAGCCTGCCAGTGAGATAGATATTCAGCTAACTATGAATAATGAAATGGCTGAAATATCAGTAATAGATCGTGGTATAGGAATTCCCGAGTCTGAACTTGAGAAAATTTTTGCGAAGTTTGAGCAAAGTAGTAAAACCAATAGTGGTGCTGGAGGTACAGGACTTGGTTTAGCTATTTGTCGTGAATTTGTAGCCTTACATCAAGGAACGATTACGGCAAGAAATAATGAATATGGAGGTGCAACTATTTTAGTAAAGCTTCCATTGAGGATAGATCTACCTCAACACTTAGCGAATGAAGATAGATCTGTAAAGTTAAATTAATAAAACGGAAGTGTTAGACATGGCCTTAAAGAGAGTTTTAGCCGTCGATGATGAACCATTTAACTTAGAAATTATTGAAGAGATTCTTGAAGAGCTCGACTTTGAACTGAAAATGGTCAGTAGCGGTCCAGAGTGTTTGGCAGTAGTTGAAGAGTTTGATCCTCAGGTTATTCTGCTTGATGTGAGTATGCCACAAATGAGTGGTTATGATGTTTGTCGAAAACTAAAAGAGAATCCAAATACCGAGAAAATCATCGTTATGTTTGTTTCAGCAAGAGGAACGGTTGAAGAGCGTATGGAAGGCTATTCAGTCGGAGCTGAGGACTATATAGTTAAACCATTCGGGCATGAAGAATTAAAGCTTAAACTGCAGCACTTACATCAAGTATTGATAGAAAAAGAATCGCTAGAGCAACAAGTTGAAGATGCGACTTCAACAGCATTTAATGCCATGGCGAACAGCAGTGAAATGGGGCAAATAGTCAACTATATCGAGCATATAGGTGCTATTGAAGATGAGCAAGAGCTGGGCAAGGCTCTGCTTAACTGTCTAAGCTCATTTGATTTACAAAGCAATGTTGAGTTTCGCTTAGAGTCTGGCATTGAGCACTTTTCAATTTCGGGCATGTGTTCGCCAATCGTTATTGAGTTATTTGAAATGCTCAAAAATAAAGGCCGACTCCATGAATTTTCGAATCGAATTTTAGTCAATTACGACATGATCAGCTTACTAATCTTAAATATGCCAGACCAAGACCCTGATAAGCATGGTCGAATTCGGGATCATATTTGCTTTTTAGTCAGTGTTACAGAGCAGCAGCTTAAAGCGATCATCACAAAAAAAGAATTGCTCAGACAACAGCAACAACTTAATGATGCTGTAGGTAAAGTTCACAGCAAGTTTTCGGGACTCATCGAACTTCTAAATGAAAATCGTGTAAATAACGAGGCTGTATTTAAGCAGCTCCAAGAAGACTTAGAACGACGTATTCCGACCATGGGCTTAGATGAGGACCAAGAGGTTTTTATCTATCAAAAGGTCGACGAAACCATTCAAAACTCTGTTGCACGTGAAGAGTCAGTTCAGGGAGTAAAAGCGGCCTTTAAAGAGATTGAAAATGATTTATCGCAATTATTAAAGCAGTAAGTTACAACTTAAGCTATCAAGCATCTCTGGGTAGGCCTTTTTCAACAATGCGAATTAAGCGCGCAGTTTTACGAAGCTTTAACTGGCGCTTATTTTTTTGCTGATCAAGCGCCCATTCAATATGCTCAGCGACCAAAGCGCTAGCGGTTGTTAATCTTTGCTCTAAAGCCTCAATTATCTGCTCATTGTAATCAGCGTTACCTAATCCGACAGCGAGGTTCCTTAACCAGCGCTCGTGACCAATACGGCGTATAGGGCTGCCTTCGGTATTTTTAAGAAAGGTTGCTTCATCCCATGCAAATAAAGTCAGTAAGTCTTGATCTTTAAGTTGTTTTCTTGGATGAAAGTCAGCTTCATCGGTGAGCTGACCATAACGATTCCATGGGCAAACTAATTGGCAGTCATCACAGCCATAAACGCGATTACCTAACAGTGGGCGATACTCTTCAGGAATAGCGCCTTGCAATTCAATGGTAAGGTAAGAGATACATTTGCGGGCATCAACTACATAAGGCTCGACAATCGCGCCGGTTGGGCACAGTGTCATACAGGCAACGCATTTACCACAGCCCTCAAAGCTATTTTCTTCATCAATAGGCAGGGGGATATCAACAAACAGCTCCCCTAAGAAAAACCAAGAGCCCGCTTCTTTATTGATTAGCAAACTGTTTTTACCACGCCAGCCTAAGCCTGCTTTTTCGGCTAGTTGTCTTTCAAGCACGGGGGCTGAATCAACAAAAGGACGAAAACCTAGCTGGCCTATATGCTGCTCTATTTGTTGGCCTAATTTTTTTAGGCGGTTGCGAATTAATTTATGATAGTCACGACCTAATGCATAGCGACTGATGTACGCTTTATCTGTTTGCTTGAGGTTCCTAGCAAAGCTTGCATCAGGCGGTAGGTAGTTCATTTTTACTGAGATGACTCGCTGCGTGCCAGGTACCAGCTCTGCGGGGCGTGCTCGCTTCATACCATGGGCTGCCATGTATTCCATCTCACCGTGATAGCCTAAATCTAACCAGCGCTGCAGTTGAGCTTCATGTTTCGTTAGGTCAATATCAGTGATCCCGACTTCTGCAAAGCCAAGGTCTTTACCCCATTGCTTTATTTGCAGTGCGAGTTGTTCATAATCAATAGCGGGTGTTGTCACGGTCAATAAAAAAGTAGCCAAGAAGCGGCTACTTTAACATAGTTTGACTCAGAGCAGCAGTTAAAAGCCGATTACACAAAGCGTTTTAATTGCTCTTGGGTTTGTTGGCTCAGTTTGTGTGATTGTTGGCAGTCAGCGAGTGATTCATCAATCTGCTGTTTTGCTTGTTCACCCAGAGCAACTATTTGCTCAACAGTTTGATGAGTGTGGGTTTGAGTTTGCTCTAGTAAATGCACCGCACTAACAATCTGCTGTAGTTGTTGTTGGTTTTGCTCAAATTCGCTAAGCATATTACTAAAGCCTGTAGAGGTATTGCTAATCGCTGTTTCAGCTTCACTCGAGTGGTTAATTAGTTGCTCAGATTCTTTATTGGTTTCGCTAACCAGACTATTCATTTGATTAATAAAATCGGTTATTTGGCGGGTTGCGTCGTTTACTTTAACCGATAGTGATCTAACTTCATCGGCAACCACGGCAAAGCCTCGGCCAGCTTCACCTGCACGTGCCGCTTCAATTGCAGCATTCAGTGCAAGTAAATTGGTTTGGTCAGAAAACTCTTCTACCATTTTTAAAATGGCGCGAATGTTCTCGCTGTTTTCTTTTAGGCCAGACACAGTTGCTGAGAAGTTACCCAAAATTTGGCTAATCATCGCGACCTTTTTAACTAATGCTGATAACTCAGTGGCTGAGTGTTTTACAAAGTTTAAGTGCTCACTATTAACATGGTGCACGCTATCAGTGTTCGCTGAGATATTCTCAAGGCTTGAAGTTATTTGGTTACTCGAATCAGTAATGGTTTGGCTAAACTTGATTTGCTGGTGGCTCATTTCTGCGGTTTGCTGCATTGAATGAGTCATCTTTGAACTACTATCTGCACTGGCTTGTGCACTTTGGTATGTGGTGGCTAATAGATTTGCTAAATGAACTGTAAAGGTATTGTACTGCTCACTTAAATCACGAAATTCATCGTAGGTAAAATGCGGTAACTTGGCAGATAAATCTGCATCATGACGGTTGATTTGCTCAAGTGTATCGCGCATTGCTTGCACTGGGCGCACAATTAAAAAGCGCATGTAGAAAATAGTAAAAATAAAGCTCGCGATGATAACAAAGGTCATTAACCAAAATAGTCCCATGCCAACTTGTTGCTCTGACAGGCTGCTATAAAGCCAGATTAAAGTAGTAGCTTGAAACGCAAACACAAAACCTAAATTACCGACAATCTTACGTGTAAGAGTGTAAAAGAATGTTTGTTCGATAAAATTATAAATGCGCATATAGCTACTCATTAAGGTGTTGTGTTGATTCATTTTGGCGTAATTTTTTATTATTCAATGTCACATAATTCAACAGTATAGCTTAGTTTTGTTGAGTTACAGTGACTGCAGTGTCATTTGTGCATGGCACGGAAAATTAGTAAAAATACCATCTACGCCATACTCTAGCATTAATTCGATATCTTCCACTTTATCGACCGTGTAAGCATAAACTTGAAGGCCGCGTTGTTTTGCGTCAGCAACAAACTCATGGTTTATAAAGTTTTTATCTACATGAATGCTATAGGCATGCAGTTTTTGCGCAAACTCGCTGTAATTAATTGGGATAGAAGCGGTAAGTGCACCAATCTTTACCCACGGCAGTTTTTGCTTTAGCCACATCAGTTGGTGGTGATCAAATGAAGAGACTAACAGGTTATCCCGAGATATTTTCCCTGCACTGACATTTGACTCAATAAGCTCTACAAACTTGTCTAACGAAAAAGTATGTTTAAGCTCTAAATTAAGTAAAGTTTTATTACCAACCCAATCGATTGCCTGTTGTAAAGTGGGCACGCATTCGCCATTGCCTGCATCGTATTGTTGAATTTGCTCTTTTGAGCAGGCGTTTACTTTACCGCGACCTGAAGTTGTACGATCAAGCCAAGTGTCGTGAATAATCATGTAATCATCAAGGCAGCTTTGCACATCAATTTCGATGCCATCTACTGCTAAATCAACAGCGGCGATAATGGCGCTTGAGTATTTTCTGGGTAGGTACCACTGGCACCTCTGTGAGCGAATACTTTCATCATTGCTTATACCTACGAGTCACTGACCATGTTTCATAAAAAGCGGCGCTAATAACTAGTGCGCCACCAATAAGAGTGCTAATTGAAGGTTGCTCATGCAAAATTAAAAAAGCGAAAAACGTACCGTATAAAGGCTGCAAACAGGATATCAAACCAGCGGTTGAAGCTGATAAGTTTTTTAGGCTTGCTGCAAACAGTGAATGCGGTGCTGCTGTAAAAATAACCCCTACAGTAATTAATAGCAGCCAATTTATTGTATCAACTTGTAATGGCGGTACCTCGACAAAGGCACACAGCATAATGCAGGCGATCCAAGTTTGGTAAAGCATGGTTTGTGGGCCGCTATATTGGCTAAAGTAACGCTTATGAACGATATTTCGAAACGCAAAAAAGAACGCAGACAAAATACCAATAGCAATACCGAGGGTGACATCATTGCCTAAGCTGGCATCAGGAATAAGTAAATAAATACCAAGCATCACCACCAAGGCGCTAAAAATATCTTTGAGCTGTGGTTTACTTCCATGAAATAAAGGCTCTAAAAATACCGTGATAACAGGGTAAGTAAAAAAGGCAATCATACCGACTGCAATACCTGCTAGTTGCATACCTGCGAAGTAGGTGAGCCAATGTATTCCAACAGTGACGCCAAGTAACAAGGCTATAAGGTAGTCACGACGCGAGTGAAGCTTAATCGCTTTGTGTTGAATTGTAAGTAAGATCAGTAAGGCACAGCCAGCAATTGCTGTTCGGTAAACGGTAATATCTAATGCACTTAGGCTGACTAGTTTAGCGAATAATGCAGTCCCCCCAAATAGGAGTACTGCAATATGTAAGTATATTAGGCTCTGTTTGTGCGCCTGCATTACAAACCTTGTTATTGTTGTTATTAACTCTCTTTGTAACGGTAATCCTTTACTTTGTAAACTCCCCAAATGGGCTAATCCATTCGTTTAGTTCCAATATTTCCATCCCTGCAAGTAATAGTGCAGCACATTAGGCTCATCAAGCGTCGATACTTTTTCATTGTTAGCGCTAATATCCGGGGTAAAAATGAACAATTGTGCGTCATTTTCTGGGCGGTAAAAGCGGGTTTTAACCGGTAATACTTGTTGGTTACTACACATCAAGTTGCAAGCCATAACAAATCCCCATTCGCCAAAAGAGGGCACATTCAAATGGTAAGGCAAGGTGTGCGCAAAGCCTGCTGCACTGAGCGTATTATTGATAGACCAAAATGCGTGTTTCGCAAAAAATGGGCTGGTGGCCTGGGTCACTACAATACCGTTATTTGGTAATCGTGTTTTTACTAGTTGATAAAACTGCTGACTGTAAAGCCGTGCTAAATTGATTGCTTTTGGATCAGGTAAATCAATAAAAATAATATCGAACAGCTGTTCGCTTTGCTCAATAAACACATAAGCATCTTGATGAATAACCGTCACTTTAGGGTCACTGAGTGAGTGCTTGTTAAGAGTTGTCAGGTTGTGATTAGTTTGCGCAAGCCTAGCTACTGCAGGGTCTAAATCGACTATAGTAACAGACTCAATTTGCGGGTATTTCAAAAGCTCTCTGGCCGCCAAGCCATCGCCACCACCTAAAATTAGAATACGTTTTGCATTACCATGGCGCACCATAGCGGGATGAATAAGCGCTTCGTGATAGCGATACTCATCAATCGATGAAAACTGTAAGCCACCGTTTAAATAAAGCCGAATATCATCTTTATGACGAGTCAGTACAATTTGCTGATAGGGCGTTTGTTCTGAGTGTACAACACGGTCATCGTAGATTTGGCTTTGCCAAAGATGGGTGAGCTGTTTACTCGCAAATAAACAAAGCACCAATATTAAGCTAACTAAAACAAGCGTGAGCCTAAGCACTTTTCGACGATTTGGGCTGATATGGTCGATAAAGTACCACAGCAATAACAGCGCAATACTTAGATTCATTAAGCCAAAACTTAACGCTGTTTTAAAAACCCCAAGCCAAGGTAAAAATAGAAAAGGAAACAGTAAAGTCGCAAGTAGGGCGCCAAAGTAGTCAATAGATAACACATTGGCGAGGTTTGCTTTTAGCGCATAATGTTTTTCCATTAGGCGACTTAATAGCGGAATTTCTAAGCCAATCAAAATCCCTATTAGCGTGATGAGTAAAATACTAATGGCTTGCAGTGGTAAACCAAACGCATAACAGAAATACAGCAAGGGCACACTCAAACCACCGAGTAACGCAAGCGCTAACTCAAAACCAATAAAATAAGCTAGCAATGGTTTATCGGGCACAAAACGCGAAAAATAAGAGCCTATGCCCATTGCCGCCATATAGACGCCAATCGTCAGAGAAAATTGGGTGATGCTATCACCCAAAAAGTAGGCACCCGTTGTTGCGATCAGTAGCTCATAGATAATTGAGCAAAGGCCAGCAACAAAAATACTAAACAGTAAAATGTGGCTTTCGCGAATTGACTTATTTACCACCAGGGCCGCCTCGTGAACGGAAACCTGCACTACCAATACTTTGCTCACGCAATTGTTTATCAACGCTTATCGTGAGGTGGTGATAGGAGTAAACTTGCCAATCTTGCTCTTTGTCACCTTTGCTATATGCCAAGAAGGAAAAGAAGAGCACGGGTGCTAAAAAAAGTAACACAATAGGCCAAACAGAGATGCGCGATTCCATTGCTTTTATAGCCTCAGGGTTTAACTTATTGATTGGTTTATAAGTAATATCGGAGCCTTCACGCTCAGCTTCTAAACGATGCAGCATTACAAATAGCGCTACACCGCCGATGAAGCCAGAAATCCATAACAGCGGTAACATGAAATTACTGTTACCTTTGATTGGGATAATACGAAACGTATAACTAAAATGTTCGGCACGCTTATTTGGGCCAAACGTACTACTGACGTAGGCGCTATATTGCCCCTTCTTAGGGAAGTGGACATCGTGATGAGTATAATCACGGTACTCAGTCCATTTACCATCTGAATCGTGTCCGGTTTCTGCCCAAAGTTCATCAGAGTAACTAAATAAGTAGTTACCATCAGGGTCAAAAATTTCGATATCAATGGCTTTCCATGAGTTTAAAGGCAGTCTGCCTTTAATTTCTAAGCGCATCATTTGGCCATCTTCTGGCACTGTAAATAGGTAAGGTTTGTCTTGTCCGTCGTAGTCTTTAAAGTTGCCATATTGGCCACTAATAAGTGGCGCTTGTAGATCTGCACGTATCACTAAGCAAACAACAAATGTGATAGCGGCAATAATAAAAAGCTTATAGATGTTCATCCATTACTCCATAAATAAGCTTAAATAGCGATAGTGATGATAACAGCAACACAGATTGCAATGCTGCTTTCAATAACCGCTACGGCGGTGTTTTTGTCGTACATTGCTTGGTCGAGTGAAATTTTGCTAAAGATAATTTTATCAACGAGGTAACGCACAATTGGTAAAATTAAAAAGCCAAATAATGCGTCAATAAAGAATAAGCTTAAGCTTTGTTGCCAAGTATGAAAGCCACCAATGAGCGCATGACACAAGATAATAGCTAGCGCCAACATGGTGCCAGAAAAGCTAAGCGCTACGGCTTTGTTACCTTTTTCGAGCTGTTCGTGAAGATTAAAAGCAGTGAGGTGATCATAGCCTTTGGCAAAAATGATCAGCATTAGTTGCCCTAAAAAATAAAACACAATGGCCGATAACCAGCTGCCTTCGCCGGTTAATGCACCACCAATGATCAGCGCTGCAGCCATATAGTTTGCCGCTTGTACTAAGCCTACGGCCTCGTTTTGTTGGTTAATTAATTGCTCCTGGTTACAGAACAAACGCAGCAGTAACTTGTCATTCAAAATACGTGAGCAGGTTAGCAGTACCATACCTAATACACTGTACAGAGATACATTCATCAAATCGCTTAGCAAACCTTGACTAGGCCCAGCTAAAACAAAGCCATAAATAATGGTAATTGCCCCTAAATAGCCACCAATAGATAAACCTAAGGCACTGTTGGCATTATCGGTTAACTGGCTGGTGGTGTTATAAGGGGTTGCTAAGTTATACGACAGTTTTGCAACGGCTATGATCGCAATGAATAGACCAATATAGGCGCTGTTATAGGCCATCGTTGCGAGGTAGTGGGTTAAGTTAATATCCATATAATTATGTTAGCTTGTTGTTATTTTCCGAAAATATTAACACAGAGTGTTTGTTGCAAAGAATATCAAAGCTTCATTTTTGGCAGAATTAATCAATTTCTTAAAAGTTTCATCGCTTTTTTATGACAATTGTCAGTTCAATCAATGACAAAATTCACTTATTCCGGCAAGTAGAAAAAGTAATAGTTAAGCTTCTACTTTCTGGAGGAATAAAAATGAATAATGCGGCGTGGATAAGTTTATTAATTGCAGGAATTTTTGAGGTTATTTGGGCACTTGCTATGAAGCAGTCAAATGGCTTTACTAAGCTATGGCCTTCAGTTGTTACATTTGCAGCTATGTGGGCCAGCTTTGCCTTTTTGTCATTTGCTTTAAAGTCATTACCTCTCGGGATTAGTTATGCGATTTGGGTCGGTATTGGTACTGTTGGGGTATCAATATTTAGTGTGATATGGCTTAGAGAGTCTATTACGATATTTCAGATAATCTGTATTATATTAATTTTAGTCGGAATAATTGGGCTAAAATTTCAAACCAACTAAAAGAAGCAAGTGATATGTTAAATAGTCGGCTTAAGGATAAAAAAACGAATTTGACCTCTTTTTGGAATTGGGGGCCACTGCTTTTTTCGGGATTCTATTTGCTTCCGAGTATTTTCCAAATTGAAAGCACTGACTTTATGCAGATGTTCACGATTGTTCTGTTGTACTTAATTTTTATTTATTTGTATGTGAAAGCAACACAAAGAGGAACAGAACAAGTTTGGCTGCAGCTAATGTCGCTTATTTTGGTTTGTGTCATTGCTAGTTATCTAACAGTTGGCTCCGCGACTTTATTTGGTTTTGTAGCATATATTGTAGGCTATAACTTTTCGAACCGTGCGCGTATTTTTGCAATTTCGATACTACTTTTAGCTTTGCTATCTAGTAGCCAGATAATCAATGAAAATTATGCTGAGTACTTTCTCAGTGGTTCTCTTATATTGCTTGTCGCTTTATTTAGTTATGGTATTGCAGGGCGTAATGAATTTTTCCATAAACGCCGAGAAAAGCAAAATAGCAAACAGTTAGAGCAGTTTGCAGCAATTGCAGAGCGAGAGCGCATAGCTAGAGATTTGCATGATGTGTTAGGCCATTCTTTATCTTCAATCGCTTTAAAAGCGGAGCTCGCGAGCAAATTAAGTCAAGCTAATAGACAGGCTCAAGCAAGGTCGGAAATTTTTCAGGTTGCGGAGTTGGCTAGGGAGCTATTAAGCGATGTAAGAAAAGTTGTAACTGATTTAAAAGAATTGGATATAGATACACAAATTAATAGGTTAATTGTTCGGTTAGAGGAGAGTGGCTTCAAAGTTATTCGTAATATTAAGGTTGTTGACTTGCCGGCAAAATTAGAAGGAGTTGTTAACCTAATAATTAAAGAGGCTGTAACCAATATATTGCGCCACAGTAGTGCTAAATATTGTGAAATATCAATATTACAAACACTGGATAGTGTTGACATTAAAATGAAAAATAATGCAAATGAAACTAGCCAAATTACACTTGGAAATGGTCTATCGGGAATTAAAGAGCGATCTCTACAGCTAGGGGGAAAGGCCGAGTTTAGTTTTTGTAATCAACAGTTCGTTGCATTTATTAAATTGCCTTTGAGTATTAAATCGGAGCGGGCAGAATGATAAGAGTCTATCTTGTTGAAGATCAAGCGTTAGTTAGAGGAGCTGTTGCTGCTCTTTTAGGCCTTGATGAAAATGTTCAAGTAATTGGTCAGGCTGAAAATGGCAAGGTGGCGCTTGCTGAAATACCAAAGTGTAAACCTGACATCGTTCTTACAGATATTGAAATGCCGGAGTTATCAGGAATTGAACTTGCTGAAAAATTGGCAATAGAAAAGAGTGAAAGTCGTATAGTAATCATGACTACTTTTTCTAAAGCAGGCTATATCAGGCGCTCTTTAGATGCTGGTGTAAAGGGGTTTATTCTTAAAGAGGCATCAAGTGATAGTTTAATTCTAGCACTTAAAAAAGTCATGTCTGGGCATAAAGTGATAGATCCTGAATTAGTTTTAAGTGCTTTAGATGATAGAGACCCACTAACTGAAAAAGAGCGGGCATCATTAAAGTTAGCTGCAGAGGGGTTAAAAACGCAAATGATTGCAGCTAAATTATACTTAAGTGAGGGAACCGTACGTAATTACTTGTCAGAGGCGATTAGTAAATTAAATGCAAGTAACCGTATCGACGCTGCTAGAATTGCAAAGAGAAAAGGGTGGTTATAAGGTCCTTAATTTTGCTATTAAATTATTGAGCAAGTTTGAGTGCGAAAACAGGTTTAATTAATTTCTTAAAAGTTTCATAGCTTTTGCCTGTCTCATTGTTAGGTTATGGGTTAAAATAACAACATAACCAACTAACAAGATAGTGAATGTCAAAACAGGATCCAAATCTCAGTCGAGAACAAGAAAAGTACGAAAACCCCGTCCCTAGCCGTGAGTTTATACTTACTCACTTAGAATCTCGTGCCAAACCAGCAAACTTCACACAACTTTGTGACGAATTACATGTGAATGATACAGAACGTCAAATTGCGTTCAAACGTCGTTTACGTGCTATGGAGCGCGATGGTCAACTGTATTTCAATAAGTTTAAATGCTACGCATTGATTGATGAATCAGGCTTGGTTAAAGGCAAGGTCATTGGTCATCGTGACGGATTCGGCTTTTTAGAAGTTGAAGGTGAGAGTAAAGATTGGTTTATCGCCAAGCACCAAATGAATATGGTGTTGCACGGTGACATTGTGCTTGCTAAAGGTAATCGCAAAGGCGCTAGCGGCAAATGCGAAGCACGTATCATTAAGGTATTAACCAATGAACGTGCACCGATTGTTGGCCGCTATTTTGTTGAGCATGGTATTGCAGTTGTTGTGGCTGAAGACCCACGCATAACGCAAGACATTATGATACTACCGGGTAGTGAAAATGGCGCGCGCCACAACCAAATGGTGCAGGTGCAAATTACCCAAAACCCTAGCCGACATATGAATGCGGTAGGTAAAGTCACTGAGGTACTAGGTGAGCACTTAGCACCGGGTATGGAAATTGAAGTTGCACTACGCAATCACGATATTCCTCATGTGTGGCCAGAAGCGGTTGAAAAGCAAGTTGCTCATTTAGGTGAATTTGTTGATGAACAAGCAAAGCAAGGTCGTGTTGATTTACGTGACTTACCGCTAGTTACAATCGACGGTGAAGATGCCCGTGACTTTGATGATGCCGTTTATTGTGAGCGCAAACCATCAGGTGGTTGGCGTTTATGGGTGGCCATTGCCGATGTGTCGCACTACGTAGGAATGAACACGCCTCTGAATAAAGAAGCGATTGAACGTGGTAACTCAGTGTACTTCCCTGAGCAAGTTATTCCGATGCTGCCAAAAGTGTTATCGAATGGCTTATGCTCATTGAACCCGAAAGTTGACCGCTTGTGTATGGTTGCTGAGATGACAGTATCAGAAGCAGGTAAGTTGTCTGGGTATAAATTTTACGAAGCGGTGATGAATTCACACGCTCGTTTTACTTACACGAAAGTGAATGCGATTTTACAAGGCGATGAAAAGCTGCGTGAAGAATATGCCGAGATGGTGCCACATTTAACTGATTTACAGCAAATGTATATGGCACTCAAAGCTGCTCGCCAAGAGCGTGGTGCGATTGAGTTTGAAACCTTAGAAACGCGTTTTGTGTTTAATGCACACCGTAAGATTGAATCAATCGTGCCAGTGGTTCGCAATGATGCACACAAACTTATCGAAGAGTGCATGATTTTAGCGAACGTATCGGCAGCCCGATTATTAGAAAAGCACGAGGCAAGTGCGCTTTATCGTGTGCATGATGAGCCAGATGCTGAAAAGCTTGGTTTCTTCAGAAACTTTTTATCAGAGCTGGGCATCGAAACCGCGATTTCTGATGAGCCAACACCAAAAGAAATCACTCACGTGTTAACTAAATTAGGCGACCGCCCAGAAGCTGAGCTTATTCAAACCATGTTGCTTCGTTCAATGAAGCAAGCGGTGTATCAGCCAGATAACATTGGCCACTTTGGTTTAGCTTTACCGGCGTATGCCCACTTTACGTCGCCTATTCGTCGTTATCCTGATTTAGTGGTGCACCGTGCAATTAAAGCGGTACTTAAAGCGCAAGGTCAGCAAACATCGGGTGAGTATGCCTACACTGATGACGAAGTTGATATTTTAGGTGAGCAGTGCTCAACCACTGAACGCCGTGCTGATGATGCGACTCGTGAAGTCGCAGATTGGCTGAAATGTGAATTTATGCAAGACCATGTTGGTGACGAATTTGGTGGGGTGATCTCATCGGTAACTAACTTTGGTTTATTTGTACGCTTAGACGATTTACAAATCGACGGCATGATCCATGTAACTAACCTGGGCAATGAGTACTTCCATTACGATGGTGCTAAGCATTGCTTGATTGGTGAACAAACGCACACCGTTTATCGTTTAGGCGATAAACTAACGGTTCAGGTGTCATCTGTCAGTCTTGATGAGCGACGCATAAACTTAGTGTTAGCAGGTGAAGCGCAACAAGACCGTTATGCGCGTCGTCGTGGCCGTAGTGCCCCTGCAAAACCAAGTGTTCGTGCCCAGCTCAAAGCAGGTAAAATTCCTGGTAAAAAAGCGCAGTCAGGCAGCTTTGAGGCAAAATCAGGCGACAAAGAGAATGAAAAACGTGGCAAGTCTTCACCTTCTAAAGGGCGTAAAAAGCCTAATAGTAAACAAGCTGATGCTGTAAAAGCTGGCAAAAAGAAGAGTAAGAAAAAAGCCACCAAAAAGGCAAAAAGACCGGGTAAGAATGCCCGTAAACGTAATGGCCGAGGAGCAAATAATACGTGAGTAATGAATTAATTTTTGGTTTTCACTCAGTTGAAGCAATATTAGCAAAAGAGCCTGAGCGCTTTTTAGAAATATACGCTTTAAAAGGACGTGAAGATAAACGTTTAAACCCGGTTATTGACCAAGCACGTAAATTCGGTATTTCGGTACAATTTATGCAGCGTAAAGTGCTTGATAATAAAGCAAATGGTGAGCAGCACCAAGGCATTATCGCTAATGTAAAAGCGGCGCGCATGTACAATGAAAAAGATCTAGATGAGATCATAGCCCGTGAAGAAACGCCTTTCTTATTGGTGCTTGATGGCATTACTGATCCGCATAACTTAGGTGCCTGTTTACGTAGTGCAGATGCTGCGGGCGTACACGCGATTATCGTTCCTAAAGATAAATCTGCAAAACTAAACGGTACAGCGCGCAAGGTAGCGTGTGGTGCAGCAGAAACAGTGCCATTGGTACAAGTAACCAATCTTGCGCGTACGCTACGTGAAATTAAAGATGCAGGCGTTTGGGTTGTTGGTACTGCCGGTGAAACAGATACTGAGTTATTTGATGCAAATCTAACAGGGCCAATGGCTGTTGTTATGGGTGCTGAAGGGGATGGTATGCGCCGTCTTACACGTGAGCATTGTGATTTATTAGTTAAAATCCCAATGGCTGGTACGGTATCTAGCTTAAATGTGTCAGTTGCGACCGGTATTTGTTTATTTGAAGTGTTACGTCAGCGTAATGCAACGCAAATCTAACTACCGCGAAAATTTCAGACACAAAAAAAGCCGATGTAACATCGGCTTTTTTGTATCTATTTCGTAAGATTAGATCTTTGCAAAAGCGTCTTGTAGTGGTGGTACTACTTGCTTCTTACGGCTTAATACGCCACCTAACCATACGCGACCGTCTTCTGATTTAACATCATAGGCAGCTTCGATTACTGATACGTCATCAGACGCAATTAGCATTTCAGAGCCTTCTTTCATGATATCAGTTAACAGGAGTAATACTGAGTGGCGACCGCCTTCTTCTTTAAGCTTTGCGATGTCAGCTTCAAGGTCTGCTTTGATCTCATCAAATACAGCAAGGTCGATAACTTCTAGCTGGCCAATACCTACTAGCTTACCGTTCATGTTGAAGTCTTTGAAATCACGCATTACTAAATCACGTGCAGGCGTGCCTTCAACTGCTGATTTAACCTTGAACATTTCCATGCCCAGTTCTTTGAAATCTTCGATGCCAGCGATTTCAGCAAGTGCTTCAACACATTTGATATCAGCTGTTGTACACGTTGGTGATTTAAAGATTACAGTGTCGCTTAAGATAGCGCATAACATGATGCCTGCGATATCTTTTGGAATCTCTACGTTGTAGAAGTCATACATCATTTTGATGATAGTGTTTGAACAACCCACTGGGCGGATCCAACACTCAAGTGGTGTTGATGATGTTAAGTCGCCTAGTTTGTGGTGATCAACAACACCTACAACGCGTGCTTCATCGATGTCATCAGGTGCTTGTGTTTTTTCTGTGTGGTCAACGATATAAACGTCTTCGCCTGCGTAGCTAAGTTTTAGCTCAGGTGCTTCGAAACCGAATTTATCTAGGATAAATTGTGTTTCAGGTGATACTTCACCTAAACGCGTCGGGATCGCAGGTTCATTGATCTGGTTTTTTAAGTAAGCAAGCGCAATTGCACCGCAAATTGAATCTGAATCAGGGATCTTATGACCCACTACATACATTGACATTGACGGAACTCCTTTAAATTTGGCGGATATTTTAGCAAAGTATCGACAGATTGATACATAACAGACATGAAATTTTGTTGATCAATTACAACTGCCAATTAATGTCCTTTTTGGTTACACTTTAAGATATTGAAAACTGAGGAAGATACTGATGCGCTTGAGCCGAAAAGCATGGAATAATGTGGTGATTATTTCGATGCTATTGATGATTTTTTTCTTCAATGGCCTTCATAAAAAGCTCAATACACAGCCTGTTGAAGAAGGAGTACAAGCATTACTCCCAGAGCAAAGCTTTATTTTGGCGATGGCATTTCCAGAATTAAAAATCGAGCGTATCGGCACCTCTTGGCGTAGCCAATCACTGCAAGAAACCACATGGCAAGGCGATGAGCAGCAGCTCGAACAACTTGTTGAACTTTGGCAACATCAAAAACTGACTATTGCCAGTCTCCCTGTTAGTAAAATTTCACAGACATCGGCTGATTATGTTGCCTCCGTGTGGCTAGCCGGGGAGCAGTTGCCAGCGGTGTATCAGTTGTACAACATAGATCAGCAATACTATTTATTAGATAAGCGGTTACAACGAGTATTTGAGCTTGAACAAGCTGATGCTGCTAAGTTATTTCCGTTATACCCGTTTTAAGAGAGTCACAGATGCCTGAATTACCAGAAGTTGAAGTTAGCCGTTTGGGAATTACGCCGCATGTGCTTAACCAAACAGTGACCAAAGTAAATATTCATAACGCCAGTATGCGTTGGCCTGTGCCTGATGATGTATATCAATTACAAGGACTTAAAGTTACTTCAGTGGAGCGTAGAGCAAAATATTTATTACTCGGTTGTGAGCTGGGTAGTGTTATTTTGCACTTAGGAATGTCGGGCAACTTACGAGTTGTGAGCGCAGATGAGCCATTAAAAAAGCACGACCATATCGAATTTATTTTAGCCTCAGGTAAAGCGTTAAGACTCAACGACGCCCGTCGCTTTGGTGCCTGCTTATGGCAAGCACCAGGCGAATGTCATACCTTGCTAACCAAGCTTGGACCGGAGCCTCTTACCGATGAGTTTGCTGCAAAGCGTGTTTACGAACAGTCTAGAAATAAAAAAGTACCAATTAAACAGTTTATTATGGATAACGCTGTGGTAGTTGGTGTAGGTAATATCTATGCCAATGAGTCGTTATTTAAGGCTGGAATTCACCCGAAACGAGAAGCCGGCAAGGTGTCTTTAAAGCGTTATCAGCAATTAGTGCCTATTATTAAAGAAACACTTGCTGCGGCTATCACGCAAGGCGGCACAACATTAAAAGATTTTGCTCAAAGTGATGGTAAGCCCGGTTATTTTGCCCAGCAATTACTAGTTTATGGTCGCAAAGGTGAGCCATGTGTAACGTGTAAAGAGCCATTAAAAGAAATTAGGTTAGGACAAAGAAGCACAGTGTACTGCTCTAATTGTCAAAAATAACAATGAAGAAGCACGCCAAGGCGTGCTTTTTCATTAGAGTTCAAATGGTGCTACACCAACGGCTTTCATTTTATAGCCGACTTGAGCAATTTCACCAGACCAGGTTTCGGTGCTGATAACGCCAGTCACGACAATCGCATCGTATAGGCTTTCGATTGGCACGCCATCTTTAATCGTGACATGCACAATTTGATTTGGTGGCGGTGGTGGCACGTGAATACATGCACCAAAATAAGGAACCAATAAAAACTCGGTGATCACTTCGCTGTCGCCTTCAAGCGGAACAACAAAACCAGGCAAACTTACTGATTGACCATTAAGTTCTTTTACCACGGGAGCATCAAGGTCTGGTTGCACCCAGTTTTGCTCAGAGCCTTCATGGTTTGCTTGCGCTTGGGTATCGATTTGCACATGACCTTTTGGAATTAAATCTTCCCAGAAGATTTCTTTAGGTGCGCCAGCATTAGCTCCAGCACACACAACTAATGCGACTAAAGCGATGAACTTTCGAAAAAACGGCATAACATTCCTTAAATTTTAATACTCATACCATCAGCAAGAGAGTAGAAATACGCGCGAGTTGCGGGAATTAACCCAACAATAAAGCCTGCAACCATTATCGCAGCTAAAAGCATGAGTTCATAGGATGACAATAAGGCTATATTTAGGCTTATTCCGGCATGGCTTTGCAAGTAATCTGCGCCGAGTAGCATTAAAGCATAGAATAATGCGATACCAACAATGCAGCCAAGCCCTGTAATGAGTAATGATTCGACACTGATCAAGGTGAAAATATGCCAAGGTCTTGCGCCAACAGAGCGCAAAATTGCAAGTTCTCTGCGGCGTTGATTTAAGCTTGAAAGCAGGCTAGTTAACATGCCAAGCAAACTGATCAATACCACAACAATAGAAAATAACAGCAAGATTTTTTCAACGATAGAGAGCATTTCCCAGAGTTCACGCAAAGTAACACCCGGCATGATGGCAAGCAGTGCCTCATCTTTATATTGGTTGATATTACGACGTACTTGTAAGGTATAAAGAGGTGAATCGAAACCAAGTAAAAAAGCGGTTATTTGCTTTGGTGTGCCAACTAAATCAACATCATCATGCTGGTCGTGGTCGTGGTCGTGGTCGTGGTCGTGGTCATGGTCATGGTCATGGTCATTTGCATCAGCCTGAGCGGCTTCATGCTGATGAGCATGACCGCCATGAATCGCGTCAATTGCTGCAAGTGGGATATGCAGGGTTTTATCAACAGGTGTCCCCGTTGGTTTTAAAATACCAACTACTTTAAATGGGTTATCGTCATGATTATGAAAGCTGGTATTGCCCATGCCGTGTGCAATCACCACTTCATCACCAAGTTGATAGCCAAGGGTATTGGCAACCTCAGCCCCTAGTACAACCTCAAATAAATGATTAAACTCATGACCTTGTGAAAAGCTTAACGGCTGTTTTTTAGCAAAGCGATAGTGCTCAAAATAGTCTTTATTTGTACCAAGTACAGCTAAACCTTTATGGCTGTCGCCAAGCGACATAGGGATAGCCCATTTTACACCGCGCTGCTCAGAGATGTATTGGTAGCTTTTCCAACTCACACCATTATTAGCATGGCCAATCCGAAATACCGAAGACAGCAGTAGTTGGATATCACCGGTACGCGCACCGACAATTAAATCAGTACCAGAAATTGTATTGCTAAAGCTACTTTTTGCATCGACACGAACCCGCTCAATCGACATGAGTAGCATTACGCTGATAGCAATGGTAAACAGGGTGAGAAGGGCGCTGGCCTTTCGGTTTAATAAACTTTTTGTGGCGAGTTTAATGAGTAGCATCTGTGCCTCCTTGTAACTCAACAAGGCTGATACTGCGGGTAAATAGCGTTTGTAATGTTTCATCATGGCTAACAAAAATTAGCGTGCTATTTGCTGCGTTTGCCTGTTCAAATAATAATTTTACGAAGGCTTGGCGATTTTGCGTGTCGAGTGCTGAGGTAGGTTCATCTGCAATGATAATTTCAGGGCTGCCGATAAAAGCTCGCGCTGCGGCAACTCTTTGTTGCTGACCTATACTCAGCTGTGCAACGGCTTGATGTTGCAAGGCGTCGTTTAGTCCTAAAGCAGTGAGTAAGCGGCTTGCCTCCGCGGCTATTGTTGCACTATTTTTTAATGCGTTTTTTTGCCTTTGCTTTGAAAATTGGCAACCCAAAGTCACGTTTTCAATGGGCGATAAATAGGGCAGTAAATTAAAGTTTTGAAAAATATAGCCAATATGGTCGGCACGAAAACGGTCACGTTTACTATTGCTCAGTTGGTTAATCGCTTTACCAAGAAGCTGGATATTGCCTTGTGTTGGCACTGTGACACCAGCAAGCAGGGATAATAACGTTGATTTACCACAACCACTCGGACCGTGAAGAAAAACATGTTCGCCTTGATCAATATCTAGCTTAGTAATATTGATCGTCGGCTCAGGTTGTTTTGCGTGCCATTTAAAAAGCACATTTTCAAGCGTGATCATAACGACCTATGAATTGTTACCATCGCCAGTAATTTAACTCTTTGCGCATTTTAAAATTACGAATAAAATTACGTGGTTTCGGCTTAAGTGCAGGATTGCTCAATAGTAATTCATTGCTAGCAGCAAGTACACGTTGACTCGATAAGCCGTCTTGGTAAGGATGCAGTTGCTGGCAGAAGTGTTCGATTTTTGCCATTAATTCCGCAGGCTTACTCAATGCATAGTCAATTGCCTCGGCAACTTTATCTGCATCTGTAATATCAACTAAATGCTCACCAGCACCATGATTACAAAAAGTCACCACAGGTTTTCTTTGTAAGATAAACATAAGCAAAATAGACGAGGTATCACACAGCATAACATCCGCTGCTTGTAATAGTGGTAATACGTTATCAGTCTCGACAAAGGTTAGATTGTCGTTTTGTAGAGCCTTGTATTGTTCAACAATCTCGCTTGGCATTTTTGGGTGAAATTGCACCAAAATTCGCCACTTGCCTTGTTCACTGTATGCTTTTATTTGTTCGTATAATTTAGGTGCAAGAGAAAGGCGCTTTGAGAAAGTCGAGCAAATCAATAAGGTTTTTCTGTTGTCATCATGATTTTTGTATGGATTGTTTTCAATCTCACTAAAGTAAGGATCGAGCGTCGGCCAGCCCGTTTCTTTTACTTTAAAGAATCCATGTTGCTGGGCAAGCTCTAAAAAAGTAGTCGTGGTTGTTGGCCCTTGAGTGCAATATAAGTCGAAGCACCCTCGAATATTAAAGTGATTATCAACACCTTTATTCATGCGCTTTCCTGAATTGAAACCATGGAAAACAGCCACTTTTTTTCCAGGGATGAAATCCGGCACCACATTCCCTGGTACATACACGATATCTGGGCGCCAGTCTTTGAGCTCATCTACTGATAATAATCGAATCTCATCTTGGTGAAGGAAGTTTGGATTTACTTCATCGCCGTACAAAAACCAGCGAACTTCGCCACCTCGGGCTAAAATCTCCCGTTGTAATGGGCGTAAGATCGCGTACGAATAGTTCTGCGAAATAAACATTAAGTATTTTTTGTTTGCGGTAGCTGCTAAGTAATCCAAGAAAACCTCCTATTGCGAGGTCGCTATTATAGCGAAATAATGTTTATGACAGCAAAATTACTGGAAGTTTAAATTTTTATGTTTTTTATCACGTCCGCAGGCTGCTGATGATAGTGCAATGATTGAGCTTTCAAGGCGTCTAGATTATTATAGGCGGCCATAACCCCAATCCCATACATGTGCTCACATGAGCATGCCAAATACTATCGGAGATAGCATGACTAGCTATAAAGTTTTAGACGTAAACGATGATTTACCGATCCGTACCAAAGGTGCGGTACACAGTGGTAAAGTGCGTTCAGTTTATTGGTTAACGGATGAAGACAGTGCTCGTTTAATTAATGAAAAAGGTTATCAAGTTCCAAAAGGAACTGAGCTAGCTATTATGGTTATTTCTGACCGTATTTCTGCGTTTGATTGTATTTGGCAAGGTGAAAACGGTTTAAATGGGGTGCCTGGTAAAGGCATCGCGCTAAACTCTGTGGCGTCTCATTGGTTTAAGTTATTTGATAAAGCAGGTCTTGCTGGTAACCATATTGTTGATATTCCACATCCATATGTATGGATTGTGCGTAAAGCAAGTACAGTAAAAGTTGAAGCCATTGCGCGCCAATATATTACTGGCAGTATGTGGCGTGACTACGCCAAAGGTACACGTAGTTTCTGTGGTATTGATTTACCAGAAGGCTTAGCTGCGAACCAAAAGTTAGATGAAGTGTTAATTACGCCATCAACGAAAGGCATTATTACCGGTGTTGCTGAGATCCCTGAAGTAGATGATGTAAATATTACCCGTGAAAATATTACGAATAACTTAGCTGTTTTTAACTTCAAATCTGAAGATGATGTCGCTAAATATGAGCAATTACTTGTTGAAGGCTTTAAGCTGATCAGTGATGAACTTGCACAGCTTGATCAAATCTTTGTCGATACTAAATTTGAATTTGGTTATGTTGAAGACATTGATGGTTCAGATAAGCTTATCTATATCGATGAAGTAGGCACACCAGACTCATCACGTATCTGGGATGGTCCAGCTTACCGTGACGGTAAAATCATTGAAAACTCAAAAGAGGGTTTCCGCCAGTTATTAATTAATAACGTGCCAGACAGCGACGTGTTATTAAATAAAGACCGTATGGGCGAGCGTGAGCAGCTTGCTAAAGACTACACCTTGCCAGAATCAGTGATGCTTGAAGTGTCTGATACCTACGTTGGCATTGCGAGTAAAATTATTGGTCAAGAAATCACTATTCCTAGTGACCCAAGAAATGAAGTAATCGCAATTTTAGATAGTGATTATGGCTTAATTAAGCACGATTAATAGGCATTTACTAATTTTATTCATAGCTAAAATGCTATTTTTAAAGCCAAGCTGTCACAAATAACATTGCTTGGCTTTTTATTACCTTCTGTACTCATTTCTGAATGATGTATAAGGTAATTAAACGGGATAAACATGATCCCAATAGTCTCCACCTTTCTGACATTACAGATTAATTGATAACGAAAGTAACACTAAGCAAAGTTATTACTGTAACTAATTCACTAAGTTTTAAGTTTTTCGTCAATACTTTCTTGCCTAAAACCGGTCTCTATCAATGAAATGATTAGGTATAACTTAACAATAGATTAATCTATACTGAATTGTGAACTAAGAGCGGAACTAATTAATTATGTTGATGTTTGCGAATTTTTTTAGCCGGGTATGTTACGTTGCTTTGTTATTAGGCTCAATGAATGTACTTTCAGCGGACTTTTCCTTTGTTGTACGCGATCAATTTGGAGAGCCATTAAAAGATGCTGTTATTGAGTTTAAGGATCAGCAGTTAAATCACCAAGATAACTTATCAGTTGCCGTCATGGACCAGGTTGATAAGCACTTTACTCCTAAAGTACTTGTTATTCAAAACGGGCAATTAGTTGACTTCCCAAATAGTGATAATATTCGCCATCATGTGTACTCATTCTCGACTGTAAAGCAATTTGACATCAAACTTTACTCTGGTCGGCCTGAAAAACCCGAAAAATTTGAATCACCCGGGATTGTTGTTCTCGGTTGTAATATCCATGATTCAATGGTCGGATACATTTATGTTGCAGATAGTTCAGAAGTGCTAAAAACGAGCGTAGATGGGAAGGTTCAATTAAATGTGAGTACATTTCCTGTTAGCTTTACGGTATGGCAACCAAACCAACAGAGTGATATCGATCAGAAAAAAACAATTACATTTGCTGATTCTTCGCAGGTTGCAGATATTGTCATTACTACAATAGAGCCGAAACCACGAAATACATTTGGAGAAATGTTTAAGGGTACTAATGATTAATAGTTTAAGAGGGCGAGTTATTGCCTTATGTGTTGGTCTTGTTCTGTTAACAAGCTTAGTCAGCCTAGTTAGTTCTTGGTGGTCTGCGAATCGTTTTAATGACCAAAAGCTTCTAGAAGATATTAATGTTGCTGAGAATGTTTTTAACCAGTATTTAAGTGCGAAAGAGAGCCTTCTTCTAACTGCTGCAAAAGTGTTAACAGCAGATTTCGGTTTTAAACAAGCTGTCGCAACTCAAGACGCCGATACTATCAGCAGTGTCTTAAATAATCATAGTAGGCGGATTAATGCTGATTTAATGATGCTCATAAACTTATCTGGGGAGCTTGTTTCTGCTAATACGGATTTCGCTCACATGCCAAATGAGTTTACGGCATTAATGAAGCAGTTATTAGATAACCCTGAGCAGTCAAATTTCATTGTTATCGAGCAGACTCTTTATCAAGTTATTATATTGCCAGTTCGAGCACCGAGAACAGTTGCATATAGTTTGGTTGGTTTTGAAATCACAGATCTAGTTGCCGAAGAGTTAAAAAAACTTACAACTATGGATGTAAGTTTTATCGGAGAGGATGATGATGTCGTTGAAACCTCTCTTGTTGATAAGCCAGAAGATAATGCAGTACTTAGGCATTTTGAAAATAAATCTACACAGCGAATTTTTGGGGAAAAGCCAGTTTATCGTAATCGCCTTGTTGAGCTACCTTCGGTTTCTGGGCATAAAGTATCAGTGCTACTAAGTGCCGATTTAACTCGAAGTTATCTTGAATTTGAGCAGCTCTTTTTTACTATTATTTCATTAGCAGCTATCACAGTTGTGATTGGTGTTTTAGCTAGTGGGATTTTGGCTAAAAACCTTACCACACCGCTTTCTAAACTTACTTTACTTGCTCAGCAATTCGCGCGGGGTAACTACAAAGCTGAATTTATAGGAAAAAAGCAAAGTACTGAAATTACGACGTTAGTTGATGCATTCAATAATATGGGTAATGACATTAAAGAACGTGAACGACAAATCAACTTTCAAGCAAGTCATGATACGTTAACAGGGTTTTTAACACGCAGTGCCATGTTGGAAATTATGGAATCGCTATTAGGGCAAGGCACTGAATATACTTTAGTTGCTATTGATATAAGAGGTTTGCGGCATATCAATGACAAACTTGGCCCTCGTATTGGAGATGATTGTTTAAGAGAAGTTGCTGAACGTATTAGTGAGTATTCTGAGCCGCTTGGTGGAGTTAATGCACGCATAGGTGGAGATGAGTTTTTAACCTTATTTCCAAGTGGAAAAGCAGAGCAATTAAAAAGTGGAGTCATGGATTTAATGGCTCAGCTACAAGTCGGTTACACTATTCAAGGCTTGAATATTACCTTGCGATTTAGCGCTGGTGTAGTTCATTGTACCTTTGAGGGAGTTAAGCCCGATGATCTAATGCGCCGAGTTTTAATCGCAATTGATACAGCTTCGTCAAAAAAGAAGAATGTTCATTATTATCAAAACGGCGAAGATGAAGAGTATCTGGAACGGTTGGCAATTATTGATGAATTAAAACATGCATTACAAGCAGACGATGGCCAATTGTTTATGACTTATCAACCAAAGCTAAATTTAAACACCTCTAAGATCGATAAAGTGGAAGCGCTGATCCGTTGGCAAAGAAAGGATGGGCAGTGGGTATCACCGGAGCTATTCATTGATTTAGCTGAGCAGTCAGGTGTTATTGTTGATTTGACTGCTTGGGTAGTTAAAACAGTTGTCACTCAAGTCGCAAGGTGGCAAGAACAAGGCATTATTATGCAAGCCGCTATCAATGTTTCGGCTCAAGATATTGCCTTCCCAAGCTTTTTCTCTCATTTGGCAAAACAATTAAAAGAGAATGATGTTAATGGACAGCTTATTACAATAGAGCTGACAGAACGCGACATGATAGAAAATGAAGAACAAGGTATTAAAGCATTAGAAAACCTAAAATCACTTGGGGTAAAAATATCGCTAGATGATTATGGTGTTGGGCAAACTTCATTGGGTCGCTTGAAATTACTACCTATCGATGAACTTAAGTTAGATAAATGCTTTATTCTTCAATTGGAGCAATCTAAACAAGATCAGTATATTGTTGAATCAACAATAAACTTAGGTCATCAGCTAGGTTTCTCTGTCGTTGCAGAAGGTGTTGAAAATAAAGCTTCTTTAGACTTTTTGAAACTAATGAAGTGCGATTATGCGCAAGGGTATTACTTGAGCAGGCCACTAAAATCAGAGCAGTTTTTACAATGGCTAGAGGTCTATAATGAAGCATCTTAATTGGCTATTTGGACTAACTTTCATTGTTTTTACAAGTTCAGGGTTTGCAGCTTCAGGTAAATTATTAGCAACGCCCGGAGTCTCTCAGGTTGAAGGCAGTGCGGGTGGTGGGATTGTTCCATGGGCTCAGCTCGCAGGCTATGCAAGTGATGATGAAATCGCTTTGAATGGCTTTTGCAGTCGTGCAAATGTAAGTGATTACCGCTTAGATGTTTGTGGTGCGCAGCTAAATGTTTATGATCGCGTGGAATTTAGTTATGCGGAGCAACGTTTCGAAGTTCCCGCATTAAATACCGATATTGAGCAATCAATTACCGGGGCAAAAGTACGCTTATATGGTGACATTGTTTACAGTAAATGGCCGCAATTAAGTTTAGGTGTGCAGCATAAGTCTTTAGATGATGGCAGTATTGCTAGTTTATTAGGTGCAAAAGATACCAGCGGTACCGATATTTACCTTGCTGCTAGTAAATTACATTTAGGGGCGCTTGCAGGGTATAATTGGTTTTGGAACACCACCTTTCGTTATAGCGATGCCAATCAGCTAGGTTTGTTAGGTTTTGGCGGTCCTGATAGTGATAAAAAATTGTTGTTTGAAGCATCTACAGCGGTGTTTTTAACCCATGAAATAGCTTTGGGCGTTGAGTATCGGGTAAAGTCCAATAACCTTGGTTTAGGAGAGCAAGATTGGCAGGATGTATTTGTGGCTTGGTTTCCTAATAAGTATGTTAGCATCACCGCTGCTTGGTTAGACTTAGAAAGTATTGCTGGTGCTGAAGACCAAACTGGTTGGTACTTATCAGTAACAGGGTATTGGTGATGATAAAAACACTTTTTACATTTGTATTTACCGTTATGCTTGTGGGTTGCGTAAGTAGCAATAATGGCACCTTGTACCAGCAACTTAATGGTAAACAAGGGGTTGAAAAATTGGTTGAAAGTTTTATCAATCAAATAGGCCATGACGAACAGATTTTAGCTTATTTTAAACAAAGCAATGTTGCGCATTTTCGCCAAGGCTTTATCACTCATTTGTGTAGTGTCACCGACGGTCCTTGTGAATACAAAGGCGATAACATGGTTGATATACACACTGGAATGAATATCTCAAAAAAAGACTTTAACCGTGTGGTAGAGCTTTTGATTAATGCTATGGACGAACAACAGATTCCACAAACAGTACAAAATAAAATTCTTAGTCGCTTAGCACCCCTTCGCCCTGAGATAATTGATATTTAGCTTGTACAAACTTCAATTGTGGGCTGAAACAAAAATGTAATTTATGTACAATGGCTATTGATTTAAGTTATTAAGTTGTAAATGATGCAGTTATATTTTGATGTTCAACATCTATATTATATTCCACAATACCTGTCTGTTTTAAAGGAGTTAAAAGAAAAAGGCCACAAAGTTTCGATGGTTTTCTATAAAGAACAAGATGAGTGTAGTCGTGCTGTATGTTGTGACTTTATAGATAAAAACGCAATAGTTGCAAAATGGTTAACGAGTGCGAGTGAAACCTTTGACTTTTATCAGAACTCAGATGCAGATTGGGTTGTATTTGGAAATACGTTCGTAGGTGCTGAGAATTTAAATAAAAAGACTGTACTGATGCAGCATGGAATCGGCCCAAAGCAATGCTATTACGACGTATCAAACAACAAGATGACAGTGCGGTTTGTTGAAGGTGAACACCGACTACAACGTTTAAAAATGCTCTATCCCGAAGGTAACTTTATTGATAGTGGCTACGCAAAATTAGACCCTATTATTAATCAGACTCTTGGTACTATTAACCTCAAAAACCTAGGCCTAGATCCAACAAAGAAAACCTTGCTGTATGCGCCTACTTTTTATCCAAGTTCTTTAGAATGTTTTAGCGATGATTTCCCTGAGCATTTTGATGAATTTAATATTATCGTTAAGCCTCATTTCTTTAGTTTGTTTAAGAAAAAATATAAAAAACAACGTCTAAAACTCGATAAGTGGGCCAACGCTAAGAATGTTTACCTTGCGAATGAGTACGATTTTGACCTTACTCCTTTTTTAGAACTTGCTGATATAATGATTTCTGATGCATCGTCAGCCATATTTGAGTTTGCAGCATTAGAAAAGCCTGTAATATGGTGTGATTTCTATAAGCTGCGCTGGTCTTACAGAGGTATTTTTTCTTATAGGCTAAAAGCTCGGCTTGATGAAGATATCAAGTACTTTAATGAGTTATGTGCTCGTGCAGGAAGTTATAAAGATTTAAAGTATTTATTAAGTTCAAGTTTTAATGAATCAGCTGAATTTAAAGAAAAAAGAAAAGAAATTGTTTATAAGCTGGCAGGTATTACCGATGGTCACTCTGCTAAGAGAATTGTATCTTATTTAGAGGAGCATCAATGAAGCGGGTAATTACATTTGGCACGTTCGATATTTTTCATGTGGGACACATCAATATATTAGAACGAGCTAAAGCGTTAGGAGATTATTTGATTGTTGGTGTATCTTCTGATGAACTAAACTTCTCTAAGAAAGGTCGAAAGCCCGTATATAGTGAAGCTGATAGGCTGAAAATTATTAGTTCATTGAAGTGTGTCGATGAGGTATTTGTAGAGCATTCTCTAGAATTAAAAGGTGAGTATATCAAAGATCATCAAGCTCACTTGCTAGTTATGGGGGATGATTGGGCTGGTCAATTTGATCAATTTAACCAAATTTGTGATGTAACTTATCTAGAGCGAACTCCCTCTATCTCTACAACAGAAATAATAGAAGTTGTAAGGCAACCTTCCAACTGTCATTTATAATTAATAAAATTGCTATATGCGCTAACGTTCAATCAAAAATAAGATGTGTAAATGGCTTTTTTATTTATCTCTCGCAATAATGTGCACGCCCGCTATTACAAAAAACTCACTAGGAAGCTGCCTTTAAAGAGTAAAGTGCATTGCATGGGCTTGCCTAGATTTACTGCTTTAAGATACTTGAGTCAGGCGAAAAAAGTTGATTTTAATAAAATAATTGCGGAACAACTCTTACGAAAACAAGCTCGAAACAAGCTATGGAAGAACCCACTGATAATCAAAAGTTACTCTGCTTTGATGTATTTAGTAGAGCGATGCCGGTTTGCCAAGTATTATGATTTATTGCAGTCAGAATCCCCACAAGCGCTAGTTATTTGGAATGGTAATAAATTACCTAATGTTACTGTTTGTATGGCTGCTAAGGCATTAGGAGTGACCACCTATTTCTATGAAAATGGGTTATTGCCCGGAACAACAAGCTTAGATCCTAAAGGTATTAACTTTGCGGCTTCTGTACCGCGAGATAGTCAATTTTATTTAAACTTTGATCCGCAAAGGAAGTTGCCATTTTCTGCGCCTGATTTAATTCCAAGAGCGGCTCATAAGAAGCGCTGTAAGTTTGACGCAATTGAGTTACCCAAAAAATACTTATTTGTGCCATTTCAAGTTCCACATGACACCCAAATAGCTTGTTATTCTCCTTGGCTTAAGTCCATGGAAGAATATTACGATGCTGTTGTTTCAGCCGTAAAAAAGTTAAATGATCCAGAACTTAAAGTTGTTTTTAAAGAGCACCCTTCATGGCATAAGCACTATGAACATTTGTACGACAAAGATGATGTTGCCGTTTTTGCTAACGGAAATTGTACTCGAGAACTTATTGATAATGCTGAGGCTGTGATCACCATTAACTCGACCGTTGGCTTAGAATCTTTATTACTTGATAAAAAAGTAATTACCTTAGGGCTTGCTTGTTACAACATTGATGAGCTTGTACTACACGCAAGTGAACAAGCTACTTTGGTTAAGTGCTTAGAAAAACTGCAGAATGGCTGGCAACCTAATAGTATTCTGAGAGATAAGTTTTTTACCTACTTAAAGCATGTGTATTGCTTGCCCGGTGTTTGGAAAGAATGTACAACGGAGCATGTTGAAGCGGTCGAAAAGCGTTTAACTCAGCAAGATACATTTGCACAGCTATCGCAAAAGGAAAGCAAATGAAGAACATCGTCTCGCCAGAATGGCTTAACGAGCACTTAAGTCACGATAATTTGGTTATTTTTGATGCAGGAATGGTACGCCCTGGTTTACCGGGAGAATATGCACCTAAGGCGATGCTTCCTAATGCACAGCGTTTTGATTTCAAAAAAACGCTAGCAGATAACAGCAATCCTGTACCAAGTATGATGTGCAGTAGTGAGCAGTTCACAGAGCATATGCAACTTGCTGGTGTTAACCAAGACTCTCTGGTTGTGATTTATGAAGACCAAGGCTTGTTCAGTTCTGCCCGTGCGTGGTGGATGTTTAAAGCAATGGGCTTTGATAATGTAAAAGTTTTAAGCGGTGGTTTGGCTAAGTGGCAAGCACTTGGCTTTGCAACACAAGCAAGTTACTCAGCTGCTTCTGGTCAAGGCAACTTTGTTGCCAGCCCGCGTGTTGATTACTTCATCAGTGCTGAGCAAGTACTTAACTCACTTGATGAACAAAGCACACTAACACTTGATGCTCGTCCTTATGAGCGCTTTACCGGTGAACACGCTGAGCCGCGTGAAGGCATGCGCAGTGGTCATATTCCAAATAGTCGCAGTTTATCTCTTGCAACAGTGCTAAATAACGGTGAGCTTAAATCGCTAAGCGAGTTGCAGGCATTATTTGAGCAACACATAGCGCCGCATCACACCCAGTTGCAGTTTAGCTGTGGTTCAGGTGTAACCGCTTGCGCAATTGCATTGTGTGCCGATGAATGCGGTTACGCTAACTTACGTGTTTACGATGGCTCATGGAGTGAGTGGGGCGCTCGTCACGAGCTACCTATTGAAATAGGCCCGCATCAATAAACTCAGCGTAATTTTGCCAGCTGCCGATACTGTTTTTATTCAGTGGCTGGCGAATTTGCTTTTTACTCGCCGTGGCTGATGCTGCATTGTTTTTATAAAAAGTCAGGCAGTTTTCCTGCCAGCTTAAATCACAAAACGCATAGAGCTTTTGAGTTTGTGGGGTAGGTTCTGCCACCAATTGCTCATAGCTTTGCAAAAAAACGTTCTCAGGATACTTGTTGGCAAAATGACTGACTAATGCCGAGTAATCTTGATGGAACGAGGCAATATCTTCAAGTGTAAAACTGTAGTGATGAAACACACTTTGCGGGTTATACATCTGCCTAAAATTGGCGATGCTGCAATCTTGCCAGCCCCGCTGCATACAAACGATTTTAGCATTAGGAAAAGCCGCTAAAATAAAATCAATATAGTAAAAGTTAAATGGCTGTTTATCACAACTTCTTAGGCCGCCACTTAGCAGCTGGGCTCTCTGTTGATAGCTAGCCAGTGCTGTCTTTATCGCCTCAGATTGATATGCCTTATCGAGCATTTCGCTGTCAATTACACGAGTTGATTGCGTGGCGTGCTGTATGAGTTGCGCAATATCGTTTAATTCCCCAACCCCTTGCAGTTTTGAACTTTGATTAAGGATTTTCTCAACTAAGGTTGTACCAGAGCGGGGCATGCCAACAACAAAAACGGGTGAGAACTCAGAGTCACTACTTTTAATTGCTTGCTGTTTGCTCTGAGTAATAAGTTTTTGACAAAAATGGCGATGCTGTGTGGCTTGATAATTAAGTTTACCGGCTATCGCTTGCTTACTTAGTGCAAAGTATTTAAATGCATTTTTGTAGTCATTAAGGTGCTCATAATTAAGAGCAAGACTATGAAAATACACTTGTTGTTCAACAATGCTTTTTTCTTTATCCGCCAAGGCTTGTAGTTTTTGGATATGTTGCTCTGCATCTATAACAGTATTGAGTTCAGCCTGTGAATAGTGGGCTTGATAAAAGCGAGGTTGCTTTTTGGTTAGTTGCAGCAGCAAGCTTTTAGCCTCATCGAACAGTCCGTGAATTTTATAACACACTGCCAAATTATAGCTAATTTGTGGGTTATCTTTATTGCGTTGGTAGGCTGCTTTTTGAAAGCTAAGGGCGTCGTTATAATACCCTAAACGGGTCGCGATATTGGCTAATGTATCAAAGTCAGTGGCACTAAAGTCAGCTGCTTGTTTAGCACTTTGATAGTGCACAGCTGCATTACTTACTTTGCCTAACAGTACATATAACTTGGCAAGTGCTAAATGATAAATCGCAAAAGGGGCTAGGCTTAGCGCTTTTTCAAGCAGCTTAATCGCTTTGTTGATATCGCCAGCTGCGGTGTTGACTTCGTTGAGTAAAAAGTAACAAACGTGGTCTTCAGGATTTTGTTTTAGGCGCTGCACAAGTAGGTGATGTGCATCGTTTAGTTGCTTGTTGTTTAACAACTGTTGGATATGAGCGCGAAGCGCTTGTTGGGTATCATTTAGCATAAGCGCATAGTATATCAATTAATTATTTTCAGGTATTAAAAAGCCCTGCCTAAAGGCGGCAAGGCTTTTATGGTGATGTTTAATTACAGCTCAAAGTTGTAGCTAAACTTCATACCGATAGTACGAGGCGCGGTGGTGTAGTGACCATAAACACGCTGTAGCTCAGGTAGCTCTTTGTTAAGCTCAGCATATTGTGACATACCTGCCCAAGACTTATCACGACGTACAGAAGTGAATGCGTACTTATCGAATAAGTTGTCTACGTAAAGCGTTGCAGACCACATATCACCGGTAATTTTTGCAGATAAGTTACTTAGTGCATAACCAGGTAATACTTCGCCGTCTGCTTTTAAACCTACTTTGGTGATCACATCGCTTTGCGCTGTGATACCGTAGTTTACGCTTAATAACTTATCGCCTAGGATATCTTGCTCGTAACGAAGACCAAACGAGAATTGATGCTCAGGAGCGCCCGGTAAACGGTCGCCCTTAGCGCCATCATAGTAGCTTTGGTACTCTATTACCTCTTCATCAACTAGAATCCCTAATAACTCAGGTGCATCTTCTGTCAATTCAGCCTTTGCATACGCGTATGTCGCATATGCAGCCCAGTTATCACCAATCATAGCGCGAGTAGAAAGCTCAACACCTTTTGAATTTGCAGTGCCCGCGTTCGAGGTAATTAATTCTTGACCATTTACAGTGCTACTACCCACTTGCGCATCTTTCCAATCAACATTAAATAGAGCCGCATTGAAATGTAGGCGGTTACGTAACCATGATGACTTAAAGCCTAGCTCGTAGTTGACTGTTGTATCTGGTTTGTAATCTTCTTCGTTTGGCAGGGCACAAACAATTTGTTGCTCAGGTAATACATCAGGACAAGGAGCAATACCGTTACCACCACCAATACGGAAACCTTCACTCACTGTAAAGTAAGCAAGTACACCATTATCGAATGTATAGTTAGCATTAAACTTAAATAAGTTACCGTTATCACTAGCGCTCACATTTTCCATAACAAGGTTATCTAGTGAATCAAAATCACCAGAATAAAGCGGTGTTGCAGAGCCTGACGTTGTTGATACATCGTATTCGTAAAAACGAGCACCTACAGTTACATCAAACTGATCTGTGATGCTGTAGCCGATTTCACCAAAAAGTGCTTTTTCAGTGGTTTCACTATCTGAAATTAGAATGTACTCAAGATCTTGTTCAACATTAGGAATACCACCACCCCAGTACTCAGTCAGACCCGGCGTATACTCTCGGTCATCTGAGTGACTTTCTACTTTGTTGTAGAAGCCGCCTACAATCCAGTTAAAAGCGCTATTGCTATTTGACACTAAACGAAGCTCTTGCGTAAAGGTATCGCGATCAGAGGTATCGTGCGTGTAGCCAACAAAAGAAGGGAAGTCGGCATAACCTGACCAAATATCGTAAAGTAGATCGGTTTGATCGCGTTGACCAGACTGCTCATAGCTAGACCAACCAGATGCAGATACCAGCTCAGCAAAACCAAGATCTGCTTTTACTTCTAAGCTTAATAAATCGTTTTCTTCTTCACCAGGCTCAAGTACACGAGCTACGTTTTCGTACTTTCCTGGGACACCTTGTAGTGCACTGCTATCAGCAAGAGAGCCGTATTGCGATGTCGAGTTACCGCCATTTTCTTGCTTTTGATAGAAGTAGTTTAGCGTTGCATCAATACCTTCGGTTGCAAGCCAACGAAGTGATAAACGTGCAGTGGTGATTTGCTCATCGTTAACATCGCTTACGCTTTTTAAGTTGGCATTTACATCGCTACTGTCTGAAAAGTCAGGATTTGGGTTTGATACACCCGGTTCTTGAACCACGTGAGTGTAGTCAATGTAACCAGGGTTATCGTAATAATTTAAGCTAGCACGAAGCGCTAATGTTTCTTCAATTAGCGGGGTGTTGAATACCACACCAAACTCACCACCTGTGCCGTCACTTTCGTTAATGCTAAATACATCGCCTGTAACCTTACCTTCAGTGATATCAAGCTCTGGTTGTTTTAGTAAGTAACGAATTGCACCACCTAAAGTCCCTGCGCCATACAGTGTACCTTGCGGGCCAATTAGCACTTCAACACGGTCAACGTCAGTTAAACGTAAGTCGATGCTCAGTGGAATTTCACCAACATAGGTTGCCACTGTGCCGCTATCAGAAATACGGTCAGAAGTATTTGTATTCAAACCACGCACGATAATCGGAGAACCTTCACGGCCACCTTGATCAGAAATTGTTAAGCCAGGTACCCAGCGTGCGACATCTTCTAGATCGCCAATGTTTTGGTCGCTAATTACATCGCCATTGAGAGCGGTGATATTAAGCGGTGCATCTTGCACAGAGCCTGCACGTCGTGTTGCAGTAATTTGAATAGTTTCAATTGATTTATCAACTTCGATAGCATCTTCTGCTTCTGCAGCAAACGCCATATTGCTATTGATTAAAACTGCAGAAATTGCACTTGCAAGTAGAGCAGGCTTAAAAGTGTTCATGATTGATTCCGACTTAGTTATAGTAAATTTATGCTTAAAAAATAGACATTACTAGCGATTTAAGCTTAAAAATTGATGATTTAGTGAATTTATATCCAATTATAATGTATTTTTATTCTTATCGTCCATGCGTTATTTGCAATTAAATGCAAAATAATTGAATAAATACTCTGTAAGGGATTAGCTGTCGGAATAAGGGCAATAAGTACAGCCATTACTACAGCAATGGCCGCGTTTTAAAAAGAACCAGCGGCTAAATACCATGTAGTTGTTTTGCATGGTGTAATCGAGATTTTCTATTAAATTACCTTGAGTAAAATAAGGCTTAGCAAAGGCAAGCTGCTGTTCAAGAGGCTGTTGGTAAAGTTTAGATAAAAATAAATTTATCTTTTTTATAGTACAGTCTCGGCATAAACACTCTGTTGCTGCCTCATCGAGTGGTAAAATGTTGGGCAGCTCATTACACCAACAAGCATTAATATTGTCGGCTTGGCAGTGAAGGGTTGCTTTGCATTGTGAGCAAGTAAGGGTTGTCATTAAGTAAAAAGATGCTTTGAGATTGAAAAGGTAAGCATAGCAAATGGATAAATTAGACGCATTAGATGAGTTTGCCCGTTTTGGTGATAACCGATTTGAGGCAATTTCAGTAATTACCAGTACTCCAGACACGCAAGGTGATGTGTATATTCTAACGCAAGACGTTTTCTGTCAGGTTTTACAGCGTGTTATCGACGGCGAAATCGATATCGATGAATTAGAACTTTGGGCAAACGTAGTAGAGTCTAGGCAAGACATCGACGAAAGTGCCGTTGAAGGAGCTATTTATGCGCTAAGTAATAACGAACAAATGGGTGAGTTAAATAAAAGTACGCTAGAGAAGTTGTTAAGAATAATTCACTAGCATGAACGAGATTGAGAGTCGAAAGCTTTAAGCAAACCTTAAAGCTTTCGCTCACTAGCCAATGGGTTAGTGAGAAACGACAATTAAACGAATTGCATCCAGTTTAACTTGGGCTTTTTCGATGTAAGTAGTGAGTTCACTACGTTGCTTATCAAAAAAGCTAAGCTCTTCATCACGAATATTTGGGTTGATCTGCTTAAGTGCCGTTAAACGAGCTTGTTCTTCACCGAGTGCAGTTTGCATTTTCTCTAGTGATTCAGCACGCAGTGCTTCTAGCTTGGTTTGTGCCATGCCTTGTGCGCTGGTGATCATTGGGTGAATGGCACTTTGTAGCGCGCTGGCTAATTTACTTGCAGTTTGGCGACCAACCGCAGACAACTGCTGATTGAAAGCATCAAAAGCAACATTATCAGCCAGATTGTTACTGCCCTTATCTAATAAGATACGAATAGGCGTTGGTGGCAAGAAGCGGCCAACCTGAAGTGCTTTAGGCGCCATCGCCTCAGCAATGAAAATGAGTTCAACAAAGAAGGTACCAGCAGGTAGCTTTTTGTTTTTCAGTAACGCCACAGAGGCAGTACCAAAGTCATCATCACAAATCATGTCTAAGCTGCCTTGCACCATTGGGTGGTCCCAGCTAATGAAATGGGCGTCTTCTTGCGAAAGCGAGGTGCTGCGATCAAACGTTACTGTAATGCCATCATCTTTTAAGCATGGGAAAGAAGGATTTAGCATGTGCTCAGTTGGTTTTAAGATAATGGTGTTTTCACCTTTATCTTCTTGGCTTACCCCAAAGGTGTCGAACACATTGATCATGTAACTTGGTAGCGTGAATTGGTCGTCTAATTCTTCGATATCAGCAACAAGGCTTTCTGCTCGGCCTTGGCCACTTGAGTGCAGCTCTAGTAAGCGATCACGACCACTTTCCATTTGCTTACGAAGCTTGGCATTTTGAACCGCCACTTGTTCTAGTAGTGGGTCTAGCTCCTCTTCGTCGCAATTGTGTGCACCAATAAACTCAAGTAGTTCTTCGCCATACTCTTTATACAGCATTTGCCCTGTTGTCGATGTTGTTTCAAACGCATCTAAGCCTTCGTTGTACCAACGAAGTAACACTTCTTGTGCGGTGTTTTCAAAATACGGCACATGAATGTTTACGTCTTGAGTTTGACCAATACGGTCAAGACGGCCAATACGTTGCTCAAGTAAGTCTGGATTAAGTGGTAAATCAAACAATACTAAGTGATGCGAGAATTGGAAGTTACGACCTTCAGAACCAATTTCAGAACAAAGTAGAATTTGGGCGCTGTCGTATTCATCGGCAAAATAAGCCGCTGCACGGTCACGTTCAACAATCGACATGCCTTCGTGGAAAACAGAGGCTTTAATTGCTTCACGCTCACGTAGAATCTGCTCTAGGCTAAGTGCGGTTTCGGCTTTAGCACAGATTAGCAGTACTTTTTCGTGTTTAAGGGTTTTTAAGGTTTCGATTAACCAATCAACACGTGGGTCAAATGCGCCCCAGCTAGCATTTTCACCTTCAAACTCTTGGAAGATCTTTTCAGGGAATAGAGCGCGAAGTGCCGTTAATTCAGCATTTTGAATGCCGCCCATGTTCCCCAGTACCGACATCGCCGTTTTATATTGTTTTGGCATTGCCATAGGGTATGCATGAAGCTTACGGCTTGGGTAACCATCAATACCGCTGCGGCTATTTCTAAATAAAATACGACCCGTACCATGGCGGTCCAGCAGCATTGATAAAATTTCGTTGCGCGCCGTTTCATCACCTTGCTCCGCTTTCGCTAAAATGTCAGTGATGTCGGTTTCTTTTAATAACTCTTTTAATGTTGCACGAGATGCATCATCAAGGCCTTTTTCACCCAGTAATTGATTAGCAGCTTCAGCAACCTCTTTGTAATTGCTTTCTTCTTCAACAAACGCATCGTAGTCGTAGAAACGATCTGGGTCGAGTAATTGCAAGCGGGCAAAGTGACTGCGGTGACCAAGTTGATCTGGCGTTGCAGTTAATAAGATAAGGCCCGGAATGTCTTGGCTTAACTCTGCCATGCGTTGGTATTCAGTGCTTGGCTTACCATTATTGATACTTAAATGGTGCGCTTCATCAACAACCAATAAATCCCAATCAGCCAGGGTTGCTTGCTCAAACCAACGTTTTTTCTTGCTTAAGAACTCAAGGCTAGTAAGTACTAACTGTTCTGTTTCGAATACGTTTGGTGAGTCTGCAAATGCTTCATCACAACGCTCTTCATCAAAGATTGAAAAACGTAAGTTAAAGCGGCGTAGCATTTCGACTAACCACTGATGCTGTAAGTTTTCAGGCACAACAATCAATACACGGCTAGCTCGGCCACTGATGATCTGTTGATGTAAAATCATACCTGCTTCAATGGTTTTACCTAAACCTACTTCATCAGAAAGTAATACGCGTGGTGCAAAACGTTTACCCACTTCTTGTGCAATATAAAGCTGATGCGGAATAAGGTTTGCACGCTGACCAATTAAACCTTTTAAAGGAGATTGTTGGCGCTCAAACTGGTGCTGCCAAGTTTGGTAGCGCAGCGTATAGCGGTCAAAGCGGTCCACTTGACCTGCAAATAAACGGTCTTGTGGTTTATTGAATTTGATAAAGTGATCTAAAAAGGTTTCTTTTAACTGCGCTTTTTCACCATTATCAACGCGAATGCCGTGATAGCATAGTAACTCGCCTTGCTCTTCAACAGACTCAACTTCTAATTCCCACTCTTCAACGCTGCGAATAATATCACCTGGATTAAATGCGACACGAGTAACAGGCGCTTCTGTTAAAGAATAAACTCTGTTTTCTCCACTGGCTGGAAATAAAATGCTGACCTGACGGCCTTCAAGGGCAACAACGGTGCCTAATCCTAAATCTGACTCAGTATCACTGATCCAACGCTGACCTAAGGAAAAATTCATGTATGTCTCGTCTATGAAGAAAAAAGGCGGCTATGTTACCTGTAACGCCATGCTACTTCAAGGCAGTAAACTCGCCGCACACAATTAAATTTAGTCAACCTTTTTAAGCCATTATCAATGGTAAAAATTGTATGTATTTTAACCAGTTAAATAATTGTATATTTGTTTGTCATAAAAAGGACTTTTGTCGTAAATAGACTAAACTGAGTATATACCTGACGAATAAACCATAGCTTCATCCGCCGCTTGTTTAGTTTATTGGGTATAGCATAAAAATCATAAAACGTAAGGAAAGTGCTATGGAAAAAGCTTCGAACCTTGATAGTAAAATGTATGTGCTCGATACCAATGTATTACTCCACGAACCCCTCGCTTATTTATCTTTCCAAGAACATGATGTTGTTATCCCCATGACAGTATTAGAAGAGCTCGACCACATTAAAGATAGGAAACATGACGTTAGCCGTGACGCCCGTGTTGCTATTCGTGGTTTAGATGAAGTTCTAAAGGACGCTTCGCCAGAGCAAATGTTGCAGGGTGTCGCGCTCCCTAGTAACAAAAAGGCAAAATCAGAATCTCGTGGCCGCTTAATTATTGTTAATGACCATTTATTTGCAGACAGTATTTCGGGTTTACCTGGCAACGAAAACGACCATCGTATTATCAATTGCGCTGTACATCTGCAAAAACAGCACAGTGACAGCAAGGTGGTGCTTGTCACTAAAGACATCAATATGCGCCTTAAAGCGAAAGGGGCAGGGCTTAAATTTGTTGAAGACTACAGAACAGACCAATTAATTGACGACATAGCGTTGCTTACAAGCGGCTATAAAAAAATTGAAGGTGATTTTTGGCAACAGGTTGGAGAATGTGAAACAGAGCAGCAAGGCCGAGATACCTATCATCATGTGGCAAAAAGCACGATTAGCGATGTGTTCTGCAATGAATATATTTTAGATGAAAGCGACCACTTTGCGGCTCGAGTAACAAGCTACGATGATAAACAAATTACTTTAAAAGATATCAGTGTTGAGCGCTTGATGAGTCATACCGCGTGGGGTGTAAAACCAAAAAATGTTTATCAAGGGATGGCACTTGATGCGCTACTTGACCCAAGTATTGAATTGGTAATTTTAACTGGTCCCGCTGGCTGTGGTAAAACCTTACTTGCTCTTGCTAGTGCCCTCGAAATGATTATTGAAAAAGGCATTTACGATAAAGTGATTGTTACGCGTAATACCCCAGAGATTGCTGAATCAATAGGCTTTTTACCTGGTACTGAAGAAGAGAAAATGGCGCCGTGGTTAGCTGCTATTACCGATACGTTAGAAGTGCTGCATAAAGGGGACGAAAATCCAATTTCGAGCCGTAATTACATTATGGAAAAAGCCAATGTACAGTTTAAATCGGTAAACTTTATGCGTGGTCGTAGTATTCAAAATGCGGTTGTCATTTTGGATGAAAGTCAAAACTTAACTGCTTCACAACTGAAGACCATTATCACTCGCTGCGGCGAAGGCACTAAACTCATTTGCTCAGGAAACCTAGCGCAAATTGATAGTAACTACCTCACGCCTGTCACCTCAGGCTTAACCTATATTGTTGAACGTTTTAAAGATTTTCAGGGCAGTGCCACCGTTAACTTAAACGGTGTGGTACGTAGCCGCTTAGCCAGCTTTGCTGAAGAAAATTTATAACTTGCCAGTATTCCTATGCCTCGTTAACCTAGCTTTATCGAGGTAAGGTACTTATAAGCCAGTGAATTTTTTACCGTTAAAGCATTACTATCGCTCTTTAGCAGTGGCACTTATTGTGCCGCTGTTAGTGGCGTTTTTTTTGTGTTTACACCTATATAATTTAAAACTTGAGCGGGCGATAGAAAGCAGGCAAAGCGGGTTTAATAATATATCCGCTCAGCTTAGCCATGCGATGAGTGCCGCAGATGGCCTTATAGACACCATGTTCAAGCTTTACGAGCAGCCACTTTCTTATGACTTTGATCCAAGTTGGGCACGCAATGTGAATCAATATGATCACTATTACTACCAAAGTGTTGGCGATGGAGTGGGGGAGATAGTCGGACAAGGAAAGTTTGCCTCAACCGCTTATGCAATTAATCAATGGCGGCGAGTTATCGCCCTTGGCCCCTCTTTTAATACTACCCTGTCACTTGTTCAATCTTTAGAAGCCGTGGCTTATGTTAATGAGCAAGGTTTTGCTTATATTAAGCGCCGAAGTACAGCAAAAAGTGAATTCTTGACCAGCGTGTTAGATAACAAATTTAGGCCTCAATTAGTTAATAGTAATAAGCTTTCCTCAAGCTCTGTGTTGACGATTAATGGCCATGCTTATTTTGCAATTGGTAAGCAACGAGCAGCCAATAGTCGTGATTACATCGTGTTGATTTATGATCTTAAAGCAATTTCTAGCTGGTTAAAGAAAATAGCGCCTAACTATGGTGAGTATATTTTTATCAATCAAGATAACCAAGTTATTGCCAGCTCAAAAACAGCGCTTAACACTGCCATCAGTGCTAGCGAATATTGGCCGAATGTTGCTGTCGATATGCGCAAGAATAACCACAGCCATTTAGTGCAAGAGGCAACAAACTTACCTATTTACACTCGTTTCTATGAATCAAAGCAGGCCCTGAGTGAACCTGTTGGCTACGACATCTTTTTAGAATTCGCGTTTTTGAGTGTGTTTTTAGTGATGATGTTCAGCGCTGTTTTTTGGCTGAGTCAACGTATTTTTGTAAAACCAATGACGCACTTAATGAATTACCTTGAGCAGCATGATGAAGGTAAACAAGCGTTAGTTCATTATCGTATTCCTGTCGATTGGCAGCCTTGGTTCAGCCGTGTAAAACGAGTGTTTAGCCGCAATGAAGAGCTCGTCCAATCATTACAAGAGGCGAATAAAGCGCTTGATTCTCAGGTACAGGTAAAGTCAAAACAATTGCGTCGTAGTATTGATGCGAAAGAACGTCACTTAGCGTTATTAAATACCATGCTCAATAACGTGCCGGATCTTATTTATTTTAAGAATATTGATGGCTCGTTTTTAGGCTGTAATAAAGCGTATGAAGGCTATATTGGTTTGCCACAAGAGAAGTTAGTAGGCCAGCAATTATGTGATATTAGTGATGATAACGGCGAGTTAAATGAACTTGAGAAGCAGGTTTTAAGAGACAAAAAAACGTATCAAACTCGTCTTTCAAATTATGAGAAAACTTACCTTTTTAGCATTGTGCCATTTTACAACGAGCACCAGCAATTTCTTGGTACCATGGCGATTGGTCGTGATATTACCGAGCAGTATAATGCACTGAATGCACTACAAAGCTCCGAAGCGAAATTACGCAGTGCTATGGAGTACGCAGCAAATGGGGTGCTTCTGGTATCACTTGAAGATCAAGTGCTGCAAGCAAATAAAGCGGCACGAAAAATCTTTGCAATTGTAAACGTTAATGGCCTCGAGTTGACAAACTTATTTGCTGAGCAGTCTTATCAGACGTTGAAAAATACTCTGACAGAGCTGCTGCATGAGAAGAAAAAAGTTTATCACTTTAGTCTTGAGCAGCAAGAACAGCAGCGCTGGCTGCAAATTAGTGTGTCCCTAGTTTGGAATGCCGAGCAAACACCAGATTATTATGTTGTTCATGTACAGGATGTGACGGATTTAGTTCAAGCAAAAGATGATGCAGAGCGGGCAACGCTCGCTAAAAGCCGCTTTATTGCTAATCTAAGTCATGAAATACGCACACCACTCAATGCAGTACTAGGCTTAATTGATGTTATTGCATTGCAAGGGCTAACTGAGCATCAGCGCACTCATGCAGAGCAGGCAAAAACAGCAGCTAATAGTTTACTGACGCTTTTAAATCGAATGCTTGATTTTGCACGTGCCGAAAGTGCTCAACTGGAAATGAATAAAGCGCCTATGAGTTTATCTGATCTAATTGATTTTAGTCGAGGCGTGATCACTCCCTTATGCACAAATAAAGGCATTGATTTTATCATTGACCGTGACGAGAACATCAACGAATTCTTAATTGGCGACCAAATTTGTTTGCAGCAAGTATTAGCCAATTTATTGACAAATGCAGCCAAGTTTACTGAACAAGGCACAATAACTCTGTGTTTAGAGCTGATTGAAGAGTCTTTAGAGCAGCAACTAATTTGTTTTACAGTTAAAGATACAGGTATAGGTATAAATAAGGCTGATCAAGGGCGGTTATTTGATGCTTTTACGCAAGGAGATGAGTCTTTAACACGCTCTCATCAGGGGGTCGGTTTAGGTTTAGCGATTGTTAAATATGAAGTCGCTTTAATGGGCGGAGAGATAAAACTTGATAGTGAAAAAGGTAAAGGCAGCAAATTTAGTTTTTGCTTACAGCTAGATAAAGCATCAGGACCTACAAAAAGAGAATTAGTTTGTTTGCCTTCGAGTACTGACTTATCTGGACTTTTAGTACTTGCAGTTGATGATAATCCGCTTAATTTGAGCATCATTAAGAGTATTTTGGAGCAAATAGATATTACTGTCATTTGTGCTCTAAATGGTAAAAAAGGTATAGAAATTGCTAAAGAGATCAAACCTGACGTAATTTTTATGGATATTCAAATGCCTGTGATGGATGGTTGCCAAGCGACGCGAATTATTCGTCAATTATACACCAAAGAGCAAATGCCGATATACGCGCTTACCGCTCATAGTGAGGCTGCAGATATTGAGCATTCAATTGCGGCAGGAATGAATAAACACCTAACTAAACCTATTGTTGCGAGTAAATTGTTTTTAGCAATGAGTGAGCTTAAAAACTCAAAAGAAGCTTTTTTTGATAAGGCTTTTATCTTATCTCAGTTTGGAAATGATAATAAGTTAGTATTAACTATGTTGTCGAAGTTTGCGACTATGGCAGCAGAGCAGTTAATACAAATTTCTACATTAAAGACTACCGACGAGTTGATCCGCGTGGTGCATAATGTGAAAGGATCGGCTGGTAACCTTGGGTTTAAACGATTGTCAGCGTGCGCTCAGCATTGCGAGGCTACACTAAAAGCTAAAGGTGAACTTTCCGAACAATTAATTGATGAGTTGCAATGCCAAATAAAACAGGTTATTGCCTTTATCATCGAACAAGGATCTACTGATGTTGAAAAGAGCCAAGGTACTGATTGTTGATGACGATCCGTTAAACCGCTTGGTATTAGAAAAAACATTACAGCAAGACTATGATGTTTTTTGTGTTGAGAGTGGCGAAAAAGCACTGACGTTTCTAAAAACACAAAGTGTGGATCTGTTGATCTTGGATATTGTAATGCCAGGAATCGACGGCTATGAAGTACTCAACAAATTAAAAGAGAACGCAACGACAAGCATGCTACCGGTAATCTTTATCTCGGCAAATACTAGCCATGATGATGAAGCTAAAGGGTTAGAATTAGGGGCGATGGATTACATCACCAAACCTTTTAGTGCAGCGATCGTTCGTGCACGTGTGCGCAATCAATTAATGATCAAACAAAAAAATGACTTGCTTGAAATGCTCGCCTCAATTGATGGCCTAACAGAGATCCCAAACCGACGTTATTTAGATGAAAATTTAGCGCGAGAGTGGCGTCGTTGTCGTCGTGATCAAACACCATTATCAGTATTATTAATGGATGTTGATCACTTTAAACGTTACAACGATTGTTATGGTCACCGAGCAGGCGATGATTGTTTAAAACAAATTGCTCATGCCTTAGTTGGAGCATGTGAGCGAGGTAGTGACTTTGTTGCTCGTTATGGCGGTGAAGAGTTTGCAGCTGTACTTCCAAATACCTCTGCAAAAGAAGCTATGTCGTTTGCAAACAAATTACGTAATGCCGTTAATGAGTTAAATATTCCGCATAAAGCGTCACTAAATGCCGACCATGTCACAATTAGTATTGGTATTGCAACCACGGAAAATGGCCAGGTGTATGCAGAGCAAACATTACTTGAAGAAGCTGATTTAGGTCTTTATCAGGCAAAAGATGCTGGGCGTGATCAGATAGTATCGAGAATGATAGCGGTGAGTGAACATAAGTAGGCAATAGCTGCCTACTTACAGAATTTAAATATGCAAGCTAGCCATTGCTAAGTGATTTATAAATCGTATCACCCACACCGATTAACTTATCATTTTTAAAAACCAGTGGTGTACATTCGTCTTTAGTTATCTTGCCATCAGAATGAATACTATGGGTTGCATAGAATAATACTTGGTACACATCATCACCCTGCTTTAATAACTCGCTAAAGCTAGGAGTATTTAGTTTGTTTAATACAGTTTGATAGCTGGTATCTAATGCAAGATTAGAGATCACTTCACGGTTATTTTTATGCTGCTTTTGCCAGCTAGATGAGCTTCCCGCCCAATGTGTGTTTGCTTCACCGTCAGAAACAGCAATGACACAACCAGTTAAAAATGGTGCAGTTAGCGCGGCAATTAGAAGTGCTTTTTTCATGTTATTTTATCCCGTAGAAATTGTTTTATAGTTGTTCACTTATTTGCAAACTACTTGCCAAACTTATAAAAGTAAATTAAATCAGTTTCTTAGGTTGTTTTTAGGTAAAGAGCCAAGTAATAAATTACTAACTACTTAGCTCTCTTGACTAATAAATTGCGATTTAGACCAACCTGTTACGCATCTCGCCTTGATTAAATGCTTGGATATTCAAAGCAATTTCGTTAACTAAACGCACGATAGATTCTTGGCTGGCCCAAGCAATATGCGGAGTAAGTAATAAGTTTGCGCCTTTATACTGTGCCAGCGGATTTGATTGCTCTGCAGGTTCTTTACTGAGTACATCAACACCAGCTCCGGCAATAACATTATTAGCTAATGCGTCAGCTAAATCGGCTTCATTGATAATCCCACCACGAGCAGTATTAATAATGATAGCTGTCGGTTTCATCATGCTTAATTCTGTCGCGGCGATTTGGTTGCGTGTTTCATCAGTAAGTGGGCAGTGAACACTAATAATATCTGCTGTGGTTAGAGCATCATTAAAACTAACACGACCTTCACGAGGTGCATGGCCTTTTCGTTCACTGATGATGACATTAGCACCGAAAGCACGCGCTACATCGGCAACGGCTTTACCTAGTGAACCGTAACCAATAATTGCCAATGTTTTGCCTGCAATTTCTTTAAAGCTGTAATCTAAACGGCAAAACATTGGACTTTGTTGCCATAAGCCTTGCTGGCAATCATTAATGTATCTGTGAGTATTACCCAGTAAATTAGTGATGAGGGTAAAGGTATGCTGCACTACACTCGGCGTTGAATAACCTGCGACATTGGTCACTGCGATGCCATGCTCTTTTGCTGCACCTAAATCAATGTTGTTAGTCCCTGTCGCTGCAACACATATTAATTTTAAATTAGGTAATTTGCTCATGGCGTGCTGATCAATCACCACTTTATTACTAACAACAACATCGGCATCTTGGCAGCGCTCAACAACCTGTTCTTTAGCGGTTAAATCGTAACAGGTTAATTTACCTAATTGCGCTAAGGCATCTAACGACGTGTTGGCTAATGTCGCTGTATCAAGGACAGTAATATTCATGTGCTTTCCTTTTTTAATTTATTGCTTGACCTTGGGGTGTACTCCAAGGTTTATAGTGAGCATAATAAATAAACGCTTCACAATGGAGACGGTGATGAAAATAGGTGAGTTTGCCCGTCAGTTGGGTGTCTCAACAGATACGCTACGGTACTACGAAAAGCATGGTTTGTTAACGCCTAGTTCGCGTTCAGACGTGGGATATCGTTTTTATTCTGAGAATGACCATAAACAAATGGCGTTTATTCTCAGAGCAAAGAATGTTGGCTTTAGTCTGGCTGAGATCAAAGAGTTATTGCAAATTAAGTTTCATAAAGATCAGCATTCTTGTCATGAAGTTAAAGAAATGACGTTACAAAAACGTGACCTCGTTGTACAACGAATTGCAGAGCTTACTCGCTTTTATGACTCACTTTCATTGTTGGCAGATAAATGTTGTGGCGGTGAAGAGCCTGCTGAAAACTGCTCAATACTAACGACGCTGGAGGATATCGATGGACTTACTCAATAATTTTTGGCATCTGTTTTTACTCTCAGCACCTTGGTTAATGCTGGGCTTATTCATAGCAGGTCTTCTCAATGTATATTTGCCTGCTAACTTTCTTAACCGGCATTTAGGCAAAGAAGGGTTGTGGACCACAGTTAAAGCAGCCTTTATAGGTGCTCCAATGCCCTTGTGCTCATGTGGTGTGATCCCAGCAGCCATTGGTTTAAGAAGAGCGGGGGCATCGAAAAGTGCCACCACCGCATTTTTAGTTTCAACCCCTGAAACAGGGGTCGATTCGGTTTCGGTATCTTATGTGTTGCTAGGCCCATTTATGGCGATAATACGTCCTATTGCCGCCGTGTGCAGCGCCATTGTGGCCGGCGTCTTAGTGGGGAAAGACAGTGAACTCCAACAAGTACAAAGTACAGAATCAGATAAAGAAAGTACTAAAGCAGACTCTTGTTGTAGTAGTAAACAGCCAAAGCCTGTGACCACAACGAGCTGTTGCAGTAAAGAGGCGCCAGCAAAGCCCGCACAAAGTTGTTGTAGTAGCAAGGAATCGCAACCAATACAGGAGCAGCAACAAAGTTGCTCAACAGAAAAAGCAGCGCCTATACAGAAAAGCTGTTGTAGCAGTGAGCAGCCAACCAAAGCCGTTGAAAGTCGTTTTAGCAAACTGAAACGCGCGGTGAGCTTTAGTTGCAATAAGCTGCTTGAAGACACCATGATTTGGCTAATGATCGGTTTATTCTTTGCAGCGCTTGTACAAACTTATGTACCAGAATCTTTTTTAAGCCAGTGGGGGAATGGTATCCTTGCTATGCTGGTGGTTATTTTAATCAGTATTCCTATGTATATTTGTGCAACTGCATCGACACCTATAGCGGCAGGTTTATTACTCAGTGGTGTATCTCCGGGGGCGGTGCTGGTGTTTATGTTAGCTGGGCCGGCAACCAATATCGCAACGCTTGGTGTCGTTGGTAAAGAGCTTGGCAAGCGAGCGGTATTTGCCTACCTAATAGGTGTGATTGGCACGGCACTGGCTTTTGGCTTTTTAACCGATTATTTAGTGGCGCAATATGGTTTTGTGGTAGCGCCGATGATGGGTGAAGAGCACGAGGTTCTACCTCATTGGTTAAGCCTTGCTGCAGGTATTGTGTTGGCAATTTTAATACTCAGATTGCTGTTAAAAATGGTATTAAAAAAATCCTCGCAAACTGGTAAGAGCATTGCTTAATTATTTGTTATAGATAAATATTTTCTACATTAATTGGCATTTAATTTGGTTAACTATCGCGTCTCGGTTCGCATTTAAAATTGCCTGAGTTATAATCCGCCAATTATTTTTAACGGTACGCTTTGCGTGCCGTTTTTTAACTTAAGTAGTTTTTAATGAGTGAAAGTGTGGATAAATACGCCGACATAAGACCTTACAATGATGATGAAGTAGCTGACTCAGTAGCGCGTTTGATTGCTGATAATGCCTTTGTAGATGTAATCGCTAAGTATAACTTACCGCGCTTTTTATCGAACTTCCCATTTATTACTCGCCCATTAGTGCGCAGCCAGCTGCGTAAAAAGTGGGGTAACACCTCATCGGTTGAGCAAGTTCAGCACGAAGTGGCTGATTATTTGAACAAACTAATCACCCGCACTACTTCAGAGGTAACGTTTTCGGGCATTGATAAACTAGACCCAAAACAAGCTTACTTATTTATCTCTAATCACCGCGATATAGTGCTTGATCCTGCGCTCGTTAATTGGGGCTTGTTTAAGCACAACATGCCGACAGTTCGTATCGCCATTGGTGATAACTTACTGCAAATTCCTTATATCACTGAGTTAATGCGTTTAAACAAGAGCTTTATTGTGAAGCGCTCAGCGAAAGCACCGAAAGAGATGCTAAAAGCGCTGTCGCAGCTGTCTGCTTATATTTATGACTCACTTTCTGAAGGCCACTCAATTTGGATAGCGCAAAAAGAAGGCCGAGCAAAAGACGGTTTTGACCAAACAGATCCTGCCCTGCTTAAAATGTTGCAGTTACAAGGCCGCAAGCAGAAGAAAGAGTTTGCTGAATACGTACGCGAATTAAAAATTGTACCTGTGTCTATCTCTTATCAATACGAGCCATGCGCGATTGCTAAAGCGAAAGAGCTTTATCATAAACAGCAACATGGTCAGTATGTGAAACAGCAGGGTGAAGACATAGCTAGTATTGTTGAAGGTTTTAGCACCGCCAAAGGGCATGTACATTTAGCGTTTGGCGAGCCAATTGAGTCGGGCTGTGAATCGCCTGAAGAGCTGGCAAAAACTATTGATCAGCAAATTGTTGATTCATTTTTCTTACACCCAGGCAATTATATTGCAGGTGGTTGTACGCAAGCTGTGATTGATGAAAAAGATGCCGCTGCATTTAATGAGCGTATCGCAAAAGTGCCAGAGGAGTTAAAGCCTTTGGTATTAGCTATGTACGCTAAGCCTTTTCATCGTAAAGCAGAACTTGCAACAAGCGAGTCTAAGTAAGCGAAACAAATAGTTTAAGAAGCCACTTTTTAAAGTGGCTTTTTTTATGGTTAATTTTCAGGCTATACTTTTAATATTACTTATTAACCGGCATTTGTGATGCAACAGATTGAAATATTTGAAATTCCAAGCCCTTGCAAAGGGATATGCCAAGTTAATAACCGGGGTTATTGTAAAGGCTGCTATCGTAGTCGTGATGAGCGATTTTATTGGAATAAGTTTACCAATGCAGAAAAACGTAAAGTGATCAGTCTATGCCAACAGCGTTACAAACGTTACCTTCAGAAAAAGCAACAAGCTGAAAATCAACAATCAACGCCTGAGCAAGGAGGGTTTGATTTCTAAAATTCGGTGAGATTGTACTTTGATTTTAAAAATTGCACCGTGCCATTTTCATCAAATTCCTCTAGTACTCTAGTTAGTTTGGGTATTAGTTTCTCATGACGTTTATGAACAAAATGATAGCTCTGCATTGGCATCAGCACTTGTTTGTGAAATGCATCTTGATCAAAGTCAGGGTGTTTAGTTGATAACATAAAATCGAGTAAAATTGCGCCTTCAACACGATTTTGCGTAAGTAGATTCAATTGAGCCGTGACATTTCTAACTTTTATTACATCACCTTTAAAAGGATGTCGTTCAATGTAACTCTGTGCTGCAGGGTAGCTTGATTGGATTGCGAGCGATTTTAGTTTTGGGTAATAGCATGTTTTGCAGTTTTTTAGCAGGATTAAATTAAAATCAAATAAAGGGTAGTTCACTTTTATTAAGTTTGGATAGCCTTCTTTGACATCAGCAATGCGACCAAGCTGACCATCTAATACACCTTGATTTGCGGCCTCCAGCGCATTTTGATGGCTAAAATCAATGATACTTATTTCGTAGCCAATTTCTTTATAGGCCATTTTAAGTAAATCAATAACAAAGCGAGCTTGTGGAGTATCAGCAGGACGATTAAAAAAGAGAGTGTGGGTATTGGCTAAACTTGAAAAGCAAAAGAATAATAATAAAAAGGCGAATCTGTGGCTCAGATATTTTGACAACATGCGTTCCTTGCGTACATAAATTGCTCGTTAATTTACTGGCAAGTGTTGCTAAAATCAAGTTTCGTCAGAGGCTTTTTTGGGCTAATTTATCGGATTAAACGGTTTGAATTTTGTTATACTAGATAAATCAAATTATTAAAGCTGAGAAAGTATGAGTTTCAATTTATGTAAATTGCCAAGAGAGCAAAAATATCAAATTCAATTGGACTACGAAGCATCATTTTGGGCTTATCAAATAAAGCGCGGTAAAAATACGCGTGAAGGTGTTTATACTGCAATAAATAATCGTCCTATGTCTGAGCAGGCTTTTCTTAAGCAACAATTTGAGCATTACCTTTCGTTAATGAGCTAGTCATGGCAGCGTTTAGATTTTGTTTACTTGAGCCAATTAAAACGCCGTTAGTAAATAAATTTTATGATAAACACAATGCACGTGGCCGAGCAACCAAGGCTGACCAAGTATGGGTTGCCTATAAAGATTCTGAGATAATCGCGGCGTGTAGAGTACAAGACCAATCAGGGCTATTATTTTTGTCTACTCTTTATGTAGATGAATTATGGCGTGGTCAAAGGGTTGCTTCGCAGCTACTTGCGGCCGTAACCGCTCGGCAAAAGAAGGTTGTTTTTACCTTCGTGTACCAAAATCTGATTGATTTTTATCTACAAAATGGGTTTAACTATATATTAACATTACCCAACTCCTTGCAATCACTATTTGAACTTTATGCACACCGAAAAATTGTTGCGATGCACTTTACGCGTGACACAGTGCCAAGTTAGCAATTTGGAACGTCAATGACTAAGTTCTTTTCTAGTATAACCATTTTTTTATTTTTGAGCTTTGTCTTGTTTAGCCACTGCGCTTATTCACAGGTTAAACGGTTATCAACCAGCGAAGGCTTATCGCAAAGTTATGTAAACACCATGCTCATTGATAACAGTGGCTATCTTTGGCTATCGACTGAGGGGGGGCTTAATCGCTACGACGGCTATCAGGTTGTTCATATCAAAGGACCTAATGGTGAGCTTGAAGATGCCATCATTGACCGTATTTACCAAGATCCTCAAGGCTATATTTGGATAGCTTCGCTACAAGCGGGTTTATTCCGTTATGATCCCACTTCCGACACTTATCAGCAGTTTATTGCTAAACCCACCACAGAAGAGCAAATTTTTATTGAGTCGGTGTTTAGTATGGTGGCTGTTGATGACAAAACACTATGGCTAGGTCGGGGTTGGGACTTTGCCAAGTTGGATTTAGAAACAAAACAAGTCACTTCAATTTTTGAAATCCCTGAGCGTGTAAAAAGCAGTGTTATAAGAGAGTTGTATGCTTATAACGGATTCATTTTTATGGGCACAAGTAATGGCGCTTATGTATATCAAATTGCTAGCGGTGAGGTTCGTAAGCTTGAGCACTTACAGCAAAAACCAAGTCATATTTATCAAAATTATGTGAAATCATTTGCAGTAATCGATCAAACAACTCTACTAGTCGGTGCTGTCAGAGGTTTGTATCAAGTTGATATCAGTAATTTAGAAGCGATGTTTGAGACTCCTAATAAGCCTTTCTCTAATAAAACCTTAATAAAAGATTTGAATATTTGGACCATTATTCAAGAAAAAGATGCGATTACTTTAGGTACGGATAAAGGGTTGTTTGAATATGACCTAGTAACAGCAGAGCTTAATAAAAATAAGCGTTTACGGGAAGGCGGCTATACGTTAGCTGATAACAGTATTATTGATGTTGTAAAAGATAAATCGGGTGGCATGTGGCTGGCGACAAAAAATGATGGGGCCTTTTATTTATCTTATGATAATTACAACTTTATTAATGTGACTGCTAACTCACTGAGAGGTGATGGTTTATCACATCACTCGATTTGGAGTATTGCGGAGTTTAAAAATAGGCTTTGGCTGGCCACACACAACGGTTTAACAGCGGTTGACTTACAGACTAACGAAAGTGAAGTGTTCTTAAAAGACTACCAAGTTGACTTAATAACGACAGAGTTCAGCGTTTACCAAATAATGCCCTATAAAGATAAGTTGTGGTTACACACTAACAGGGGAATTTTGAGTTTTGATCCAGACACAAAACAAGCGTCACCTGTTAAGGCTGCAAATCCTGAAAATCAGGTTTTAATAAACGACTGGGTGCATGGCATATTATTAATGCCCTCGGGTGATCTTTACTATGTCCACCCTGATTACGGCATGTTTGTATACAATATTGATAGCCAAAAAGTGACCCGACTTGGTGGGAAATTTGATGAATTTGAGCCATTTTTAGCTTATGGGTTCTTACCCGCCTTATCTTCTAAGCCCGATGCGCCTTTATTTTATAATGCAGGTATTTTATATCAGGTTGATCCGCAGTCTTTCGAGTTGACAACGATTTATACTGTTCCCGAGCAACACGAAAATGTAGCCGTTAATGTGATGTCATACATCATAGATAATAACAATGTACTGTGGTTATCGCTTTCTAACTTTGGCTTGATCGGCCTAGATGCTAGCACTTATGAGCATATCTATACCATTGACCTTGAAAAAAATAAATTAGGAACCTTGTTATATGACATGGTACTTGATGAAGCGGGTATGATTTGGATGAGCAGCCATAAAGGCCTTTGGCGGCTTAATCCTAATAATCTTCATTTTCAACAATTTACAGGCTCGGAGGGGCTATTCTCTACAGAGTTTAATAGTGGTGCTTTCACAAAGCTTGAGTCAGGGCAAATTGTATATGGAACGCTCAAAGGGTTTACTTACTTTTCTCCTATGGATAACCACTACCAGCAAGCTTTAATTGATCACGTTAATATTACTAATCTTGATTTAATGTCTCGTGATCTACCTGCCGAGCTAAAGCAGCCTATTGATAGTGTCGTTCTTGAGCATGATGACATAGGTCTAGAAGTTGCCTTTTCGGCAATGGCATTTAATTATCAAGAACGTATCATTTATGAGTATCAACTCGGTGATGGTCAAAAAACCTATACCCGTAACAACAACCGGGTGTTATTCCCAAAACTTAGTGCGGGTAAGTATCAACTCAAAGTATGGGCAAAAGATCCATTAACAGGGGAGTTAACGCCACCCGCTATATTAAATATTGAAGTAAAGTACCCACTTTGGCGTGCTCCACAATTCATTGTTTTGTATGTTTTATTAGTTGCACTTTTTGTCGCTGCTTGGGTTTTTAGACGAAATCGTATGCAACAAATTTTGCTTGCCGCCCATAAAGAAAGTAAAGAAAGTGAAGCACGCTTAAAGTTAGCGCTTGAAGGGAGTCATTCAGGTGTGTGGGATTGGTCTTCACAAAGTCCAATTATATATCAACCGCGCCTTAAGAATGAGCTAGGCTATGAAACAGACAGTGTTAATTTAGATGATTACTTAGCAAGAATTCACCCTCACGATAAGCAAACTTTCCGCTTAGAGTGGTTAGAGTTTTTATCAACACAAAAAGGTTATTTTAATTGCACCTACCGATTACGCCATGCTGATGGCAATTGGCGCTGGTATAAAGATTTTGGCAAAGTAGTTGAGTGGCAAGATAATGCGCCAGAAAAAGTAGCCGGTACCTATACCAATATGACACGAGAGCTCGTATTTGAAGAAAACGCGCGCTTGTTTGGTGCAGCGTTTGAGCAAACTCGCGATTGGGTGTTTATCTTAGATAAAAACCTGCGAATTCGAGCTACTAACAAATCATTTCAAGATGCATTTGGTTTTCCGGCTGAACCTCGTTCTAGTCGCTCGCTAACACTCGGTTTGTCTATTGCTGCCCGCATACATTATTTAAGAGTGATGCAAAAGCTGCAGTCTGGCGAGCATTTCTCAGCTGAAGACGTTGTAGAGGTAGCAACTGGTGAAAAGCGCCAAGTATTAATTAAAATTAGTGCTGTTGCAGGAAGTAATCGTCAGCTAGATAGTTACGTCATAATCGTGACTGATATTAGCGCGCAAAAATTGGCAGAGAGTGAATTACACTTATTGGCTAACTATGACGCCTTAACAGGTTTGCCAAATAAAACGCTATTTAATGACCGAGTTAATCATGCAATTGAGCAAGCTGCTTATCATCAAAATAAAGTCGCTTTGCTAAATATTAATATTAAACGCTTTAAATATTTTAATGATTCACTCGGTCGGGAAGAGTCAGACGAGTTACTGAAACGTGTTGCTAAACGTCTAAAGCAAGTTCTCAGACCGCAAGATAGTCTTGCACGTTTTGATGGTGATGAGTTTGTTATTTTAGCTGAAGACTTTAAACAAGTAGAAGAGCTTTTATCATTGTGTGGACGAGTGATGGATAGTGTTGAATCGCATATCGAGCTCAGCCAACAAGCAGTAAAAGTAAACTTCAGTGTGGGAGTTGCTGTTTATCCTGATGATGCGCAAACCACCAAAGCATTATTAAAAGCATCTAATGTGGCTCTGTATCACGCCAAACAACTGGTCGAAGGTGGTTATCAGTTTTATAAGCAAGAAATGAACTTACAAGTGCAACGTACTTTGCATTTAGAATCGCAGTTAAGTAAAGCTTACCAAGAGCATGAGTTTTGTAATTTTTATCAGCCAATAGTCAGTGCTGAGTCACGCCAAGTCGCGGGGCTAGAAGTACTTTTACGTTGGCCAAATAAAGATGAATATAAGCCTGAAGATTTTGCGAGCGCAGCAGAAAGCTCAGGGTTAATTACCAAAATAATGCTGCAGACTTTATCACGAGCTTTGATTGAGCTTCGTCAATGGCGCACGACGCATCCTGATTTATATATTTCGATTAATTTATCTGCTCTTGATTTTGAAAGTGTAAACTTAGTTGAAAATATTCATAAGGCGCTTGAAGCTAGTAAAGTGCCTGCCAGTGCGGTGGTTTTTGAAATTACTGAATCAGTCATGATGCATGATTCAGATAAAGCACAGCAGAGCATGGATAAACTCAAGGCCCTTGGTTGTCGGATTTATATGGATGACTTTGGAACTGGCTATGCGTCACTGACCTACTTAAAACGCTTTCCGGTTGATGTGCTAAAAATTGATAAAAGCTTTGTTAATGATATTGGTATTGATAAAGGTGATGAAGCGATTATCAACTCAACGCTTACGCTGGCAAAAAGCTTGGGTAAAGAATGTGTTGCCGAAGGCGTTGAAAACCGCACTCAATTGCAGTTCTTACGCTCTTTAGGCTGTGAGTACTTTCAAGGTTATCTATTTAGTAAACCTGTAGCAGGTGATGAAGTAAAAGCGCTTTTAGACACCCTGTGGGATGATGAGTTTTTAGGGTAAAGCCAAAGCTTTACCCTTTAGTTAATCTTGGCGTTTACCGCAGTGGCGGCAATATAAATTACGATTGCGGTTTTTAAGTTCGTTATGAATCGCTTTGTTCGCCTCTTGCTGACTTAAGCCTAGTTTATAGCGTAAGTTCTCTAAATGTTCTTCTTCAACTGGCGATAAGTGGCCGTCTTCAATGGCTTCATGTACTGCATCGGTAAACACTTGTCTGCGTTTACGTAACTGTTCAGAAAAGCTTGAAGCTAGCAAACCAGTTGGAATTGCCACCATGCCCATACTCACTAGTGTGATAGCACCACCAAATAAGCGGCCTAGAGGAGTCACAGGCACCACATCGCCATAACCAACGGTTGTAAGTGTCACCATGGCCCACCACATTGCAGCAGGTATAGAGCCAAATTTATCGGGCTGCACATCATGTTCAATTAAATAAATACCGCATGAGGCGATGATCAAGACCACGGCCATTATAAAAAATGCAGCAAGCAGTGAACTGCTTTCTTCTTTGAACGAGTTTAGTAATAGCTGCATCGCTCTTGAATAACGAGTGAGCTTAAAAATACGCATTAACCTAAGTACTCGTAAGAAACGTAAATCAACACTCACAAACATCATTAGAATGGTGGGTAAAATCGCAATGAGATCAATCAGCGCCATGGGCGAGAAGAAATACCTAATACGAATCTTTGAGTTTGTCAGCGTGCTTTCTTTGTGCACGCTTTTATCTACACATGACCAAAGCCTGAGCACATATTCTAGGCTGAAAATAGCAACAGAAATCAGCTCAATCATTAAAAATTCATAATGATACTGCTTTGCTAAAGGGCCAACCGACTCCAAAACAATTGCCACTACATTGATCATGATCAGCGACATCAAAAACACGTCAAGTGCGCGTCCTACACGTCGATATTTACCATTACCTTCAAAAACTCGTGCAGTGTAATTTCTTAAACGATGCAAAATAATGATCCAGTTTTAGTTAAGTTTTAGCACCATATTAATGCTGCCTTCTTCAAAGTCGCGGGTGATCTTAAACCCGAGTTTTCTTGCCAGCTCAATCATGCCAGTATTTTCAGGTAAAGTGATCCCTGAAATTTGTTTAACGCCTTGGTTTTTACAATGCTCAATCGCCGCATTCATTAATATTGTACCAAGCCCTAAACCTTGGCAATCAGAGCGCACCACAATTGCAAACTCAGCATCGAGCTTGTCTGGATCCATCAACACTCGAGATACCCCTAATGTACAGGCTGAACCATTTTGCTCTTGGCTGACAATAAACGCCATTTCTCGGTCATAATCAATTTGCGTCATTTTCGCGAGCTGATCATGATTAAATTGCGGTAATTCACCGAAGAAGCGCTTATATCTGTCTTCTTTGCTCAATGATTGATCAAACTCTAAGTGTGCTTGCTCATCTTCCGGTTTGATAGGTCTTAACTGTGCTTGGGTATTATTTTTAAGGGTTACTTCTTTAACTAATTCAATTGGGTAGGGACGAATACACAAGCGTTTACGGTTCGCTTTTGCTTTATAACGGCTAAGACCAATGGTCGCATCAAGGACCAAAAACTGCCCGTTACTGGCTAAAATTGGATTAAGTTCAACACTGGTGATATCAGGTTGATCGATAACCAGCTGCGAAATACGGGTGAGTAGGGCGCATAAACGGTATTTATCGACTTTTTCTGGTAGCACGCGGTCTTTAAGTACGCCTTTATCGTGCGCCGCAGCTATTAGGTATTTTGCCAAGTTCATATTAAGTGGCGGTAATGCCACTGCAGCTTGTGCGAACTCAAGTCCGGTGCCAGCTTCACCTAGTAAAATCACCGGACCAAAGTTAGGCTCTGTTTTGATGGCGATACGTAGCTCATTAGCACCCGCTCGCGGCGCCATTTTTTGCAGTGAGAAACCTTCAATATGGGCATCAGGGTAGGTGTTTTTGATTCGTAGCAGCATGGCAAAGGCTGTTTGCTCAACTTCTTGCGCATCATTTAAATTAAGGACAACACCACCGACTTCTGATTTAGAAGGAATACTTGGGCTAATTAGTTTTAACGCTACCGGAAAACCCAGCTCAATAGCTTGTTCTTTGGCTTCTGTTGGCGTGTAAGCAACCTCAGTTTGAATACAATCAATACCATAATGAGTGAGAATTTGACTAGCTTCATGGGTTGATAAATAGCTTTGCTCTTCGGCTAAAAACTCGCTCACCACAGAGCGTGCAGCGTCTTTATTTATTTTTGCATCATCGGTGTTTGATTCTGGTGTTTGTGTTAAATGCTTTTGGTTACGACGATAACTTACTAAGTGCATAAAGGCACCCACCGCACCTTCAGGTGTACGGTAGGTTGGAATAGCGTTATTGGTACAGACTTTACGTGCAGCATAGGCGGCATCTTCACCCATAAAGTTAGTCATAACATAAGGGCGAGCCATTTTTGGGATTTTTTCCAAGGTTTCAACAATGATCTCTGCATAGTCTTCACTCGGTGCAAGTGCTGAAGGCGTATGAATGATCAGCAAGTTTTTAACTTCTTTAGCTTGTAGTAAGATTTCTAAGGCTTGTTGATAGCGTCTTGGCGCTGAGTCACCAAAAATATCCACCGGATTTGAGGTCATTTCTGATTGCGGGATGACTTTATTAAGCGCAGCTCTAGTCTCATCGCTAAGCTCAGCCAGCTTTCCTGAGCTTTGCAAGAGCGTATCCACAGCCATGACACCTGGGCCGCCGCCATTGGTTAAAATGGTTAGCTGCTCGACTTTAAGAAGTTTTGGGTGCATTGCCAGCGTTTGTGTCGCAGCGAAAAGCTCTCGTAAGTCGTTTACCCTAAGCATACCTGCTCGCTGAAATAGCGCATCATAGACTGCATCTGAGCTTTGTTTGCCACCAGTGTGTATTTCTGCAGCGAGGGCACCAGCACTGGTTTTACCGGTTTTAATGGCGATTACGGGTTTGCTAAACGCAGCGGCTCGCGCTGCGGAAATAAAGCTGCGAATATCTTCAATATTATCGATATATAACAAAATAGCTTTAGTTTTTGCATCTCGGCCTAAAAAGTCGAGTAACTCATCAAAGTCGATATCTAGGCAATCACCCACAGATACAAAATATGAAAAGCCAATTTCTTTGTTTTTCGCCCAATCTAGAATGGTTGAGCAAACAGCCGCAGATTGCGATACAAAAGCAAGCTTTCCTGGGCTTGCAACCGTATGTGAAAAGCTGGCATTTAAACCAATATGAGGAATAAGTAAGCCCAAACAATTAGGCCCAAGTAAAGAGACATTTGCCTCAGCAGCTGCTTCTTTTAATGCGTGCTTTTGGTCGACGTTTAAACCCGCTGCAATTACCACCGCATGCTTACAACCAAGTTCTCCAAGCTCGTTAATGATGTTAATTAAGGTATTTTTATTAGTACAAATAACCGCAAGATCAGGCACTTTAGGTAGTGCAGCAATGCTTGGGTAGGCTAATACCCCGTGTACAGCGCTGTGATTTAAACTAACAGGCATGATTGGGCCTTTAAAGCCCCCCTGTAGTAAATTACGCATCACCACAAAGCCCGCTCGGTTAGGGGAATTTGAGGCGCCAATCACCGCGACCGATTTAGGATTAAAAAATTGGCTAATACGTTTAACGCTCATGCTGTTTCCTTCGCTTGCGATGTTTGTTAAAACTTCAGGGTCTGTTAAGTTTAATACACTCAAACTAGAACCGACACGCTTCCAAAGTATTAAAAGTTATACTCATAAGATAACCTGTTTATAACTACTTTTCGAGTCAAAAACAGTGACCTACATCAAGGAGAAAAGCATGAATAAAGCGCAACCATTTAATATCGTTATTGCAGCGTGTGCATTGGCGGTCGGTTTGCTCGGATTAGGTTTTATTTTGAAAAGTGCTGCCCTTGATGTAAAGGGCATGGAGCGCACAGTTCATGTTAAAGGGCTAGCTGAAATGGAAGTGCCAGCCGACACCGTTATCTGGCCGTTACAGTTTTCTGATGCCGATAACAACCTTGAAAAACTAGTGGGTCGAGTTGAAGAGAAAAGTGATGCGGTTGTGGCTTTTTTAAAACTACATGGTTTTAGTGATGAAGAAATCAGCCTTGGTAGCCAATCGATTATTGATAAACAAGCTCGCGAATATGGCGGCGAGAATCAGCAGTTTCGTTATATTGCTCGTAATAATGTCATTGTTTATTCAAATGATATTGAAAAAGTGCAAAATGCCTTAGGCGCAGTAAGCCAATTAGCCAAACAAGGCATTGCGATAGTACAAGATAATTACGAAACGCGGATTCAATATTTATTTAATGGCTTAAATGAAATTAAGCCAAATATGATTCAAGAAGCAACCGAAAAAGCCCGCGAAGTAGCAATGAAATTTGCCAAAGATTCACAGTCTAAATTAGGTAAAATTAAAACAGCGCGTCAGGGGCAGTTTTCAATTTCTGATAGAGATTCAAACACACCTCAGCTGAAAAAAGTGCGTGTAGTTACCAGTGTTGAATATTATCTATCTGACTAAACCCAATACCACAGATAAAGGTAGCCGCATGCGTGTGCACACAATCACCATGCGGCAAATCGCTCCAAGCATAAAGCCGCCACTAAACGCCACAGCCACCCCCAATAAGCCAAACTGATCTTTTAATAGTACTGCCATTAAAACCGTGACACTGGTTGCACCAAGTAAGACATACAAGTTGATAAGCGGGTTGCCTTTTAACTTGATCATGCTACTGGCTAAAATTCTTGCTGGTAATAATAATTGCCCGAGTAACAGCAGCATTAAAATCCAAAATCCTTCTTGTAATTGGCTTTCGCCATAGAGAGTGAGAAGCGGCTTTGCGAGCAAGGCAAGTAGCAAAATAGCGGCAAAGTTAAAACGCCATACCACTTTCATTAACTCGCTAAGTTGCTGCTCGGTCGTCTCATCGGCCATTAAAATGGGTTTTAAATATTGGTTGGCGGCATTGCCTAAAATAGTCAGTAAGCCAGCAATCACTACCGCAGGAAAGAAGATACTCACGCCTTGTGCACCAAACCAGTGATGCACCAGTAAGACATCGAGTTTTGCTACCAACACGGTGCCTGCACCACTGGCGAGCATGATCAATGAGTCTTTACACCATTGCTTGGTTTGGTAGCGGGCAGTGCTTGCAACGATCATTTTTTTGATTAACCAATATTGATAAATGACTACGCACAAGATGCTACAAAACAACAAGATACAAATCTCGACTAACGATAAGTCGCCACGTATCAAGTACACGAAAAAACAAAATCCCGCTGTTAGCAATTCAAAAATACACTGCTGCGTTATCAGGCCAATTTTTGGTTTATTCAAAGCCACTAAAAAAGCCGATTGGCTTTGCATAATGGCGCCAATCGGCACCAGTAATAGTAAATAGACCACATGCTCTTGAGCGCTTTGGTGCGGTGAAATAGCCTGAAAGCTAATCACCACAGCAGCGACAAAAATCACCCCGAATAAACACGATGCCGCTAAATAAACATGTTTTAAGCCGCGTAGTAAGTCATGTTGCTGAGCTTTGTAGAGCGGGTAGCTAATACGCATTAAAGATGATGCAAAGCCCATACTCGCAGGTAATAACAAAATTTCACACAGTGCGAGTAACGCCGCGAAAGTACCAAACTCATCAGTACTTAATAACCTTGCAAGGCACAAGGTAAGTACAATACGGCTACCATGGTTAAGGGCGGTAAAACTACTGAGCGATAAAAACGCTTTAACAACATCCTTATTCATGGAGTTATTGATTGAGCGCGTTTAATAACTGTGCCGTTGGCACTTGCAAATAGGCCGCGCAAAGCAGCACTTTACTGTCGCTACTCGTTGCTTGATTGGCACCATAAAATTGCTTAAGGGTATTTACCAAGGCGCTGACTGCGCTCGGGCTGTGACTTTGGTCGACTTCCATCATGGCTAATAATGCAGAGAATTCATGTTTGGCTAGCATTTGGGTCGTGCTGTTTAGCGCTATAAAGCAACCTATAGGAGTGAGCTGCTGCTTATTTAATGTTTTTAACGCAACACCCAAGCTTTCGTTGCTTTCAAATAACATTAACGAACGCAAGTAATTAAAGGGTAGGTTATTAGCCTGACACTGCGTAAATAAGTGATGTAGTAGGGTATTGCCTTGGTTGTCGGTAATACAAAAAGCATTTTGAAACTTAAGACCAGGCGTGAAAAAGCTCAGTTTATCGATATCATCAATTAAGGCTACAGCTTCACTTGGCAGCGGGCTTGCTTCGAGTAAATGCGCTGCCACATTTTGTAAAAACAAGTATTTAACTTCACTACTGCACGCTAATTGATAGATATGCTGTAATTGTGCCGCTTGCAAAACTCCCGATAAACTTTGGTAATCGGCAATGAGTTCTTTTAACTGATGATGTTGAAGTCGGCTGTTCAATTGCTCAATCGCGCTTTGCATGGAGATACTCGTTTTTTATTATTTATACATTTATAGCTCAACTACTTGTTTAAATAAATAAAAAAGGCCGCTGAGCGGCCTTTTTCAAGTCTTTATTGGTTAAGCTGCTTGTTTCTTAGCAACCCATTGGTCAACAAACTTCTCTAGTACATTTAATGGTACTGCACCATTTTTAAGTACTACATCGTGGAATTCACGAATATCGAATTTATCGCCTAGTTTTTCTTTAGCCGCTTCACGAAGCTCTAAAATTTTCAACATACCTACTTTGTATGCCGTTGCTTGTGAAGGCATTACAATGTGACGCTCAACCATTTTAACGCCATCAGACGTCGCATTTGGTGTGTTATTTACGTAGTAGTCGATACCTTCTTGACGTGTCCACTTCATTGCGTGGATACCTGTATCTACTACTAGGCGACATGCACGCCATAATTCCATCGCAAGACGACCAAAATCTGAATATGGGTCTTCGTATAAGCCCATTTCTTTTGGTACTAGCTCAGAGTATAAACCCCAACCTTCAACATACGCTGTGTAGCCGCCAAACTTACGGAACTTAGGTACACCTTCAAGCTCTTGCGCGATAGCAATTTGCATGTGGTGACCTGGAATACCTTCGTGGTATGCAAGTGCTTCCATTTGGTATGTTGGCATTGCTTCCATGTCGTAAAGGTTTGCGTAATAAATACCTGGGCGTGAGCCATCTGGCGCAGGTTGTTGGTAGAACGCTTTACCTGCTGCTTTTTCACGGAATGCTTCAACTGCTTTAACTTTAAGGTCAGCTTTTGGCTTAACAATGAATAGCTCGTCTAGACGAGATTTCATGTTATCGATAAGCGCTGTTGCTTCATCAAGGTAGCGTTGTTTACCTTCAGCGGTGTTAGGGTAGTAGAACTGCTTATCAGTTTTCATGAATTGCATGAATGCTTTAAGGTCACCTTTAAAGCCTACTTTATCTTTGATTGCACGCATTTCGTCGTGAATGCGCGCGACTTCAGCTAAACCGATAGTGTGGATTTCTTTCGCTGTTAAATCAGTTGTTGTGGTACGTGCTAAAGCGTTGTTGTAGAACGCTTCGCCGTCAGGGAATTTCCAAGCACCATCACGGTCATCAGCGCGCTTTTCTAACTGAGCTAAGAAGTTAATTAGCTTAGTGTAAGAAGGTTTTACTGCTGCTTTTAGGGCTTTTTCAGCGTCGCTGATAAGTGCAGATTTTTCGCTGTCAGCAATCTCTAATGCGTTAACTTTACGTTTAAAGTCAGCAAGTAACGTTGAGTCTTCACCATCATGGAATGGTGCGCCGCGTAAGATATTATTGCTTGAATCAATCACGTGTGGGAAAACAAATTTAGGCGCGATAATGCCTTTATCTGCACGTACTTCAAGGTCTTTGATTAGTTGATCAATAACCGTTGTAACACCATTTAAACGTGAGATATACGCTTTAGCATCAGATACATCGGCAATTTGATGTTGGTTGATTAAAAACGCAGGGATCATCGAGTGAACACCAAACATTTGGTTCACAGGGTAGTTGTAATGGCGCCATTTGAAATCAGCAATTTCGTTTTCTAAATCTTGCTTTTTAAGGTCGTAGCTTACTTTTGTTGCGTCATCTAATAGCTCGCGGTTAATTGCGTTAAGCGCAACTAGGTCAGCTTTAGTTTGTTCAAAGTCTTCTAAAACGCGCTCTTCGCTGCCATCATCCCATTTATCGTAATCTTTTTTGATGCCCATGTATGTTTGATAAATAGGGCTTTTCATTACATCACGGTTAAAAGTATCTTCGAAGAAGGCGTTAGCTTTATCGATTTCACTTTGTACAGGTTGGCTTTGTACACTTGGTGCAGGCTTCGGTTGCTCTTGCATTTGTTGGCAGCCGCCAAGCAATGCAACACTTACCGCCGCAGCGATGAAGGTCAGTTTACGCATTATCGTTCCTTTGTAGTTGTTAGAAATTTAATTATAATTCTTAAACGAATAATTCTAGCAGGTCATTTAAAAAGCGATGGCCTTTTTGGCTTACCTGCCAGTTATCTTTATCATCAATTAGTAAGCCTTTTGCAATTGCCTCAGTCAAGGCTTGTTCCTGACTTTGCAGTGACAAACTTGTAAGCAAAGGTAAATCAGCTTTGGGGCAGGGTTCGACTAAACGAAAACGATTCATAAAGAATTCAAAAGCTAAGTCGTCTTCTGCTACTTGCCATTGCTGATATAAATACGGTTTGGCAAGGTCCATATAGCCCCGCGGGTGCTTAACTTTCACGGTGCGGGTGATGACTTTATTTTCATCAGTAATTTTACCATGAGCACCACAGCCGATACCGAGATAATCGCCAAATCGCCAATAATTCAAGTTATGACGGCATTGGTAGCCGGGCTTGGCGTAGCCTGAGATCTCGTATTGCTCATAACCTGCTGCTGCGAGTAACGCTTGACCTTGTTCTTGAATATCCCAAAGGGTGTCGTCATGAGGTAAGGTCGGTGGCTTAGAAGCAAACTGCGTATTTGGCTCAATGGTTAGTTGATACCAAGAGATATGAGGAGGATTAAGGGCAATAATTTTTTCAAGGTCGCTTAAGGCGTCTGCAACAGATTGCCCTGGCAAGCCATGCATTAAATCAAGATTAAAACTGTTTAGCCCCGCTTGGTGTGCTTGTTTAGCCGCATAACTTGCTTCATCAGCACCATGAATACGACCAAGGGCTTTTAGCTTGTCGTTTTGCATACTTTGCACACCAATCGAAATACGATTGATGCCAGCGGCAACATATTCTTTAAAGCGACCTGTTTCGACGGTACCTGGGTTTGCCTCTAGGGTAATTTCACAGTCATCAGTTAGGCCAATTAATCTGTCGACTTCACCAAGTAGGCGAGTATATGCGTCACCGGTTAATAAGCTTGGCGTGCCGCCGCCAATAAAAATGCTGTGGATTTTACGCCCTTGCACTAAGTGCAAATCGGCCTTGAGATCATCAATAAGATGCTGAACGTATTCTTTTTCGGGGATTGTGCCTTTTTGACCATGGCTATTAAAGTCACAGTATGGGCACTTTTGCACGCACCAAGGCACGTGCACATATAAACTTAAAGGCGGTAAACTCACAGGCCGCCTTTTTGCTGCAATTGCGCAAGTAGTTGTTTTAAAGCTTGGCCGCGATGGCTAAGGGCATTTTTTTGCTCTTTAGTTAACTGAGCGCTAGTGCATTGCTCAGATGGTACGTAAAAAACAGGATCATAACCAAAACCACCCTGACCATCTTGGCTATGGGTGATTTCGCCTTCCCAACTGGCACTACAAATAAGCGGTGTTGGGTCGTCGGCGTGGCGCATTAATACTAACACACACCAAAAACGCGCACTACGAACAGGGTTATCAGCAAGCTCTTTTAGTAACTTGTCGATATTATCTTGATCGCTAGCACCCGCTCCGGCAAAGCGTGCAGAGTACACACCAGGTGCACCATTTAGGCCGTCTACTTCAAGGCCTGAGTCATCAGCAATCGCAGGCATGCCTGTGATCTTTGCTGCATGGCGCGCTTTAATAATGGCGTTTTCAACAAATGTGGTGCCTGTTTCTGGCACGTCTGGCACTTGAAAGTCGCTTTGTGGAACCACGTTAATATTAAGTGGGCTGAGCATGCTTGCCAGCTCTTTTACTTTGCCAGGGTTACCCGTGGCTAAAACCAAGGTGTTGTTCATAGGTCTATTAATCTACGTAAAATTTTTGCTGAAATTTCAGCGTTTGTAGTTTGCCGTTTTGATTAATTTCGATATCAAAACGGTAAATTTCTTCGTTGCTGTAATCGATTTGCGCGAGGTAATAAATCGCATCGCCTTCAACAACTTCTTTAAATGTAAGCTGCTTTTTATTACCAAGTAGGTTACGTGCAGTGCCAGTTAAAGTTGCTGTCTGCGCTGTTTTATCGCTGTTTTTCAATACCGAAATATTAATAATCCCTTTGCTAGGGCTACGCTCTAAATCATAGTTTTTAGCAATGTTTGGCTGAATAAAAGTCGATGGAAATGCAATGTAATGAACTTCCCAAGGGCCAAGAACTTTGTACTGGGCGCCTGCTTGTTCATCAGCTTTGGCAAAGGTTGTAAATAAACTCAATACAATCAAAGAAAAATAAATAAATTGCTTCATGGTATATCTCACTTAACAAAAGAGGCCTTTCGGCCCCTTACTGCTTAACGTTAAACGCTTAGCCAATTAAATCCATTACTAAAAACTGTAAAAACTGTAGACCAATAATCAACACTAAGATTGATAGGTCTAGACCACCTAGTGGTGGGATAATCTTACGAATAGGGCGCAACATTGGCTCAGTTAGCTGGTGGAATACAGCCTCAATAGGGTTGTAGCCTTGGCTTACCCAGCTAAGTAAAGCACGAATAATTAATACCCAAAATAGTAAGTTTAAACCTTCTTTAATTACTGTAATTAACGCTTGAATAAATACCGGACCTGGCGCCCAAGCGTTATAAAACATCAGAAAAATAACACTGAGTTTGGCTACAGCAACTAAATAAGCAAGCACTAACGAAGCAATATCAAAGCCACCCACTCCTGGGATGATTTTACGAAGTGGGTTCACTGCGAACGAAGTGGCTTTCACCACAAACTGGCTCATAGGATTGTAAAAGTCAGCTTTTGCCGCTTGTAACCAAAAGCGTAAAAGGACCACCATTAAAAAGAGATCAAAAATAATCCCAACTAAAAAGTGCATGGCTTGCATAGTTTTACCTTCAAAAAGTAAGCTTAAAGTTCTTTTTCCATCGCTTCAGCGCGAGCAATACAAGCATCCATTGCATCTGCAACAGTGCCGACTAAACCTTGTGATTTAAGGTGTTCAACAGCTTCGTGAGTCGTACCCCCTTTAGAGGTTACGTTTGCACGTAGCTGAGAAATACTGATGTCTGGTTGCGAAAGAGCCATTTCGGCAGCACCCAGTGCGGTTTGTTGCACTAAACGGCGCGCATCTTCATCACTAAAGCCAAGTGCTTTCGCTTTTTCTTCAATAGCTTCCATAAATAAGAAGAAGTAAGCAGGTGATGAGCCTGTAACAGCAATGATGTCGTTGATTTGTGACTCTTGCTCAACCCAAACAACAATGCCTGTACACTCAAAAACTTGTTGTACAAACTCGTGCTCTTCAGTGGTTTCGCCAGCGCCATAAAGGCCAGAAACACCACGGCCTAGTAATGATGGTGTATTTGGCATACAACGCACCATTTTCACATCTTGACCTAGCATTTCACGTAAACGGTTTACGGTAAGACCTGCTGCTACTGAAATAAATAGCTTGTCGCTAAAATCAACGCCTGAATCTTGGAATGATTGGCAAAGATCGCCCATCATTTGTGGTTTAACAGATAAGACAATCACATCAGCATCGCGAAGTGCCGCGTTGTTATCCGCGGTAGTTTGCACCCCGAAATCAGCAGCAACCTTAGCTAATTTTTCTTGGTTGCGATTGGTTGCAATGATGTTTTTTGCTGCAAAACCGTTCTTTACCATGCCGCCAATGATGGCGTAGCTCATGTTACCCGTGCCTATAAATGCGATTTTTTTGTCTGACATATGTCTGTTATCACCTTTTAATTTCGTTGGCCAAATATATCCGTGCCAATGCGTACCATGGTTGAACCCGCTGCAATCGCCGCTTCAACATCGTTACTCATACCCATCGACAAGGTGTCTACTTGGGGATATTGGGCCTTTAGTTTATCAAAGCAAGCGCTTAATTGCTCAAAATATTGTAATTGTAGCTGGGCATCGTCGGTTTTGGCAGGAATAGCCATCACACCGCGCAGGCATAAATTAGGGCATTGACTGATAAATTCGGCCAATGCCATTAGCTCGTCTGGGTGGCAGCCTGACTTAGCCTCTTCTAAACTAATATTAACTTGAATTAATACATTGAGTGGGGCTTTGTCGGCTGGTCGTTGCTCATTAAGACGTTTTGCAATTTTAGTGCGGTCAACACTTTGTACCCAATCAAAATGCGTGGCTACTTGGGCACTTTTATTTGATTGAATAGGGCCGATAAAGTGCCAAATAATGTCTTTATAATCAGCCAATGCTGTGACTTTTGTTACCGCTTCTTGAACGTACGATTCGCCAAACTGGCGTTGACCATGCTTATAGGCAGCAATAATATCGTCGGCAGGTTTTGTTTTTGAAACAGCCAATAGGTTGATTGATTGCTCATCGCGGTGATTATTTTTTGCAGCTTGAGCAATTCTTGCGTAGGCGGATGTAAGTCGTTCTGCTATTGTAACCATATAATTATCAGTTGGTTGTGGAGTCATAAATGGATATTACCGAATTATTGGCCTTTAGTGTGCAACACAAAGCCTCGGATTTACACTTGTCATCAGGCGTATCACCTATGATACGTGTTGATGGTGATGTACGTCGTATTAATATTCCAGCATTAGAACAAAAAGATGTAAATAGTCTGGTATACGATATTATGAACGATAATCAGCGTAAGGACTATGAACAAAATCTCGAAGTGGATTTTTCTTTCGAAGTGCCAAACCTTGCGCGTTTTCGTGTTAACGCATTTAATTCAAACCGTGGTCCTGCGGCGGTGTTTCGTACTATCCCAAGTGATGTTTTAACGCTGGATGATTTAGGTGCCCCAGATATTTTTAAAACCATTGCCGACAATCCACGTGGTTTGGTGCTAGTCACCGGCCCTACTGGTTCTGGTAAATCAACGACTTTGGCGGCGATGGTCGATTATATTAATCAAACTAAACATCACCATATTTTAACTATCGAAGATCCAATCGAATTCGTACATGAAAATAAGCTAAGCCTTATTAACCAACGTGAAGTTCACCGTGATACGCATAGCTTCTCTAATGCACTTAGAAGTGCACTACGTGAAGACCCTGATGTTATTTTAGTGGGTGAGCTGCGTGACCTTGAAACAATTCGCTTAGCGATGACTGCGGCAGAAACAGGTCACTTAGTGTTTGGTACCTTGCATACTACCTCTGCACCAAAAACCATTGACCGTATTATTGACGTGTTCCCAGGTGAAGAAAAAGACATGGTACGTTCAATGTTGTCAGAATCACTACGTGCCGTAATCTCGCAAACTTTACTTAAAAAGGTAGGCGGCGGCCGAGTAGCAGCCCATGAAATCATGATCGGTATTCCTGCAATACGAAATCTGATCCGTGAAGATAAAATTGCGCAAATGTACTCATCAATTCAAACTGGTGCATCGCATGGCATGCAGACCATGGACCAATGTTTAGGTAATTTGGTTAACTACGGCATTATTACTAATGTTGATGCGCGAGCTAAAGCGCAAGATAAAACCCAGTTTGGTGGCTAACGGAGCTATATAAAATGTCTTTACCTTTAAATCATTTTTTGCAAGTCATGATCGACAAAAAAGGCTCTGACTTGTTTGTTTCTAGCCAACTGCCAGTCAGTGCAAAAGTAAACGGTGAATTAATACCTTTAAGCGATGAAAAACTCTCAGATGAGGATTCACTCGCTTTGGTCGAGTCAGCAATGAACGACAAACAGCGCAAAGAATTTCATGACAGTAAAGAGTGTAACTTTGCGATTGCTACTGATGAAGGTCGTTTCCGTGTTTCTGCTTTTTGGCAACGAGACAGGGCTGGAATGGTTATTCGCCGTATTGTAACACAAATTCCTGATGTGAATGAACTTGGTTTGCCATCAACGTTAACCGACGTGATTATGGCAAAACGTGGCTTAGTGCTATTTGTAGGTGGTACTGGTACGGGTAAGTCAACCTCGCTTGCTGCGCTTCTAGGTTATCGTAACCGCAATCAACGTGGTCATATTCTTACTATTGAAGATCCTATCGAATTTGTGCATGAGCACCGTAAAAGCATTATCACTCAACGTGAAGTTGGTCTTGATACAGAAAGCTTTGAATCAGCGCTGAAAAGCTCGTTGCGTCAAGCACCTGATGTGATCTTAATTGGTGAGATCCGCTCACAAGAAACCATGGAATATGCACTCAGCTTTGCCGAAACTGGTCACTTATGTGTCGCAACACTGCATGCGAACAATGCCAACCAAGCCATTGACCGTATCATGCATTTGGTGCCTAAAGAAAAGCACGATAAGTTAAAGTACGACCTTGCACTAAACCTTCGCGCCATTGTTGCTCAGCAGTTGGTGCCAACTGCCGATGGGGAAGGGCGTGTCGCTGCTATCGAAATTTTGCTTAACTCACCTATGGTGGCAGAGCTTATTAAAAAAGGCGATATCGGTTCTATTAAAGAGACTATGGCTAAATCGAAAGAAATGGGCATGCAGACCTTTGACCAAGCATTATTTGAGCTTTATAAACAGCGCCGCATTAACTATGCTGATGCGCTGCACCATGCTGACTCGCCAAATGACTTACGTTTAATGATTAAGCTACAAAACAATGAACAAAAAGGGGCTGGTTTCTTACAGGGTGTGACTATTGATGGCCTTGACGAAAAAGGTAAATCTTAGTTAAAACAAAAGGGAATTACATGCCAGCACTGTCTGTGCTGGCACTCTTTAAATACGTTGAAGGCGCCTACTCACCATAAAACTGCTCAAAAAAGCTTTCTAAAATAATCACAGCAGACATGTTATCAACATTACCTTTGCCGAGGTTTCGGTAGCCACCTTGTTCGAATAAACGCGCTTTTGCGTCTGCAGTGGTTAGTCGTTCGTCTTGCGTTTCAACCGGTATAGCAAAGTGGTTGTGTAAGCGGTTAGCGAACTTCTTAGCTTTAAAGGTAACTTCTTGATTGGTGCCATCCATATTAAGCGGTAAACCAACCACCATTAAATCGGGTTGCCACTCGTCCACTTGTTTTTTAATTAGTTGCCAATCTGGAATACCATCTTTCGCTTTTACAGCTTGTAAACTTGATGCTGTTCCTGTGAGTTCTTGACCAATGGCAATACCAATACTTTTGGTGCCAAAGTCAAAACCCATTACGGTGCGTTCACCGAGTGCCTTAAACGTTCGTTTTGTCATAGTCTTAAAAATTATAAATGTTAAGCATGGCCTGCTTCAGAGCTTAATTGACCGACATCAAAACCCAGCATCGAAACCGCTTTTTCCCAACGTTTTTCAACAGGTGTATTAAAGATGATCTCAGGGTCTGCTTTGATAATTAACCATGAATTCTCCAGCAGTTCTTGCTCTAACTGTCCTTGATCCCAACCAGCATAACCCAATGTGATAATAAATTGTTCTGGTGCTTCACTCGTTGTTAGGCTTGCTAACACATCCTTTGAAGTGGTGATCATAATATCACTGCTGAGCTTTTGACTCGCTGCATAACCAGGCTTTGGTGAGTGCAAAACAAAACCGCGATCGGTTTTTACAGGCCCGCCAGCATATACAGCTAAGCCTGCTGCTTGCTTACTTTTATCGTTATCAATTTCGATTTTATCGAGAAGCTCGCCCACGGTGATATTGATAGGCTGGTTAATTACCAAGCCCATCGCACCATCTTGGTTGTGCTCACAAATATACGTAACAGCACGCTTAAAAAAAGGGTCTTGCATGCTTGGCATTGCGATTAAGAAATGGTTCTCTAATGACTGCATAGGTCGCCCCTTTTGTTGTTTAAATTAAGTATGGCTCAGTTTTCTTTCAATGGCATCAAATAAGTGACCAGTGATTGAAATGTCATAAGCAGCTTCAATCTCTTTTACACACGTTGGCGCAGTGACATTGATTTCAGTTAAACGATCGCCAATGATATCTAGACCAACAAAAATAAGGCCTTTTTCTTTCAGTGTAGGTGCAACAGCCTCTGCAATTTTACGGTCTGAATCGCTAATTGGACGTGCTTCACCTCTACCACCTGCTGCCAAGTTACCACGCGTTTCGCCATTTTGCGGGATACGCGCTAGGCAGTACGGCATTACTTCACCATCAACCACAAGAACGCGTTTATCGCCTTGCTTGATTTCAGGGATATAATTTTGTGCCATTGCAAAACGACTACCATGCTCGGTTAATGTTTCGCAGATCACACCAATATTGGCATCATCTTCTTTAACTCTAAAGATAGAAGCACCACCCATACCATCAAGGGGTTTTAAAATAATATCTTTATGCTCAGCTAAAAATGCACGAATGTCTGCTTGGCTACGTGTTACTAAAGTATCTGGCGTATGTTCGCTAAACCAAGCCGTGAATAGCTTTTCGTTGGCATCGCGTAAGCTTTGCGGCTTATTGATAACCAGCGTACCAGCTTGCTCAGCACGCTCTAAAATATAAGTAGCGTAGATGTACTCAGTATCAAAAGGCGGATCTTTACGCATTAAAATAACGTCTAAATCAGCTAAAGCAATGGTGGCTTTTTCTTCTAATTCATACCAGTGATTAACATCATTAAATACACGGGCTTTGGCAGCTGTTGCATAGCCTTGACCTTGACGTAGAGAAAGGTCATCCATTTCCATGTAGTAAATTTCGTAACCGCGCTTTTGTGCTTCCATCATCATTGCAAAGCCAGTGTCTTTTTTAATATTAAAGCCACTAATTGGATCAGAGATTATGCCTAGCTTAATTGCCATATTTTTGCCTTAGAATCGTATGCCATACTGTGTTTTGTTACTTTGATATATGGGTATTTTTACTGTTTTCAATTCGCTAAATCGCCAAACTGCAATTGTAATGCGCTCAATACCGTCAGAGCGGCTGTTTCTGTTCGCAGAACACGTGGCCCTAAGCGGATATCAACAAAGTCTTGCTGCTTAGCAATGTTAATTTCTTCATCGGTAAATCCACCTTCAGGACCGACTAAAAAGCGTACCCCTTCACTGGGGATTTGAATCGTTTTAATACTGTGCTCAGCACGCGGGTGCAAAGTAAGTTTAATCGCATCACTTGCTTGTTCTAGCCACTCTTTTATATCGATAGGCGGGTGTACAACAGGCACAACGTTGCGGCCAGATTGTTCAGCCGCGGCAATTGCAATTTTTTGCCATTGTTGATGTTTTTTAGCAAGGCGATCGCCACTTAGTTTTACGCCACAACGTTGACTAAAAATAGGGGTGATTTCTGTAATACCAAGCTCGACTGATTTTTGAATAGTGAAATCCATTTTATCACCACGAGAAATACCTTGGCCTAAGTGAATCTTTAAAGGCGACTCAACATCATGATCAACAAATTCCAGTGGCTTAACGACCACGTTTTTTTTGCTCACTTCAATAATTTCACTGAGGTATTCACCTCCTTCACCATTAAAAATCGAGACCTTATCACCGACTTGCATGCGCAATACGCGGCCAACATGACCTGCGGCATCATCATCTAGTGCTACTGGGGTGTTTAAAGAAATCGCTGAAGGTTGGTAAATATGTGGAACTCGCATGGCTTTCACTTATCAATAAATTTAGCAATATGGTAAGTATACAGCGGCTTAGGTGCAATTATTTATTTTCTATTTAACTCTTCAGCTAATGGTAAAAGATCTGTCGTCGTTTCAGCGATAGTTGTTTGACAGGAAAGGTGATTTATATGGGCGCTGTCGGGGCAAGGCGCAAAGCTAAAACCTTGTTCTTCTTGTTTTACTAAATAACGTATTTTATGTAGGGAATTGTATATAAATTTTTGTGCATCATCCGCTAATTGGTAATCGGTTAAATTAATTAAAACACCTTTAATGTTGTGGTGTTCATGCAGGTAGCTGGCCAGTTCAGAGACACTTATTTCATTACTGAAGTCGCAATAACAGTAATCTTTTATTAATTCATCAAACATAAGTTTGACCATGTGGCGGCTATTTGCGCCTGCCACAACAAGCGTTGAGCCTTCAACGCTCGCAAAGTAATGCTCAGTAAAGGCTCGGCTAAACTCATTGTCTATATCAACTAGTAAATAATCATTAACTTTAAAGGGCATAGAGTCTCACGGTACTAAAACTTCCGTATCAAATTGAAAACATACTAATAAGTAAATAGCCTATTGCGCCAAAAACGGCAAACTCAATACACGCAATACCAATATTATCTTGATGATCAACTTCAAGAGAAGTATCTATATTAGGTAAAGAAATATACTTAATAATGTAGCTCAAAATATAAAGTAATACCCACATAGCACCGCAATGAGATACCAAAGTGAATAAGTTTTCTACCATCTTACCACTAATAAATGATGCACTGGCAAGACCAGCATAACCGGCAAGAGCAAGGCCAATAGACTTACCGGCGTAGCGGATACCGATGGAAGTATTTTCTAGATTAAAATTACTTTGTAGCGACGCACCTTGGTTAGCTTTTGCAAAACGATACTCACGGATTTTACTATCAAGGGCAAACATACCTTGCAGCACAAAAAAGCTCACTGTGGCGATCAATAAGCTGCTATAGCCTTGAGTATGGCACCAGTTATAAAGACCAAGAGCAATAATACAGTTTGCGATTAGCATGCCTGAATCGACCAAGGCGGCGCAGACATTTTGCTTTAGAATAGCGGCTTCTTCATTAAAGCGATGCAAAATCCATTTACGATGAATTAAATGGCCTATTTTTATAAAAGCAAACAACAGCACAATGAGTAAAAGTACTTTTAGCGGATTAGATTGGGCTGCACTTAAGCTAATCTCATCAAATATATAAGCGATAGTTGCTATAACGACCATGATTTCGCTGGCAAAGCTTATTCCCATGGCAAAGTTATCATGTTGCGCAAGCTCTTCTTTAAGCGCTTGTTTTGCTTTGATTTGCGTAAGAATACGTAGCAGTACTATAGTGGCGCAGATTACTGCGAAACTAATAGCAATCGCGACTAAACTAGTGTTAGATAGTGATAAATATGACATGCAGGTCCCTGCTAAATAATTCTTTGATTATCATTCTAGTACGGTTATTGGCAAGTTAAAAGAGAGTATTTAATGAGTAATTTACACGCGCTTCCAGAGTCACTTCATCAGTTAGGCCAAACCCGCTTCGCGAGCTTGTATGAGGGGGAAACTGAACAACAGAAAATTATTAACTTGTTGTCTTTAAGCGACTTTGCGTGGAACTGCTTACAATCTCAGCCAAACTTAAAAGACTGGTTACTTGATGATAAGGAGCTTGCTAACCGCGCAGTTGAAGCTCCGTTAAGTAGTACAGAAATCAATGAGCTTGACGACAATGCTGCAATGGCAAAACTGCGTTTGTATCGAGAAAAGTACTGGTTGAAAGTGGCTTTTCTTGACTTGTGCTGTGCAAACCCAATCGCTGATAGCATCGCTTATATCTCTGTGCTTGCAAATCAGCTTATCGATAGTGCCAATCAGTGGGCGTTTGCGCAGGTAGCTAAAGTTAGTGGTATGCCGCTTGATGATGACGGTAATGCAATGCAAATGTTAGTTTTAGGCATGGGTAAACTAGGTGGAGGAGAGCTTAATTACTCCTCTGACATTGATTTAATTTTTTCTTACCCTCGTGATGTTGCAACGCAAGGTGGGCGTCGCTCTATTGAAGCGCAGGTGTTTTATACCAAAGTGGCGCAAAAGCTGATTATGGCGCTTAATCAAACTACGGTAAATGGACAAGTATTTCGGGTTGATATGCGCCTGCGCCCATTTGGTGAAAGTGGGCCTTTGGTGATGAGCTTTCATGCTATGGAAGATTATTATCAAGAGCAAGGACGTGAATGGGAACGCTACGCCATGCTAAAAGGGCGATTAATCGGCACAGAAAACCGTTATTGGAATGAGTTTTATGAATTGCTACGGCCATTTGTTTATCGCCGCTATATTGATTTCTCGGTGATTGAATCGCTGCGTAAAATGAAGCAAATGATAGCTCAAGAAGTACGCCGAAAACGCCTTACAAACAATATTAAATTAGGCGCAGGGGGCATTCGAGAAGTGGAATTTGTGGTACAAGCGCTGCAAATGGTGCGAGGTGGTCGCGAAGCTAACCTGCAAACTCAGTCATTATTAGTTGCTTTAAAAGAACTGGTTAACAATCAGGTTATGTCCAACAAAGAGGCTGAATTACTTACACAAAACTATTTAGACTTGCGTCAAATTGAGCAGTACTTACAGATATTTGCTGATAAGCAAACGCAAACCCTACCTGATGACGAATTAAACCAACAACGTTTATGTTATTTGCTCAATAAAGACGATTTTAATCAGTGTTTGTCAAGTATCGAGCAGATCATGTCTCAAGTCCATAGTGAATTCGAACAGGTGATTGGTTTTGAAAGTGAAACCAGTGACCCGTGTGAAAATGAGTACATCAGCGCATGGGAAATGACGGATGTTAGCCTGATGTGTGAGCCGAACCTTGATTGGCAAGCAGCATTGGAAGATTTTAAGGCGCGTTTAACTAAGGCGAAGGTTGGTAGTCGAGGTCGTGACATTTTAGATAAATTAATGCCGCTTTTACTTAAACAATTAACGATAGCAAAAGCGAGCAGTGACGCCTTTATGATGATCTGCCAAGTATTGAATAAGATCATTTCACGAACCGCTTATCTAGAGCTGTTGTATGAAAACCCTGGAGCCTTAAATCAACTGGTTGCACTATGCTGTCATAGTAAATGGATTGGCGAACATATCTCTCGTTACCCAATTTTACTTGATGAGCTGATCGATCCTCAGGTGCTTTATAAACCGACACCTTTATCTGCTTACAAAGATGAAATTAGACAATACTTCTTGCGCATTGAGCATGGTGATCTAGAGCTGCAAATGGAAGCTCTTCGTCAGTTTAAGCAAACGCATCAACTACGCATTGCAGCGGCTGATGCAACAGGTGTACTCAGCGTGATGAAGGTAAGCGACCACCTTACAGCGCTTGCTGAGGCAATTGTAGAGCAAGCGGTCAATATTGCATGGCATGCGTGTGTTGAACGCTTTGGTCAGCCCGTTAATACGTCAGAGCAAGAAAAAGGCTTTGCGGTAATCGCCTACGGTAAAACGGGTGGCTATGAAGTTGGCTACGATTCAGACTTAGACCTTGTGTTTGTGCATAACCACGATGGCAGCAGCTATACCGATGGTGATAAGTCGATTGATTCGCGTCAGTTTTATTTAAAACTTGCACAGCGCTTAATGCATTTATTCAATACTCGCACGGCGTCTGGTATTTTATACGAGCTTGATACTCGTTTACGTCCTGAAGGGGCGTCAGGCTTACTGGCTATTAATTTAGAAAGTTACTACCACTATCAGCAAACTCAAGCATGGACTTGGGAACATCAAGCTCTCGTTCGCTCACGCATGATTTACGGTCAAGCATCATTAAAAGATCGTTTCGCGCGAATTCGTATAGATGTGTTATGCCAAACCCGTGATAACGAAAAATTAAAAACGGATGTTGTTGAGATGCGCGAAAAAATGCGCGCTCACCTTGCTAAGGGTAACGATGAGCTGTTTGATTTGAAGCAAGATAGGGGCGGTATTACAGATATTGAATTTATTACTCAGTATCTGGTGCTAAATAATGCTAAGCAACATCCAGAGCTAACGAGCTGGTCTGATAATGTACGTATACTAGCCGATGCGGCGCGTTTAGGCTGTATTAGTGAGCAAATGCAGCAAGAGTTAGTGGCTGCGTATATAGCCTATCGTTCACGTTATCATGTAATGAGTTTGAATCAGCAGGGGCGTTGTGCGCCACGTGCTGAGTTAACTCAGCATATCGACTTAGTTAGTCAGGCGTGGCTACAGGTGTTTTAGCTTTTTAAACGGCGGCAATTTTCACGTACATAAGCAGAGGGCAGCTCAGTGATCACAGCCGCTCTTTGCTTAAAACAAAAATAAGTGTAAACCTCATTTTCGAAATCATCGTTGATTGCTCGACCTACTTGATACAATGCAGAAACGAAGTTGCTATCAACTCGAAAGTGATCTTTTACTACGTAGTCTTTACTAAGATACCAATACAACACAATATCTTCATTTTTAGCATAATCAGATAATACATCTTTTAAAGTCGTGCCATTTTCAAAGCGACGAGGTTGTATATCTCCGGTCCAGTTTGGCGATGAAGGCTCAACGACTTTTTCACGCTCAAATAGTGCGACATCTAGACTAGTTTCAGGTGTCGGTAATTTAAGAACATATTTATCTCGCTCGTTATCTTTGTCATTGACCTGATTTCGAAGGGCTGAATAAAAGCGTGATAGACCTTGGGCCGCTGCATTTTGAGTATTTTTGATATTTAATACGGGACCGCTGCCAAATAAAAAATAAATAGCAGCAGCAATCAAAATGACAGCTAATGATAAATGCTTAACCCAAAACCACATTTCTAATACTCTTGTTGTTAATTAGCTTAATAAAACCATACATACAGCAAAATGTCACTCTACTTGTAATAAGAAGGTGCATTCTTATCTGGACGAGTTTTAAAGCGGCGATGTAGCCACATGTACTGCTCAGGAGCCACGTTTATTGCTTGTTCCATACGCTGGTTAACGCGTGTTACATCAGCAAGGTTATCGCCACTAGGGAAATTTTCTAAAATAGGAAGCACTTCTAGATGATAGCATCCATTCTCATCACGACGACTTGTTAAACTTACGGTTTCGCAGTTCTTACTATTGGCAAACAGCAGTGCACCTGTAGTTGTTGCTGTATCTTTTACCGCATAAAACGGTGCAAACTCGCAACGATTACGGCCATAGTCTTGATCTGGCAGGTAGTAACAAACCTTCTTGTTTTTGAGGGCTTGCAGTAGGCCTTTGACATCTTTTTTACCGATTAGATATTCATTAGAGCGTAAGCGACCATTGGTAGTAAAATACTCCATTAGAGGATTATTATGTGGGCGATAAAAACCAATACCTTGGTGCTTTAAGCCCATTACTCGACTCGCCATTTCAAGGTGTAAAATGTGTGGAACAAGAAGTAAAACGCCTTTGCCTGATTGCTGAATTTGCTGAAAATATTCTAACCCTTTTATCGATCCATACACTTTTTTAACTCGCCACTCGGGCCACCACCAAGCCATGCCGGTTTCCATCATCGCAATACCGGTATTTTCCATATTTTTACGAACTAGTTCGCGTTGTTCGTGCTCTGGCATTTCAGGAAAGCACAAACGAATATTCACCTCAGCAATATGGCGACGACGTTTCATAAAACGGTGTACTAGGCGGCCGAGCAGTTTTCCAAGCGCTAGTTGCAATTTATGTGGCAACCAAGAGATAAGATATAAAAAGAAAATGCCAACCCAAGTTAACCAGTAGCGAGGGCCCAAAAAAGACGCTTTAAACGGTGATGAACTAACCACAAAAAAATCTCTAAAAATAAAAAAGCTAGTTTAACTGTAAGTGTTTAAAAATACAAAAAGCCAGCGCTAGGCTGGCTTTGTTGGTATAAGTTTGGAAGAAATATTTAGATTTCTTTTAAACCTTGGTTAATAGCAATAAGGTCTTCACTAGTTAGTGTACCAGCAGCTTGTTTCAAGCGAAGTGTTGAAACAACATAGCGGTAACGAACATTTGCTAAGTTACTTTTTGCGTTATATAAGTTTTGCGTGCTGATCAATACGTCAACGATAGTACGTGTACCAACTTCAAAGCCTGCTTCAGTTGCTTTAAGTGCACTTTCTGCAGAAACAACAGCTTGTTGTAAGGCTTTATACGTGGCAATGTCAGACACTACTTGGTTATACGATGTAATAACCGAGCGAGTTACTGCACGTAAGCTTGCTTCTAAATCTTCACTTGCGGCAACATAAAAAGCGCGAGCTTGATCTGTTGCTGCAGTTGTAGCACCACCTGAGTAAATCGGTAGGCTAAAGTTAACGCCAATTTTAGCGCTATCTTCACGAGGTTGATGTGAGTTGCTATTTAGATCGGTTAGGCTGTCACCGTAAGAAGCACTTAATGTTAGCTTCGGATAGTGACCCGCTTTTGCTAAATCAATTTGATCTTTTGCAATATCAACCGTTACTTTAGAAACTTGCAGATTTAAGTTGTTGTCTTCAGCAATTTTGATGTACTCAGACGATTGTTTATTTGGCGCAACAGTTGAAAATGTATCTGTATTCAACATGTCTAATTTCGCGTGATATTTACCAGTGATTTCGCGAAGTTGCTCACGCGCTGTTTCAACACTGTTCTTAGCAACAATTTCTTGTGCAACAGAGTTATCATATTGAGCTTGTGCTTCGTGTACGTCAGTGATTGCTGTTAAACCTACCGCATAACGCTCTTTAGTTTGTTGCAATTGGCGCTCGATGGCACGCTTTTCTGCTTGAACAAACTCAAGGTTATCGATTGCACTTAGTACGTTGAAGTAACCCTCAGCTACACGAACGATTAGATCTTGGCGTGCAAAATCATACTGAGCGTTTGCTTGTAATGCTTGCTTATCAGCAATACCTAGCGAGTTCCAAGCGCCTAAATCAAATAGTGTTTGGTTTAGGCTAATACCACGGCTGAAAACATCAGGATCGTAATCATAACCAGCATAACCTGTAGTATCATTACCCTCATAAAGATCAGACTTGGTTGTTTCATAACCAAGGCTTAAGCCAATTTGTGGTAATAGTGCACTTAACGCGCGATCACTTTCATAAGCTTGCGCATCTGCTTGGGCTTTTGCTTTAAGTACGGTAGGATCGTTTGCTGTAGCAATCTCGTAAACTTGTAGTAAGTCTTCAGCATAACTAGCTGTTGCAGTCAGTGCGCTTGAAAACCCGATCAGCGCAGCGAGTAGAGTTTTTTTCATTGTTCGTTCAGTCCTTAGACAATTTTGTACTATCACCATGGTACTCTTTTTTAATGAATAACCAAAAAAAAATTACGTAAATCTGCATGTCCAAGTGTAACAGAATATAATTGGTCGTAATTTTTGCTTGCAGTGTAAAGGAAATAAAGGATGAAAATATCAGCAGTCTCACAATTTAACCATGATGACATAGAGTTAAAGCCAATTGAGCGTGTTTATAATGGTTTCTTTAAAATTAATATCTATCGCTTTCATCATGCCTTGTTTGCGGGTGGTAAATCAGTAGAAGTTAAACGTGAAATTTTAGAGCGCGGCCATGCTGTTGCTGTGCTTCCTTATGATCCTACGACTGATCAAGTTTTATTAATTGAACAAATTAGAATCGGGGCACTCGCATCAAAGCAGTCACCTTGGTTACTTGAGTGTATTGCAGGCATGGCTGATGGCAGTACTGATTATGAAGATGTTGCCAAACGTGAAGCATTCGAAGAAGCCGGTATTGAGCTTAACGAGCTGGAATTTATGATGTCGTATCTTTCAAGCCCCGGCGGCACCACTGAACGTTTGTATTTATATTTAGCGCGCACTGACTTAGCAGGGTATCAAGGCGGTATTTTTGGCCTTGATAATGAAGATGAAGATATCAAAACTCATGTAATGTCATATGATGAAGCTATGCTGCGCCTAGAACAGGGTGAAATAGATAATGCAGCGACAGTTATCTCATTACAGTGGTTAGCACTGAATAAGCAACGTATACTGTCTGATTGGAAAAACTCATAGGGGATTATTTTGTCGTACGTCAGTGCCCAGCAGCGTTATATTCAAAGCTTACCTAAGTACTTAACTTTGTGTGAGCATAATTACGTGCGTGCGCTGAAACTATTACCTAATGAGCGACGTGTAGGTCAGGAGCGTAAAGTGCAATTAGGGCACAGCACTTTTGCGGTTAAAGTTGACGATACAGCAAAATACACCACAGATATTTCTATCAGACAAGAAGCCGGTCATTTGCCTTCGGTTAAACCTTTGTATTTAACTGTGCGCATGTATCATGATGCGAAAGTAGCCGAAATCGTGCATCATGATTTTCATCAGCGCATCAAGCCTTCCTATGCTTACCCTAATCCGAATATGCACCAAAAAGATGAAAAATATCAGCTTAACGCCTTTTTGTATGACTGGCTGGTGGCTTGTGTTGAAAACGGCCGAGCAGTTTTAAATTGGGATGTAAATAATGGCTTGGTTTAGTGACGCCTTCCATTTTGATAAAACAGCACTGAAAGTTGCCCACATCACTGATTGCCACTTATCAAAAGACATCCATGGTGAATACTTTAGCGTGAATACGGCAGCGTATTTTTCACGCTGTTTAGAAGCGATTGCTGAATTAGATGTGGATTGTGTGGTATTTGGTGGAGATTTAACACAAGATCACAGCAACGATTCTTATCAGCTTTTTGCTAAATTAATAGCAGACTCAGCGCTCAGTTGTCCGGTGTTTTGGCTGCCGGGTAATCATGATGAACTTGCTGAATATGAAAAGCTTATAAGCCCGCAAATTTTAAACAATAAACGCATTACCTTTTTAGGTGGGCAGTTGCTGTTAGCTAACTCAAAAGGCCCGACACCGGCCGGCTGGGTAACACAAACGCATTTAGATGAGTTGAGCCAAGTGGTAGGGCAGGTTCAAAGTGTGGTGTTTTGTCATCATAACCCGTTGCCTATTCAAGCCTACCTAGATAAACATATGCTAGAAAATGGCCCGCAGTTTTTAAATACCTGCGTTAATACTGAGCAGTGTGTGGGCGTGTTCCATGGTCATGTGCATCATGAATACACGCAAACCTACCGTAATCTTAGTGTGTATGCGACACCTGCCAGTTCAATACAATTTAGCAAACACACGATGGCGTGGCAGCAAGAGGATTTAGGCCCCGCATTTCGACTCATCGACTTAACAGTTGATGAGCAACAAAGCTTACTGCTAACCACGGATGTAGTATGGCTAAACGAGTAATTTATATTCATGGCTTTAATAGCTCTGAGCAATCTTACAAAGCTGTTCGTTTTGGTGAGCACATGGCGCAATTTGATGTCGATTATCAGGTGCCGCGATTAACTCATGAGCCATTACATGCAATTTTACAATTAGAACAACTGCTAAATGATGATACTGTATTACTAGGTAGTTCATTAGGTGGTTTTTATGCGACCTATTTGTCGCAACGTTATTCAATACCCGCGGTAGTCATTAACCCTGCGGTTCGCCCATTTGAGTTACTCGGTAACTATTTAGGGGAAAATTATAACCCGTATCAAGATAGTCATTATGAACTTGGTACTCGTCACATGGATGCATTGCGCAGTTTATATTTGCCGCAATTAGACACCCCTTCATTGATTTATTTGCTACAGCAAACGGGCGATGAAGTACTGCCATTTCAGCAGGCGGTTAAATATTATTCTCAGTGTAAGCAACACGTTGAATTTGGAGGCGATCATAGTTTTATCGGCTTCGAACAAACCTTTGCAAGTATTGTAGATTTTCTTAAAATCACGTAAAACATAGCTAAGCGCATAAAAGATATAAAAACTATGAGTCAGCAAAATTATAACGCCGAAGCAATTGAAGTCTTAAACGGATTAGAGCCCGTAAAACGCCGCCCAGGTATGTATACCGACACGGTTCGACCTAATCATTTAGGTCAAGAAGTTATCGATAACAGTGTCGATGAAGCAATGGCAGGCCATGCCACTAAAATAGATGTCATCCTTCATGAAGATAACTCCCTTGAGGTTATCGATGATGGCCGTGGTATGCCGATTGATATTCACCCTGAAGAAGGTATCCCGGGTGTGGAACTTATTTTTACCAAGCTGCACGCCGGTGGTAAGTTCTCTAATAAAAACTATCAGTTCTCAGGTGGTTTACACGGGGTAGGTATTTCGGTTGTAAATGCGCTATCGACTCGTGTTGAAGTGACTGTGCGCCGTGATGCGCAGCAATTTCGTATGGCTTTTGAAAACGGTGACAAGGTTGAAGATCTAAACGTCATTGGTACTGTGGGTAAACGTAACACAGGGACAACTGTACGTTTTTGGCCAGATGCGAGCTATTTTGACTCAGCTAACTTTTCAATTACTAAGCTTAATCACTTATTAAAAGCCAAAGCGGTATTGTGCCCAGGCTTGCGCATTAAGTTTACTAACAAGCAAACCAAAGAAAGCCAAGAGTGGTATTACGAAACAGGCTTAAAAGATTACCTAGTTGAAGCAGTCAAAGGCTTTGAAGTATTACCAAAAGAGCCGTTTATTGGTGATTTTTCAAGTTCAACCGAAGGCGCTGACTGGGCGGTTGTTTGGCTACCTGAAGGCGGTGAATCAATCGCTGAAAGTTATGTAAACTTAATTCCTACTGCACAAGGCGGTACACACGTTAATGGTTTACGCCAAGGCTTGCTTGAAGCAATGCGTGAATTTTGTGAATTTAGAAACCTATTACCACGTGGTGTAAAGCTAACACCAGATGATATTTGGGAGCGTTGTAGCTACGTATTGTCGGTTAAAATGCAAGACCCACAGTTTGCTGGCCAAACAAAAGAAAAGCTGTCTTCTCGCTCATGCGCTGCGTTTGTATCAGGTGTGGTAAAAGACTCATTTAGTTTATGGTTAAACGAGCATACAGAAACGGCAGAATTATTAGCTGAGTTATGTATCTCAAATGCGCAGCGCCGTTTACGTGCTGCTAAAAAAGTTGTGCGTAAGCGTGTTACCTCAGGCCCTGCATTACCGGGTAAATTAACGGATTGCAGTGCCCAAGATAATGACCGTACTGAACTGTTTTTAGTAGAGGGTGATTCAGCAGGTGGTTCAGCAAAACAAGCGCGCGACCGTGAATTCCAAGCAATCATGCCGCTGCGCGGTAAGATTTTAAATACCTGGGAAGTTGAATCTGGGCAGATTTTAGCATCGCAAGAGGTGCATGATATTTCTGTCGCTCTGGGTATTGACCCTGATTCAAGTGATTTATCTGGTCTGCGTTATAACAAGATTTGTATCTTGGCCGATGCTGACTCAGATGGATTACACATTGCTACCTTGCTTTGTGCGCTGTTTGTTCGTCACTTTCCATCGCTTATCAAACAAGGCCATGTGTATGTAGCTATGCCGCCGCTATTTCGTATCGACATTGGTAAAGAGGTTTACTACGCCCTTGATGAAGACGAAAAGAACGGTATTTTAGCGCGCATTGAAGCTGAGAAAAAACGCGGTAAGGTTAATGTTCAACGCTTCAAAGGGTTAGGTGAAATGAACCCGTTACAATTACGCGAAACCACGATGGATCCTAATACGCGTCGTTTAGTGCAATTAACCTTAGATGAAGAAGAGCAAACCATGGAAATGATGGATATGCTTCTTGCAAAGAAACGTTCGTCAGATCGTCGTCAGTGGTTAGAAGATCACGGAAACCGCGCAGAAGTTTAGTTAAAGGTGTAGCAACCTAGTTGCTAGCAACGAATTAAAGGGCAAGAAAAAATGAAAAAACTACTGACCTCATTATTGTCGCTGAGCTTGTTATCAGCGCCTGCAATGGCAAAAGATATTCTTGATAAGTTAACAGTTGCTGATGGGTTTTCTATTAGCCTGTTTGCTGATGATGTAGAAAATGCACGTCAAATTGCGGTATCAAAAAGAGGTATTGTTTACGCAGGCTCACGTAAAGCAGGCAATGTTTATGCGTTGATTGACCATAACAGTGATGGTGTGGCTGACAGAAAAATGGTTATTGCCACAGGTCTTGAAATGCCATCAGGTTTAGCGATTAAAGATGGTGATTTATATGTGGCTGAAGTGTCACGTATCATCCGTTTTAAAGACGTTGATAAAAATTTAAAAGATCCTAAATACGACGTGGTATACGATAAGTTTCCAACTGATCGTCACCATGGCTGGAAATTCATTAGTTTTGCGCCAACTGGTGAGTTAATTGTGCCAGTGGGTGTACCATGTAACATTTGTGCTGAAGACGAAAAATATGGTCGTATCTTCTCGTTAGATGTTGACACAAAAGAAATTAAAACAATTGCCAAAGGCGTTCGTAATTCAGTTGGTTTTGATTATCACCCTACAACGAATGCATTTTGGTTTAGTGATAACGGCCGTGACATGATGGGCGATGACATGCCACCTTGTGAAATTAACCGTGTTGGTGAAGGTGAAGAGGGTGCGCATTATGGCTTCCCTTATGTTCACGCTGGGGCGATTTTAGATCCTGAGTTTGGTAAAGGTAAAAGTATTGCTGACTACAAATCGCCAGCCCTTGCACTTGGTGCTCATGTTGCTCCTTTAGGTATTCATTTTTATAACGGTAAGCAGTTTCCTGCTAAATTCAAAGAGCAGCTTTTTGTTGCTGAGCATGGTTCATGGAACCGCAGTAAAAAGTCAGGCTACAAAGTGATGCTAGCGAATGTTGAACAAGGTCGTATTAATAAGTACACCCCGTTCATTACAGGCTTTATGCAAAACGAAGAAACATTTGGTCGCCCAGTTGCATTTGCAGAGCTTGCAGATGGCAGCTTATTAATCTCAGACGACTTTGCTAATGTGATCTATCGCGTTAGTGCTAAGAAAAAATAGGTAAGCGTTAATGAGTGATACAGATACCTTGCTGATGCAAGGCATAGAACAACAAACAATGGGGCGCTTTACTGAAGACGCCTACTTAAACTACTCAATGTACGTCATTATGGACCGTGCCTTACCTCATGTAGGTGACGGTCTTAAGCCTGTACAGCGTCGTATCATCTATGCAATGAGCGAACTGGGGTTATCGGCGCAAGCAAAATATAAAAAATCAGCCCGTACCGTGGGTGATGTACTGGGTAAATATCACCCTCATGGTGATAGTGCTTGTTACGAAGCCATGGTGTTAATGGCGCAGCCGTTTTCTTACCGCTACCCGCTGGTGGACGGTCAAGGTAACTGGGGTGCTGCCGATGATCCTAAGTCATTTGCTGCAATGCGTTACACCGAAGCGCGTTTATCTAAGTTCTCAGAAGTTTTACTAAAAGAGCTGGGTCAAGGCACTGTCGATTGGACCGCAAACTTTGACGGCACACTTGATGAGCCAATGGTGTTACCTGCGCGTTTACCGCACATCTTACTCAATGGTGTAACGGGTATTGCTGTAGGTATGGCAACCGATATTCCACCACATAATGTGCGTGAAGTTGCCAGTGCCTGTTGTTTATTACTTGATAAGCCAAAAACTGAAATCGAAGAGTTGCTTGAGTTAGTGCATGCGCCTGACTACCCAACAGAAGCTGAGATTATCACACCGAAAGACGATATTCGTAAGATTTATCAAACTGGACGTGGTTCTATCAAGATGCGTGCAATTTACACTGAAGAGCAAGGTGACATAGTGATCACCGCGCTGCCTCATCAGTGTTCAGGTGCTAAAGTGCTTGAGCAAATTGCTGCGCAAATGAATGCTAAAAAGTTGCCGATGGTTGCTGATTTACGTGACGAATCTGATCACGAAAACCCGACCCGCATCGTGATTGTACCGCGTTCTAACCGCATCAAGGCTGAGCCATTAATGGCGCACCTATTTGCAACCACAGATTTAGAAAAGAACTACCGCGTAAACTTAAACATGCTTGGCCTTGATGGTCGTCCGCAAGTGAAAGATTTACGTAGTATCTTAACTGAGTGGTTAACGTTCCGCCGTGAAACAGTTCGCCGTCGCTTACAGCACCGTTTAGACAAGGTATTAGCACGCTTACATATTTTAGAAGGTTTATTAACGGCCTTTTTAAATATTGATGAAGTCATCGAAATCATCCGTACTGAAGATAAACCAAAGCCTGTTTTAATGGAGCGTTTTGGTTTAACAGATATTCAAGCAGAAGCGATTTTAGAGTTAAAACTACGTCATTTAGCAAAACTTGAAGAGTTCAAGATTAAAGGTGAGCAAGATGAGCTTGCCCTTGAGCGTGACAAGTTAGAGCAAACGCTTGGTTCAGAGCGTCGTATGTCGACGTTGATGAAAAAAGAAATCCAAGAAGCGGCTGAAATGTATGGTGATGATCGTCGCTCACCAGTTGTTGAACGTTTAGAAGCAAAAGCACTAAGCGAAAAAGACCTTATCCCTTCAGAATCAGTGACTGTTGTGTTATCCGAAAAAGGTTGGGCACGTGTTGGTAAAGGCCATGATTTAGATGTTGAAGGGCTGAGTTATAAGTCAGGCGACAGCTATAAAGCCTCAGCGCGAGGTAAGAGTAACCAGCCTGCAGTGTTCTTAGACTCAAGTGGTCGTGCTTTTGCTACTGATGCACATAGTTTACCTTCAGCTCGAAGCCAAGGCGAACCAATGACAGGGCGCTTTAACTTAAGCTCTGGCGCCAACTTTGAGCATGTGGTGATGGCAGAAGACAACCAAGTGTTGTTAATGGCTTCAGATGCAGGCTATGGCTTTATAAGTGACTTTAAAGATCTGGTGAGTAAGAATAAAAACGGTAAAGCGCTGGTCAGTGTTCCTAAAGGCGGTGAATTACTCGCGCCAATTAGAGTAACTGACGTAGCAACAGATTACTGTATGGCAATTTCTAACGAAGGCCGCATGTTGTTATTCCCACTGCGAGATTTACCTAAGCTTAGTAAAGGTAAAGGAAATAAGATTATTTCTATCCCAAGTGCGAAAGTGCAAGCCCGTGAAGAGTTTGTAAAAGTGCTGGCTGTGGTGCCTGCGGGCAGTAGCGTAACCCTGCATGCAGGTAAACGAAAACTGACACTGAAACCGGCTGATCTTGAGCATTATCATGGTGAACGTGGTAGACGAGGTAATAAGTTACCCCGAGGCTTACAGCGTGTTGATGAAGCTGTAGTCGAAGTGACTCAAACTGATGACAGTGATGAGTCGCCAAGTGAAGTAACTGAGTAAACCAGAGGCCTGCAATTGCAGGCCTTTTTATTGTTAAAACGTTATGAAATTTTAAGCGTACACATGTGCGCTTAAAGCTATGGAAATGCTATTTTTCACGTTATAATGCGCGCTGATTAATACGAGGAGAATTCGTTTGTTAGCTATTTTTCGCATAATTTTCATGGCGTTATTTATTGTTTTAAGCTGTGTTTTTGGGCTGCTTTTATGCATTGTGAAGCCGTTTCATACAAATAACGTGCATATTATTGCGGGTTGGTTTTGCAAGGTAGCTAAAATTTTAGGTGTCAAACTAGAGCTTAAATATCACGAGACTCCAAAAAATATTGGTCCTGCTGTCTATGTAGCAAATCATCAAAATAACTATGACCTATTCACTTTACCTGCCATGGTGCCAGAGAACTGCGTAAGCCTTGGTAAAAAAAGCCTCAAATGGATCCCGTTTTTTGGTCAGCTATATTGGTTATCGGGCAATATCTTAATTGATCGTGCTAACCGCTCAAAAGCGGCGGGCACAATTTCTAAATCAGCTGAGAAAATAAAACAAAAAGGCTTGTCGGTTTGGATGTTTCCTGAGGGCACGCGAAGCTATGGTCGCGGTTTATTACCCTTTAAAACCGGGGCATTTCACACAGCAATGAGTGCTGATGTGCCAGTTGTACCAGTTTGTATGAGTACAACGCACAAAACTATTAAGCTAAATCGCTGGGATAATGGTACAATTTACCTCGAAATGTTAGCGCCGATTTATCTTGATAAAGACGTATCTGCTCGTGACCATGCTTCACATGTTCATCAGATTATGGCCGCTAAAATAACTGAATTAGATGCTCAAGTGAGAAACAAATAATGGAAAATTGGCGCGAAATTACTGAAGACATCGTTACTTCATTGCTTGAAGATGGCTCAGATCCTGAAGTACTTTATGAAGTGGAACACCACTTTGTTAGCGAAAATTTTGAAAAATTAGAGCAAGCAGCTTTAGCCGCTTTTAAACTAGGTTACGATGTTGAAGAACCAGCTGAACTTGAGCTAGAAGACGGCGAGAAAGTATGGAGCTTTGACGTGGTTGTTGAGTGTGAACTTGATGTAGAAGCCATTATGGAAGACGTAGACAAGTTAGAAGCGCTTGCTCAGCAAACAGACGTTGAATACGACGGCTGGGGCACTTACTTTCAGGAATAAACAGCTAGAGAGCTGTCAGCTATCTGCCGTCAGCTCTTAGACTGAACTACCACAATCTAGCGAGTTGCTTGACTCGTTAGTTTACCCTTCCGACTAATACCTATTTCGTATTCGTTATTCAATCTATAGACATTTGTAATCAATTAGCGATAATAAAAAACTCGATGTTTATATGCGCTAAGCTTACCTATGCTTATTACCTTACCCATTGCCGAACTTGTTCCAGGGATGTTTGTTGACAGTGTCAGTAAGCAACAAGAGCATGTAAATAGTATTAAGATCAAAACACGTGGTTTAGTGCGTGATAAAACAATTATTCAGCGCCTGATCTCTGAGGGGGTTGAAGAGCTACTCATCGACTTTACACAAAGCGATGTTGCACTCCCTAAAAAATACCAACCAAAGCCTGAACCGGCTAAACCGAAGGTTGAACAAAAACCTGCTGCTAATGAAGAGCCGCAAGGGATCACGGTTCAACAAGAGTTTCTAAAAGCTAGTGTTCACTATGAGCAGCATAGTCGTAAGCTACAAAGTTTATATTCCGATATTACAGCTGGACTAAAAATGAATATGGCAGTGCTTGACGACATTGCTGTTGATATAGTCGGCTCCGTTTTTCGAAATCACAATGCATTAACTATTTTAACTCGTCTCAAAGATAAACATATTTATAACTGGCGTCACATGATCAACACTGCGATTTTGGTGAGTGTGTTTGCTAAGTATTTAGGCTATAAAGAAAAGACGATCAAAGAACTGGCGATGGGAGCTTTGCTGCATGATATTGGCCAAGCTAAAATGCCGCAAGGTGTTTTATCTAAGCCAAGCGCATTGAATGATAACGAAATGCAAGTCGTTAAAAAACATGTGGCGCAGAGTTTAGGTTTAGTGAAAGGCGAGAAGGGCATTACTCCACTAATGCTTGATATGATAGTAAATCATCATGAACGTTTAGATGGTACAGGTTATCCACGCGGTATTACCGCTGAAAAGCTTAGCCGCCCTGCAAGAATGATGGCAATTGCTGATGTTTATGATGCTATGACGGCAGATAGGCCTCATCAAATGGGTGAAGAGCCAATCTCAGCGCTTCGTTATTTACTTGCGAACAAACAAATGTTTGATTCTGAATTAGTGCAGCGCTTTATTAAATGTCTAGGTGTACACCCTGTCGGTACTATTGTTAAGTTAAATAATGATCGTTTAGCGTTAGTAATGGAAGGGAATCACGAGAATCCAATCAAACCAAAAGTAAAAGTATTTTATAATGCTAAACATAAGCACCACGTGACGGCGAAAGATGTCGATTTGAACGTGGAAAAAGAACTAAAAATTATTGCCAGTATTAAACCCTTAGATTATCAGCTTAATTTGGCTCGTTTGTTAAAAGAGCATCTGCTTGTTTAGACTTAACACAGCGTTTTTTGGCGCTGCGTTTAGCTGAAATAAATGCCCCACTAAAACAACTTATCATTAAAACTAACCACAATAGCGTCCCTTTTTCGACATGTAAGGCTACGCAACACAATAAAAGAGACAAAACTGAGCTAAACATAGCGCCTAACCAATAGTGATTGACTGGGTTGTCGCAATCACCTGCTTTAGTACATGCACAATAATTTGCTTTACAAAAATAATGAACGCTCACACCGCATAACATTAGTGCCACAATAATAAAGGCGATTTCCATACTCAAACTCAACTGAGAAACTTTTATTTTTAGTCTAAAGCTACAAATGCGATAAGTCAATGCAAATGATAATTAATATCGTTTGTTTGGTTTGTAATCAGAGATCTGATGAGTTTTAATAAGTTGTTATCTTGTTGTTAAAATGCGGGTTTTTTACCTATTTCTAACGAAAAATTACAGTTTTTTGATCTTAATTAAGGTAATGTTCGAAAGTTTATAATCATTAGAATAAAACATCTAATGCCAACATACAGTGCTAATCTTTTATGCTTAACTAATAGGTTGCCCTCATTGTTGGATTAGTTTTCGCACAAGTTTGCAAGAGGACACAGATTTATGAAGTTCACAAAAACACTAATTGCAGCATCACTTGCTGTTGTTTCTGCTGACAGCTTTGCTGCAGCTTTCCAATTAGCAGAGCAAAACGTTTCAGGTTTAGGCCGTGCATACGCTGGTGAAGCAGCCGTTGCTGACGATGCCTCAGTTGTTGCTCGTAACCCTGCACTTATGTCTTTATTTAAAGACAAGCAAATCTCAGTGGCAGGTATTGCTGTAATTCCAGATGTTAGCTTAGAAGGTGAAAGTGCTGCATACGGCTTAGATGAAAGCTCTATCGATGACGATAGCATCGCGCCATCAGCATTTATTCCTGCTGGTTACTTCACTATGCCATTAAACGACAAAGTATCTTTAGGCTTTGGTGCTTTTTCAAACTTTGGTCTTTCAACTGAATTTAAAGACGATTACGCAGCAGGCTCTATCGCAGGCGAAACTGAAATCGTGACTGTTAACATGAATGCAAGTGCTTCATACAAAATCAACGAACAGTTCAGCCTAGGCCTTGGTTTAAACTATGTTTATGCTGATGCGAAAGTGGTGCGTAATGCAGGTGCAAACCCATTAGGTTTACCAGCGAGCACGCAAATCGCTCACCTTGAAGGTGACGACTACGGCTTTGGTTGGAACATTGGTGCTATGTATCAGTTAGACGAAAACAACCGTTTTGGTTTTAACTACCGCAGCGAAACAGATATCGACTTTGAAGGTGAGTACTCAAACCAACTACCAGCTGCTGTTGGCGGTTTAGCGGGTACTAAAGTTCCGGGTGAGTTAAAATTAACCTTACCAGCCATTGCTGAGTTCTCTGGTTCACACCAAATAGATAAGAAGCTTGGCGTGCACTACAGCATTTTATGGACTGGCTGGGATAGCTTCCAAAAATTAGAAGCTTATACGCCTAGTCAAGAAGCACCTGTATTCTCTAAAGAAGAGAACTTCTCTGATTCAATGCGTTACTCTATCGGTACTGACTACCAGTACAGCGACGCTCTTTTACTTCGTGCAGGTATTGCATACGATGAGTCGCCAGCAGACCAATCTCACCTTTCAATCTCTATCCCTGATACAGATCGTTTCTGGTTCTCATTTGGTGGCAACTACGCATTCAGCGAAAACTCAAATATTGACCTAGGTGTAAGTATTCTTCGTGGTAAAACACAAAACTTCTCTGAAAAAGACAGCCTAGCTGCATCAGTTGGCCAAGATGTTTCATGGGACTATGAATCAAAAGGTCACGCAGTTCTAGTAGGTGCTCAGTACAACTACAAATTTTAATTGTAACGCGACGTAAAGTCGCTGCTACAGAGCATTAAAAAGCCGCGCTATAACATTGTTATAGCGCGGCTTTTTTGTAAGCGCGAATAAATCGCGCTTGATATATGCTGTTATAGACTTTCGATTTTCGCTTTTTGCGCTAATAGTTTGTCTTTCGCATCGGTAAACTCAGCCAGCTTAGCATGCTCTTTAGCAAGTACAGCCTCTGGCGCATTATTTACGAACTTCTCGTTAGCTAACTTGTTTTGAACCTGTGCTAAGCCTTTTTCTGCTTTTTCAAGCTGCTTCGCAATACGAGCTAATTCAGCTTCAACATCGATTAGGCCAGCCATTGGGATCATGATCTCAAGGTTACCAACATACGATGTTGCACACGCTGGTGCATCGTCTTTGTTATCAAGAAGCGTGAACTCTTCAAGCTTAGCAAGCGACGCTAAGAATGCTTCGTTATCCGTTAAGCGGCGCTTGTCTTCGTCAGACGCATTCGCAAGCAATACCGATAATGGTTTGCTTGGGCTGATATCCATTTCACCACGGATGTTACGAATAGCAAGAATGAATTGTTTAACCCACTCAAGGTCGTCCATCGCTTGGCTATCAACATTTGCTTCATTATATACAGGGAACCCTTGAACCATGATGCTAGTGCCCGCAGTTTCGATACCTGCAAGTGGTGCAACACGTTGCCAAATCGTTTCTGTGATGTATGGCATTAACGGGTGCATTAAGCGAAGTAGGCTTTCTAATACCGTGATTAAGGTATGACGAGTACCACGTTGTTGTGCTTCGTTACCTTTAAACAGTACAGGTTTAGTCAGTTCTAGGTACCAGTCACAGAATTGGTTCCAAGTGAACTCATAAATGGTGTTTGCTGCTAGGTCAAAACGATAGTTTTCTAGATGCTCAGTATAGGTTTTAACCGTTGCTTCAAATTGACCTAAAATCCAACGATCAGCAAGTGAGTACTGTTTCTCAGCATCTGTAGCGAAACCACAGTCTTGCTCTTCAGTGTTCATTAATACGTAACGGCTCGCGTTCCATAGCTTGTTACAGAAGTTACGGTAACCTTCAAGGCGGTTCATATCCCAGTTGATGTCACGGCCCGTTGAAGCCATTGCCGCAAGGGTAAAACGCAGTGCGTCTGTACCGTGTGCTTCGATACCGTTTTCGAATGTTTTACGAGTGTTTTTCTCAATCTTCTTCGCTAGTTGTGGCTGCATCATGTTACCAGTGCGCTTTTCAACTAGGCTTTCAAGGTCGATACCGTCAATCATGTCGATAGGATCAAGTACGTTACCTTTCGACTTAGACATCTTATCGCCGTTTTCATCACGGATAAGGCCTGTTACGTAAACGGTTTTAAAGGGTACTTGTGGCTTGCCGTCTTCATCTTTGATGAAGTGCATGGTCATCATGATCATACGCGCAACCCAGAAGAAGATGATGTCGAAACCTGTTACCAATACGTCAGACGGGTGGAACGTTTTTAAATCATCAGTGTTTGCCGGCCAGCCTTGCGTTGAGAAAGTCCAAAGCGCAGATGAGAACCAGGTATCTAAAACGTCTTCGTCTTGCTTAAGTGCAACATCATCAGCAAGGTTGTTGTCGCGGCGTACTTCAGCTTCGTCACGACCAACGTATACGTTGCCTTCGTTGTCGTACCAAGCTGGGATGCGGTGACCCCACCAAAGCTGACGTGAAATACACCAATCTTGTACGTCGTTCATCCACGAGAAGTACATGTTCTCGTATTGTTGAGGTACGAACTTAATATCGCCATTTTTAACTGCTTCTTTTGCAGGCTCTGCTAGAGGTGCTACGCGCACGTACCACTGATCAGTAAGAAGAGGCTCAATCACTACGCCAGAACGGTCACCGTAAGGTACAGTTAAGCTGTGATCTTCGATTTTTTCTAATAGACCAAGTTCTTCAAATTCGCTCACAATCGCTTTACGTGCATCAAAGCGGTCAAGGCCATGTAGGCGCTCAGGAATTGGCGCATCTAATTCAAGCTCTTTACCGTCGAATGTGTAGCTTTCGCCTTCGCTTAATACCGCTGCATCTTTATTGAAGATGTTGATCATTGGTAGTTGGTGACGTTTACCTACTTCGTTATCGTTAAAGTCGTGGGCAGGCGTGATTTTCACACAACCTGTGCCTTTTTCCATGTCTGCATGTTCATCGGCAACAATTGGAATACGGCGGTTTACGATAGGCAGTAAAATGTCTTTACCGATCAGATCTTGGTAGCGCTCATCATCAGGGTTAACAGCAACACCCGTATCACCTAGCATTGTTTCAGGACGTGTTGTCGCAACAATGATGTAGTCTTTACCATCTTTGGTTTTTACGCCATCAGCAAGAGGGTAACGTAGGTTCCACATGTGACCTTGTTTGTCTTTGTTTTCAACTTCAAGATCAGAAATAGCCGTGTGAAGTTTAGGATCCCAGTTAACTAGGCGCTTACCACGGTAGATTAAATCTTCTTTGTGAAGACGTACGAATACTTCTTTTACCGCTTCAGAAAGGCCTTCGTCCATAGTGAAACGCTCACGGTCCCAATCTACAGAGGCGCCTAAACGACGTAATTGTTTAGTGATCGTGCCGCCAGAGTGGTTTTTCCATTCCCAGATTTTATCGATGAATGCTTCACGGCCTAGGTCGTGACGAGTTTTACCTTCTTCAGCAGCAAGCTTACGCTCAACAAGCATTTGTGTTGCGATACCCGCGTGGTCAGTACCTACTTGCCATAATGTGTTGTTGCCTTGCATACGCTTTAAACGCGTTAGCGTATCCATGATGGTATCTTGGAACGCGTGGCCCATGTGTAAGCTACCCGTGACGTTTGGTGGCGGGATCATAATTGAGTATGCGTCACCTTGGCCAGACGGTTTAAAGTAGCCATTTTCTTCCCAGCCTTGGTATAAAGACTGTTCAATATCTTGCGGATTATAGGTTTTATCCATTACACAGAACCTTAAATAAATGCTTAAATGTCAATTTCTTGCGTTGCAATATGGGCGCCCAGTTGGCGAAGCTTTTTAAACCGCTCACGGGCGGCTTGCTTAGCATTTGGCTCAACGGGTACGAAATCATAAACCTGCTGAAAACGGCGAATAAAATCCGGTAGGTGTTCAGCTAGGTTGATTAATATTTTTCTGTTGCCGACAGGTGGAGTCATACCAATTTCAACCGGAGCGCCACCTTTAGGGCCTTCACCTTGTAAGTTGTGTGGTACAAAACTATCTGGTTCAAATGACCAAATGATGTCGTCGATTGTGTGGGCCGTGTCGGTGTTATCAGCGTAAATAAATACGCGATGACCTAGACGATACTGATCCGCAGCAATTTTAGCTGCCAGATCGAAAACAGCGCCAGCCGCTTGGTGGGCACTATCATCTTGTTTTAGAACGTAAAATTGTGCGTTCATATTCATAGTGACTTTCGTCCCCACAGATACACAGATCAAAGCAGGGATTTTGACATAGAACGCGAATTGCTTCAATTAATAAGGCGCCATTTGGCGCCTTATTTAGGGTTAGTTTTAAGCTTGCGGTAAGGCTTAATCGTGACTTGCTTCACTCACGCCTGCGCGGTTTAGCAAATACTGAGTCAACATAGGCACCGGACGACCGGTTGCGCCTTTGTTTTTACCGCCGCTGCGCCATGCTGTACCTGCAATATCTAAATGCGCCCAGTTATATTTTTTGGTGAATTTAGATAAGAAGCATGCCGCTGTAATCGTACCTGCTGCACGACCACCTAAGTTGGTGAAATCAGCGAATGGGCTTTCAAGTTGCTCTTGATAGTCATCCCATAAAGGTAATTGCCATGCACGGTCGCCACTTTGCTCAGATGCTTTTAGTAGGTCATGAGCAAGAGGGTTGTGGTTTGATAGTAAACCTGTGGCATGCGAACCCAGCGCGATAATACACGCACCTGTTAGTGTTGCTACATCAACAACGGTATCTGGTTCAAAGCGCTCAACATAGGTTAGTGCATCACACAGTACTAAACGGCCTTCAGCATCGGTGTTTAACACTTCAACTGTTTGCCCCGACATGGTTGTTAAGATATCACCTGGGCGATAAGCGTTTGAGCCAGGCATGTTTTCACAACCCGCTAAAACACCGACAACGTTAATTGGTAATTGCATTTGCACAAGTGCGCGCATAGTACCAATAACACCCGCTGCACCACCCATGTCGTATTTCATTTCATCCATGGCTTCGCCTGGCTTGATTGAAATACCGCCTGAGTCGAAAGTTAAGCCTTTACCGACTAACACGATTGGCGCTTGGTCTTTGTCGCCACCTTGATAGTTGATCACCGACATAACCGATTCATTAGCACTACCACGGCCAACCGCCAGGTATGAATTCATGCCAAGCTCTGCCATTTTTTGTTCACCGATAATATCAACAGTCACATTATCGAAGTTATCAGCGATTTCTTGCGCTTGCTCACCTAAATACGCAGGATTACAGATATTTGGCGGCATATTGGCAACGTCTTTACATAACTTGCTACCTGCAGCGATGGCTAAGCCATGCTCAATTGCACTTTCGCCAATGGTTAACTCACGACGCGTTGGTACGTTGAAAACAATTTTACGTAAAGGACGACGAGGGTCGCTTTTTTTGCTCTTCAGTTGATTGAAGGTGTATAAGCAGTCCTGAGTTGTTTCAACTGCTTGGCGTACTTTCCAATAAGTGTCACGACTCTTAACATGTTGCTCAGTTAAAAAGCATACCGCTTCCATTGAACCTGTTTCGTTAAGTGTGTTTATCGTTTTTGAGATAATTTGTTTGTATTGTTTGTCATCAAGCTCGCGCTCTTTGCCGCAACCTACCAATAATACTCGTTCGCTTAGTACATTAGGTACATGATGTAATAATAATACTTGGCCAGGCTTACCTTCAAGATCGCCGCGGCGCAATAAGTTTGAGATATAACCGTCACTGATTTTATCTAATTGTTCACCAATGGGGGATAAACGACGTGGCTCATAAACGCCTACTACAATACATGCGCTACGTTGCTTTTCTGGACTACCACTTTTTACGCTAAATTCCATTGTTGCTCCTGATATTGAGTCGTATAACCTTAATTTATAAGGGTAAGAATTTCTTTTTCGAGTCTTTTCTTACATTTTTTAGTTTAGTAGCACTAATCTTAGTACATAAACCATGACTCTATTTATGTGTTTTTGAACTTTATCTTAATGTGAATATCAATATCACATAATAGATGTCATCTGTACCATTAATGCAAGATTATATGCGCTTGCTAGGTATGATATTTGACACTGATGACATATAATAAAGTGAGTAAAATAACTAGTTTACTCAAAAATCCTTACTATTCCAGTGAAACTCGATGTTTAACAGGGGCGAGCATTGCTAATTTTTCGTTATTTGACCACTGAAGTCTTCAAGTCGCAGGTCGCCGTATTTTTAACTTTGATGACTATTTTTGTGTCTCAAAAGTTTGTTGTTATTTTAGGAGACGCCTCTGAAGGGGGTCTTCCAGCTAAACTTGTGCTTTCGATGATTGCGCTAAAACTTCCTCAACTTGCTTCACTTATCCTGCCTTTGAGTATCTTCTTGGGTATTATTTTGGCGTACAGTCGCATTTATGCTGACAGCGAAATGACAGTTTTCAGAGCCTGCGGTGTCAGTGAGTGGTACGTAGTTCGGGTAACGCTTATCTCAAGTACTGCCATGGCTATTTTAGCTGGTGCCCTAACTCTTTATGTCGCACCATGGGCCAGTGAGCAAGAATATCAATTAAAAGAACAAGCAAAAGCCGATGCTGGCTTATCGGCATTACGTGCTGGGCGTTTCCAGCAAACAGGTAACGAAAAAGCGGTCGTTTTTATTCACAACATTGAAAACAGTGGTAAAGAGCTACACAAGGTATTTGTTGCGCAGTTACCTGATCGTGAAAAAGGTGACTTAGCCCGTTTAGTGTATGCAGAGCGTGGTGTGGTGATTGAACAAGATAACGGTGAACAGCAACTTGTTCTTAATGATGGTAAGCGTTACGAAACAGACGGCGAGTCTGCTGCTTTGAACTTAACTGAGTTCGATGGTTACAGTGTACAAATTCAAGATCAAGAAATCGAGCACCAGCGCCGTAAGTTAGAAGCAATTCCAACCCTTGATTTATTGAAAATGAAAACCTCTGAAGCCATTGCACAGTGGCAGTGGCGTTTAGCTATTCCACTTTCAATTCCATTATTAACTTTACTCGCGGTGCCTCTGAGTGTGGTGAATCCGCGCCAAGGTAAATTCGCTAAATTAGTGCCCGCAATTAGCTTGTATTTAGGGTATTTCATTTTGTTGAATGCCGCTAAGTTTGCTGTTGAAGATGGAAAAATACCGCCTTCAATTGGCTTATGGTGGATCCATTTATCAGCCTTGTTTATTGGTGGTTTCTTGATTATTAAAGGTCGTCCGCTCGGCGCATGGTTAAAGGCAGTTGTGACTAAGCGGGAGTTAAGCGCATGATGAAAACACTCGACTGGTATTTAGGTCGCAGCATAATTCAAACAACCGGTTTTGCGTTAATGGTGCTGGTAGGTATCAGTACCCTCATTAAGTTTATTGAGCAGTTAAAATCAGTTGGCCGTGGTAGCTACGATATTGCAACAGCGTTGATTTACACCCTGTATAGCATGCCAGGTGATTTAGTTATCTTCTTCCCAATGGCAGCATTGATTGGTGGCTTAACAGGTCTAGGCGCATTGGCATCAAATAGTGAGTTGGTTGTTATGCAAGCGGCGGGTATGTCACGTTTGCAAATTATTGTATCAGTCATGAAAACCGCGATGTTTATGGCTATTTGTATGATGGCGCTAGGTGAATGGGGCGCCCCAGAAGCACAGCTCAAAGCAAAAGAAATACGTAACCAAGCGATTTATGGTGGTGATGTATTTAATGCTAAGCAAGGTGTGTGGGCGAAAGATGGTAGTAACTTTATTAATATTGAAGATGTCGATCAGCAAGGTACTTTACGTGGCGTGCATATGTATCACTTTGATAAATCGTTGCAACTTACGCAAATTACCAAGGCAGAAGAAGCATTAAATCGTAAAGATGGCTGGTTACTTCGTGATGTAAATAAAGTCATGATCACGCCAGAGCAGATCACGACTGAGCAGTACAAAGAAGAGTTCTACGACTCGCAACTGACTGCTGAAAAATTAGGTGTTGTATCAGTTAAGCCCGAATCGTTGTCGTTTACTGGGCTTTGGTCTTATTTAGGTTATTTACAGCAAAATGAACAAGATACTAGCACCTATGAGTTGGCGCTATGGCGCAAAATCATGCAGCCAGTATCTATCGCCGTTATGCTATTAGTTGCTCTGTCGTTTATATTCGGACCACTTCGCACAGTAACCATGGGCGCACGTATCATCATGGGTGTTATAACCGGTATTACTTTCCACTTAACCAATGAGATATTTGGTCCTGTGGTAATGGTTTACCAAATACCTGCAGTGGTTGGTGCTGTATTACCAAGTCTGTTGTTTATTGGGTTTGCAACATACCTGTTGAATAAACGGGTGTAAAATTCGTTTTAAATCATAAAAAAGCGTGGTTTGAACCACGCTTTTTTTATACTTGATTTGCCTTTAATCAAGTGAGCGATAAATACGTTTGTTTTCTTCTTTAGTTAAAGTGATCACTTCAGTTTTTGCGATGTAATCTTGTAAGGCACGCTTATTTTTAAAATCGACCAACACCACTAAGTTACCTAAACCTAATAGTGCAGTAATGGCTCTAAGTGCACCTTGATGCCAGCTAATTAAATGGCCATCGAGGGTTTGCACCTTCAAACGCCACGCGCGCATACCAATTGTTTGACCGCTTTTAGCCCAAAAGTAACTAAAGAAACTGATACTCACTATTACTAATAATGCGCTACGGATACCGTATAGTAAGGGTGAATTTTGAATGAAAGCAGAGACATCTTCGGCGTCACCAATGCTAAGTAACTCTAAAGAAATAAGCCCTTGAATAGCTAATAAATAGAGTACTGTTGTCAGCATCGCAAAGGCAATGATAACCAAGGTATCGTAAATTAAAGAGGCAAAGCGGCGCCAGAAACCGGCACGTGGAAACTCAGCTGACATAAACAATCTCATCCAATTAAATTGCGCAATAGTTTAGCAAAGTCCTTCGCAAACAAGAAATACTTAACGGCTGTTTAGTATGCTGGGAACTGAACTGGCTTTGCTAACCTTAATTACATAATCAAAATGAGTATGCAAACATCACTATTTATTAAAGCGAAACCCACCATACCTTTAATCATCCAAGCTTTAAAAATTTCAATACCTATAAAACTAGTAGGGTAGTGGGCACTGACAAACTCTAAAGTTAACAACTTGTTTAATTATTGTTCGGTTGATCAGTGACGCCGCACAAAACGCTTGCTGCCTTACCCATTCTTTGTATAATGCTTGGCATAGAGACAAAAGCAGTAAAAAAAGCTTTCGCTCTAAAGTGGTTTTTCTTTATCTTCTCGTGTTTAGAAGGTTAAAGAAAAATGAAGCCAGTATGATGGAATTGGTAGACATGACGGATTCAAAATCCGTTGCCTTCGGGCGTGGCGGTTCAAGTCCGCCTACTGGTACCACTTTTGAACCCTAGCCAATTGGTTAGGGTTTTTTTATGCCTGAAAAAAGTAGTTAGCGGACTTGAGCGCCACGCAAGGCATGGCACTGAAGCAAGTAATAGTCCGCCTACTGGTACCACTTTTGAACCCTAGCCAATTGGTTAGGGTTTTTTTATGTCTGAAAAAGTAGTCACCGGACTTGAGCGCCACGCGGGACGTGGCACTGAAGCAAGTAAAAGTCCGCCTACTGGTACCACTTTTGAACCCTAGCCAAATGGTTAGGGTTTTTTTATGCCTGAAAAAAGTAGTTAGCGGACTTGATCGCCACGCGAGGCATGGCACTGAAGCAAGTAATAGTCCGCCTACTGGTACCACTTTTGAACCCTAGCCAATTGGTTAGGGTTTTTTTATGTCTGAAAAAGCTACCAGCCATCAGCTGTCAGTTTTTAGCCGAGCGGTGCGGTTGTTGGGTTTTGAAACCACCCTCAGCCCCAAGGGGGTATTTTGCCTAGCACCCAGAGCCTAAGACCTATAACTCAAATCTAAGTACTAATTCACCCCAGATTAAAATAACTTTTGTTCTATTTATAACCTGTAAACTTCAAACTATGCTTACTTTTGAAATAACCATGAAAAATGTATGCTTATTTGTTTGAAAGTTAACCGCTTTCGACTAGAGTACCATGGTGTTTAAGTGCTTAATATAATAGAATTTACCGTCTTTAGTTCAGGTTAAGTCAGACTCTTAGCGGAAAAAACGGTTGGGTGGCATAACATGGGTACATACGATTTAAAGCGTATTGTTGAAAGTATTTCAAATCTTAAAAGTGAGAACTTTTATAATGCAATATGCCTATCTTTATCAGAAGTGCTGGGTGCTTCGCATGTTTTTTTGGCTCAAGTCGATGAGTCAACTTTATATGCGACAACCATCGCTTTAGTTGCGCATGACGAAATAGTTGAAAACATCAGCTACGATATTCGCTGTACACCATGCAATGATGTCAGCTGTGGCAGTGTTTCAAGTTACAACTCAGGTGTTCAGCAGCTATTCCCTAATGATCAATTGCTTGTTGATATGGATATTGAAGCTTATGTGGGTGTGCCATTACAAAGCATTTCTGGCAAGACAAATACCATTCTGGTAGCGCTTTTTCAGCATGAGATAAGTGATGCGTTATCAATCGAATCTTTCTTTTCGTTATTTACAGGTTTAATCCAGCGTGAAATTGAAAAAGACCGTTTCATTGCTAAGCTAGATTTTTCTAATCAGTTAATAGAACAAAGCCACGAAGCTATTTTTATCTGCGACCACAATGTAGAAATTACCTATGCAAATACTGCCTTCACTAAAATGACGGGCTATTCGCTGGACGAAGTCTTAGGGGAAAACCCTAAAATTTTAAGTTCAAACCAGTATGATCCACATTTTTATAAAGCTATGTGGCATCAGATTAATACTGAAGGCAAATGGTCTGGTGAAATTACCAATAAAACTAAGCAAGGTAAGCTATATACGCAATTTTTATCAATAACCAAAATGCAAAATAATGCTGAGGATTGCTATGTGGCGTTTATTTTAGATATTACCGAGAAAAAAGAAGCTGAGCGAAAAATTTATTTTCACGCTAACCACGACCAACTTACAGGGTTAACTAATCGTTTTTACTTTAAAGAGTACTTGTGTACTTTAATTTCGTCTCTTGCATATCAAGATGAAGTAGGTACAAACTTGGCAGTAATTTATTTTGATGTTGATAAATTTCAGAATATTAATACGGTATATGGCCTAACATTTGGTGACAAAGTTTTATGTAAACTAGCTGAGCGACTTGAAAGCTGTTTTAAAGAATCAGCCTTTTCACGAATAGATGGTGATAGCTTTGCTATTTTACAAACCTATCAACATATTAGTGAGCTAGAACATGTTTGTAAGCAAATTACAGCATTGTTGGTTGAGCCTTTTTCAATTGGTGGTATTAGCCAGCAAGTATATGTAACTCTTGGGATCAGCTGTTTTGAGCAACGTTATATTTCATCCTCTGAACATAAAATCGAAAAAATAGCACGCCGCTTGATAAGACAAGCTGAGCTTGCAACTCTCAATGCAAAGCAAGCTGGTACGGAGTATTTATTTTTCTGCACTGAAATGGATAACAAAATAAAAACACAAAACTTGCTTATAGATCAGCTAACTTTGGCAGTGAAAAACGACGAAATTGAAGTTTATTTTCAACCTATTATCGATATAGAAAATAACACGGTTGCTAAATTCGAGAGTTTAGTGCGTTGGAATAATCAAGGGCAATGGGTATCACCTGCGGAGTTTATTCCGTTAGCAGAAGAGTCTCGAGTAATTATTCCACTTGGTGAGCTGGTGTTGGTTAAAACTTGTCAGCAAATAAAAGCGTTAGAGCTGCAAGGTTATAACGATGTTGTTTTTAACGTAAATCGGTCTTTATTTGAGTTTACTGAGTTTAATCCTGAGCGTAATGCATGGCTTGAAATTATCAACAATCAAGGGGTTAAGCCGTCACAAATCTCTTTTGAATTAACTGAAAGTGTTTTAGCTCCTGAAAATACTAACCATCTCGATGTGCTTACTCAATTAAAAGAGGCGGGTTGCTTAATTTCATTGGATGATTTTGGTACCGGTTATTCATCTCTTAGTTATTTACGCCGCTTCCCTGTTGATGTACTCAAGCTTGATAAGTCTTTCATAGATGAAGTTCATGTTGATTTAGGTGACGAAGCGCTGGTTAAATCGATTATCCAAATGAGTCGAGTATTGGGTATTAAGGTCGTTGCTGAAGGGGTTGAAGAGCGCGAGCAATTGGCGGTGCTTACCGAAGCAGGCTGCGATTATATCCAAGGCTATTACTTTTCTAAGCCATTACCAGCAAATGATGTAATACCATTTTTAACGCAATTTTCTCGAGAGCAGTAGATATTTACGGTATGATTTTGGTATTAAGCAGTTAGCAAAAGCTTACTATGTCAAAATTAACCGCAAAGCAAAACATCAAGGCGATTGTTACAGCCATTAAGGCCGAAGAGCAGTCGTTAAGAGCGCGTTACCCTATACTTAACCAACAAAATAAAATTGCGATGGTAATTCTGCTGGTGTCGTTGTGTTCACTATTCGGTGTTGCGACACTTTATTACTTAGCGGTTATTCCCTCGTGGCTTTGCATCATTCTGGCTGCCTTTATTACCTCAATATCGCATGAGCTTGAGCATGACCTTATCCATAAGCAGTATTTTAGTAATCGTCCTTTTATACATAACTTTATGATGTTAACCGTGTGGCTTATGCGGCCTAATACGGTGAACCCTTGGTATCGCAGAAAGATTCATTTACATCACCATAAAGTATCCGGCACCTCACAAGATTTAGAAGAGCGTTTAGTAGGCAATGGTATTAAGTCGCCCTTGTTGAGAGCTTTGGTCATTACTGATGGCTTGCTAGGTTTGTTAATCAATACCAAGCGATTTAAAAAAGAAATTAGTGGTTTTAAGTTCTTCCGTGTATTTAATGCGGGCTTTCCGATTGCTACTGCGTATTTTGCGATTCTTTACGGGGTAATTGCTTATTATGCAGTGCAGTTCGTACAGCCATTTACATTGCCGCCGTGGGGAGCTGAGTTATTGGCGATAGCAGAGTTTTTAATGGTGGTACTTATCGTGCCTAATATTATTCGTTCGAGTTCTCTTAACTTAGTGACATCTTCAATGCATTATTATGGCGGTGTAAATAATTTACTTGAGCAAACGCATGTGATCACCAGCCGTTGGTTTTTACCGTTTCAGCTATTCTGTTTTGATTTTGGCCGCACCCACACAATCCATCATTTTGTGCCGAATCAACCCTTTTATATCAGACAATTGATCAGCAAAAAAATACATCCTATTATGGCTCAGCATGGGGTACGTTTTAATGATTTACAAAGCTTGAAACACGCTAATCATTACCCTGTAAAAGAGCTGTCATCTCAACAAGGAGTTTAATATGAAGGTTACCGGTCGTTGTCATTGTGGTGAGGTAACTTACCATGCAAACGTTGATGAAAATAAAGTGATAAACTGTCACTGCACTGATTGCCAAATTATCTCAGGTGCGCCTTTTCGTACGGTTGTGGTGTCTGTGCCAGATGGAGTTACCTTTACAGGTGCTAAGCCAAAAGAATATATAAAAATAGCTGAAAGTGGCAACCAGCGTGCGCAAGGGTTTTGTGGTAATTGTGGTACAGCTTTGTACGCGACTTCTGTCGGTGCAGGTGAGCGTATTTATGGCTTACGTATTGGCGCCGTAGAGCAAGCTGATGAGCTCATCCCTAAAGCGCATATTTGGTATCGCTCACATAAACCTTGGCTCGATAACCTTAGTAATATGAGTGCCTTTGAAACCGCCCCTAAATAGCTGTGGTTTCATATTTATTGTTGGCCGATGGTGATATTTCGGCCACTTAAGTAACCAAATAAAGCACACAATAGGCTTGATGCCATACACAGCCAAAGTGCTCCCGCCCAGTTGTTGAAATAACTATGTAAGGCGCCCGCAATAATAGGGCCTGTGGCAGCCAATAAATACCCGATACATTGCGCCATACCCGATAACGCAGCGGCTTGCATTGAGTCATGAGTACGTAGGCTTACAAATGATAAGCCTAAGATAAAACAGGCACCTGAGCAAAAACCTAAGGTGACTGACCAAAGCATCGCAAAACTAGGCGCAACTAATAATCCAACAGAACAAAGCGCGCCAAGTAATGCCAAGCTTAGCGTTAAGATGCGTTGATCTTTTAATTTGGCAAGCAGAGGAATAAGCACAATACCTGGTAGCGCAGAGGCTACTTGAAAGGCGCCTTGCAAAGCGCCCGCGTGCTGCGCACTATGGCCACCTTCTATTAAAATACTGGGTAGCCAACCAAGCATGATATAAGTGAAAAAGGAGTTAAAGCCGAGCAATAAGGTGATTTGCCAAGCCAGTGCAGAGTGCCAAATTTTGTTTTGTGTATTGTTTGACACATATGCCTGTTTTGGCATGGTATGTTGCTTAAGTTGTGGTAACCACACCATAATAGCCAGCACAACCAGTAAAGCATAACTGGCAAGCGCCAATTGCCAGCCAATTTCTTTGTATTCAGCGAGCGGAATGATGAGTGCTGAATAGCTGCCACCAAATATGCCCATCGCCAAAACATAACTCGACGTCATTACTGCGACTTTGTGTGGAAAGTCACGCTTTATTAGGCTTGGTAATAACACATTACCAATCGCGATACCGACACCAATTACTGCGGTACCAATAAAAAGCACGGTGGCAGAATCAATAACCCGAGAGACAACCCCTATACCTATGAGTACAAGGGCAATAAACAGTGATATTTCAAGGCCACACTTTTTAGCAAGACTTGCCGCCATAGGTGAGGCAATGGCAAACGCGATTAAAGGTAAAGTCGTCAACATGCCGGCTTGCGATGCATTTAACTGAAACTGTTCAATGATCTGTTCAAGTACCGGTGCAATGCCAGTGATCGGGGCTCGTAAGCTGGCTGCAATAAGAAAAATGCCCAGCACTAAAAGAAGGTTACGAATTAGATTTTGAGAAGATGTCACGCTGTTTAGAAGTAATAGCAAGAGGTACATTTATCATACCAAAACACGAAACAGCGTGAGTGAACTATGAGATAGCTCACCAAAAAATGCGGTTATTTAAAACTGATAACTTGCTGATAACATGGCATTGCGCGGTCTACCCGGAAAGTATCGGTCGCCACTAAATGTAGTGTAGTCAGCACGCTCTGCGTAACGCTCGTCGGTTAAATTGTTTATTCGTGCCGTCACACTAAGGTTAGCTGTTAGCTGCCACGCCGCTCGTAAATTTACTAATGAGTGGCCTTGGTAACTATGCTGGTTTTCAGGATCAGTAAAGTAGCTGCTGGTGGTATGTAGCTCAAGACCAACACGTGTCATGTCGTTTGCTTGCCAAAGTAGCTGTAAGTTTGCGATGTTACGTGGAGCAGTATCAATAAGATTACCATTGATGTTAATCCCGCTGAGTACTTGGTCATAACTGTATGTATGTTTGGCGTGGCTTGCGGCTAACTGCATCGATAGACTTGGTGTAATGGCATAAGCTAACTCAAGCTCAACACCACGATGCTGAGTTTGGCCATCATTGACGTAATAAAAATCACTGTCGCGGAAAATGGTATTCTTTTTATTCATTGCATAAATGCTAACTACATAATGCAGCTGTGCTTGTTGACCTTTTAAACCAAGCTCTAGGTTTTTAGCAATCTCAGATTTCAGATCTGCGACATTTTGTTCGCGTTGCAACTGATAAAGCTCTGCCGCTTGCGGTGCTCGATAACCTTCTGAAGCATTGGCGTAGATAAACTGGTTTTCAGCATATTGATAGCTTAAACCAAGCTTAGGTGAAAAGTTAGTAAAGCGATTTTCGCCGCTTTCTGGTCGAGAATAGCGACACCCACCCATGGCGCATGCTGTGCCATCTTCTTTTGTGCGGCCAGCCAACATATGGTTGTCGTAGTCATAACGCATACGCTCGTATCGACCACCCAGGCTGATAAGTAACTCATCAAGTTGCCAATCAAGATTCACAAACGGTGCTAATAGGGTGCTTGTTACTTGATAATCATAATGTTTGCCTTGAGGCACGGTGGCGACTAAAAATGCTGAGCCTTGAGTGGGACTGTCTTGATATTGTAAAAAGTCAGCATCTGTAAACTCACCATCAAAACCAACAGTTAACAGGCTAGAGCCGGTTAACTTGTGCTGCCAGCTTGATTGTATACCAACACCTTGCTGAGCATTTTCTTCAAGGGGAGTACCCGGTAAAAAATGCTTAAAGAAGGTCATGTCTTGGTCGCGGATATAAGGCGTAAGGGTAAAGCTGTTAGCCTCATCTTGTGTCCAATTTAGCTTTGACCAAACACGCAAAGAGCGGGCTTTACGAAATGCATCAGGATCAAAATTAGACTGAGCTATTTGCTTATCCTTGTAGCTTTCAAAGCCCTCTATGTAGCCAGCTGTTTGTTGATCTAAATGGGTGTAAGTCAGGCCTGTACTTACACTTAGTTTTTCGCCATCAAAACGGTGACGTAGTGAGAGCTTTTCTTGGTCAACACCTTCGTCATCACGATAACCCGTATCTCGAGTAATAGTGGCATTAATACCTAAACCTTGTTGGCCAAAATCACGACCCGCACCTAGTTTGTAGCGGGTGTAGCCAAACGAGCCGTAATCAAAACCAAGTTGGTTGTGGTTATAGGTTGTATCTGGGGTGATCACGTTGACTACACCATGTACAGCGTTTGAACCATAAAGTGCAGAACCCGGGCCTTTCAGTACTTCGATGCGTTCAGCCACTTCAGTGTGGGCTTCGAATAATTCATTGATGTTGCAAAAACCAGCTGCGCGAAGTGGAATACCGTCTTCGGCAGTAAGTAAGCCACCGCATGCACCTGCGCCAGAAAGTACAGGCGAACGTAAAGCGGGTAAATACTCTTGGCCGTTACCGTGTTGAAGATTAGCACCAGCAACCTGTTTAAGGGCTTGTTCAATGTGAGTTGGAGCGATAAGCGCCAATTGCTTCTGTGAAATACTGCTGACCACTACAGGCAATGGATCTGCCAATACTTCGCTGCGTGATGCGGTCGTTGTAATATGTTCTAGTTCATTATTTGCAATGGCTTGTTGGTTAAATAATGAGGTGCCCACAAGCACTGAAAGTATCGACAACTTCATGAAAACCCTTTGGTTAGGTACAACAAAAACCAAAGGGTAACTGCTTTTTAGGATGGGTAAAAGCTTTCGCGCTTAATAACTTTGTCTGTTATGCACTACGGCGATGTACGGCAAAACCTGCCAGTACTGCCACTAACCAGAATAAGCTACTGCCGCCACTGCCATTTCTGTGCGTGACATTAGCTACTTTTTCTTCTTTTACGCGGGTTTTAAATTGCGCCAATTCAGCATCGAGATTCGTGATCATGTCATCAACAGCGCCATTAAAGCTTGCCAGCGATTGCTCTTTAGCAACTTCATCGATGCCAATCGCTGTGCTGCGTTGCTCTGCTTTATGTATACCTGGCGCGCGAAACAGCATTTTTCGGCTTTTCACGTCAAATACGGCAGTATCTACAAAGGTTTGTACTGAGTTCTCATTGCCCGGAATCACATATAAACCAACAATCGTGAGATATAAAAATGCAGCGTTATTTTCTAAGCTTTGCGACACTTGGTCGTATGAAACAAGCGCCATAATATCCACATCATATAATCGAGATACTTGTTCTAATGCGGTAAATCCTTCGCTGCCTTTTAAATAAGTACTTGGGATCACTTCAATACGGTCTATGTAGTCATATTGCATAAACTGCTTTTTAACTTTATTTAGCAGTGCGACTTCATCACCATGATGCAAGCCATCATTGTACTTGTTAGGAATAAAGGCAATCCCTACCGTGGCTGGTAAGTTCAAAGTTGGAATCGTTGCTTGGTGTGCAGCTCTATCTTGTTGGTCTGGGTAAAGGTACTCAACCAATGAACTTGATTGCGTTTTTTGATTGCCATATTGGCTCATCATGGCACTACAGCCCGTTAGTGCAGTAATACTAATGACCAAACACCATTTTAGAACATTCATAAATTATCCTTATTATGTTGTGAGGAAGCCTTTGTTTATGTTGCAAATATAACGACAAACGCCTCAAACGGAACTGTAACTCAGACTCGATTTTTCGTAAATAGTGCCAAAGAAGTTTAAAGAAATGTAAAGATTAGCTTTCTAATGTGTTGATATGTAAACAGTTGCGTTTTTAAATTGTAACCCTTCATCTATGATTCAGGCTAAAACGTTAGGCTTTTTATCAAGAGCAAACGTTGAGGGTCTCTATTATGAAAAAATTAATTACTATCTCAGTTGCTGTTTTAGGTTTGAGTTTGATACCTATGGAAGCAAACGCGAAACATGATCGTGACCACGATAGATACGAACATAAGCACGAACGTAAAAAGCATAAAAAACATAAAAAACACCACAAACATCACCATCATCATGACAGACATGATCGTTACGATAGATACGACCATTACAGCTACCGTGACTTACCACCCGGTTTATACAAAAAAGTAGGGTATGGTGGTGGCTTACCACCTGGTTGGTATAAGCGTTATCACCATGGTGATATTCTTGACCGTGATATATATCGTCATGGGCGAGTGATTAAACGTCGCGACCGAAATGGCATTATTGCCATCGAAATCGATGACCGCCTTATTCATCTAGTACACGATACGCGAGAGATTTTATCAATCGTTACTCGCCATCGTTAATCCTGTCAAAAGCCGCTTAGCGGCTTTTTTTAGCTGGTTTCATACCCAGTTCAGAAAAACTTGCTACGCTTAATTGGGACTCATAGAAGGAGCACTCGCATGAAAGCATTGTTAACAGTTGCAGTGATAGGTTTAAGCCTAGTGACGGCTGGCGCACTTGCAAAAGATAAAGACAAGGATAAGGGCAAAGATAAAAGTCTACCACCTGGCCTTGAAAAGAAACTTGATAATGGTGGCGATTTACCACCCGGTTGGCAGAAGAAATTACGTAAAGGCGATATTCTTGACCGTGATATTTACCGCCGCGGTAAAGTGATTAAATCTCGAGATAGAGATGGTCTAATCTCAATTCAAGTTGACGATACTGTCGTGCGTTTAGTGGAAGACACCCGAGAAATTATTTCTATTCTGAGCCGCTAGTTTTGCTTGAATCGATCATGACTTATGGATTGGGTTCACTATTGGCCATGCTGCTAGTGGTCTCAATCTTGCCATTTTCATATTCCCAACATTATTTAATTCGCAGTTGTGACTTTGTACGCTTGCAAGTGGTTTACCTTGCTTGTGCGAGTTTAATTGCTGCAAGCTATTTAATCAGTCGCACGGGCTCCGCGCCTTATATTGGTTGTGCTCTGGCGAGTATCGTCGTGTTGCTTTTACAAGTTGGCTGGATTTACCCTTACACAAGGCTCGCTAATAAAGAAGTTGCTTCAAGCAATAAAACCGATAAGCACAGTATTCGCATTATGTCGGCAAATGTACTGATGTCGAACACTGAATATGACAAACTCATTGCTTTAGTTAACACGCACCAACCAGACTTACTCATTACGTTAGAGTCTGATCAAACTTGGCAGAATGAACTGAGCAGTTTAGAGCAAGAATACCCGTATCGAGTGTACTGCCCAAAAGATAATCGTTATGGTATGCACTTGTACAGCAAGTTTAAAATTAAACAACAGCAAGTTTGTGAGCTTATAGAAAGCGATATCCCCTCAATCCATATTTTGTTTGAAGATGCAGATGGCGTAGAAGTTCAAGGGCATTTTATTCATCCTGCACCTCCGAGCCCCACGGAAGAAGACAGCTCACGGCCGCGTGATACTGAACTAATTATCTTAGCAAAAGCACTTAAAAACAGACTGCGACCTTGTATTGTTGCAGGAGATCTAAATGATGTTGCTTGGTCGCGAAGTACCCGTTTGTTTATGCGTATTAGTGGCTTGTTAGACCCACGTAAAGGCCGCGGCTTTTTTAATACCTTTCATGCCAGTTATTTCTTTATGCGCTGGCCACTTGATCACCTTTTTCATAGTAATGAGTTTAGTGCTAAGCGTATTGAGCGTTTGGCAAAGTATGGCTCAGACCATTTTGCACTTCTTACAGAGCTTGTTTATAACCCCGATTCTGACAACCAAAAACAACAAGAGCAGATTGATAAAGAAAAAGCAGTGGATGAGTTAAAAATGCCAGCAGCCTCGAAGCAACAAGTGCCAATGTTTAATACCAACCCGCAATAATACTTAATCATTTTGAGGGATAAAACCTGTCGCTAACTGCGTTAAAAATTTCTCATTTAGAACAACTAAATAACGAAATTTTTGCCTTGTTATCAACGAGGTTTTATTGCCTCAAAATAGACTACTTAATTAAGCGGATTGGTATGAAAAGTGATAACTTTATTCAGGACGGCACAATCAGATATAAAAAAGGGCTCTAATGAGCCCTTAATAGTGATTAGTCGTTGACCATAATGGTTTTGATATTAACAAATTCTCGTAGTCCAAAACCGCCATGTTCACGGCCATAGCCACTGTCTTTTACACCGCCAAATGGTAAGTTCGGTTGCGCAAGACCATAACCATTGATATTTACCATACCGGTGTCAAAGTGAAGCTTTGCAAGCTCAATGGCTGCTTGTTCATCTTTTGAGAAAATACCGCCGCCAAGACCATAGCGTGAATCATTAGCAATTTGCATTGCCTCAGCGTTATCTTTGGCTCGAATAAGTGATGCCACAGGGCCAAATAATTCATCGTCATAAGCGGGCATGCCCGGTTTGATATTTTCAAGCAAGGTCGGGGTGTAATAAAAGCCGGTGTGTTCAGCAACTTTACCGCCCGTGATAATAGTAGCACCTGCATTTACAGAGTCAGTGACTTGCTGATGAAGCTGATCGCGCAGATCTTTACGAGCCATTGGGCCAAGCGTGGTTTTTTCATCGTTCGGATCGCCAAGAACAACTTGCTCAAATTGCTCTTTGATTAGAGCTTTAAAATCATCATATAAAGCATCAACCACAATAAAGCGTTTTGCCGCAACACAGGTTTGTCCGTTATTGATCAAGCGCCCTTGCGTACATGCGGTAATCGCCGTATTTAAATCAGCGTCATCAAGTACGATGTATGCATCGTTACTGCCTAATTCGAGCACGGTTTTCTTAACCTGTTTAGCTGCTCGCTCTGCGACTTTTTTGCCTGTGCCATCGCTGCCAGTAAAGGTTACACCACGAATCGCTGAGTGATCTATTAGTTCGCTTGCGGTTTTACCGTCAATAAGTAAGTTCTTAAAGCAATAATCGTCAAAACCAGCCAGTTTAAATAACTGTTCAATCTTTTCGGCCATGCCAAATACATTACCAGCATGTTTTAGCACTGTGGTGTTACCTGCCATAACATTCGCGCAAGCATAGCGAATGACTTGATATAGCGGGAAGTTCCATGGTTGGATACCAAGTATTACACCAATTGGTTGGTAACTAATAATTGCATGTCCGTCTTGCATATCTCGCTTTTCATCGCCAAGCACTTTTGGTCCCTGCTCAGCGGTATAACGACAAATTGCTGCACAAAGCTCAACCTCCTGAAGGCCCTGTTGGTAAATCTTACCCATTTCATCGGTCATTAGTTGTGCTAATTCTTGTTGATTAGAATCAATTACTTGTGCAAGTTTATTAAGTAATTTTGCGCGGTGCTCATGGGATGTAGTGCGCCATTTTAAAAATGCTTGATGACATTGGTCAACTTCACTCTGTGCTTGTTGCAGTGACAATAAGTTATAAGTCTTGATCGTTTGTTCATTAGTTGGATTGATTGTAGTAACAGTATCAGTCATCATTATCTCCTTACAAAGTTGTAGGAGCTAGTCTGCAAAGCTAATACCTATTTTTTGCGTTTTATAGCTTATTGTTTTAGAAGATTTTTATTTTTCAGTTAGCTTTTGAGAAACTTAAACTTTGTAAAAACTGCATTAGGTTGAAAAACTTACAAGGAATATGTAATGACAAATTCTGTGTTAAAAACTGAACTTGCGATTATTCAAGCGCCGATGGCGGGTGTGCAAAATGCCAAACTGGCAGTCGCTGTGTGTGAAGCTGGAGGGCTTGGCTCTTTACCTTGCGCTATGCTCTCAGCAGAGCTGCTAAAATCAGAACTTGATTATCTTAGCCAGCATACTGATAAGCCTTACAATCTTAACTTTTTTTGTCATCAAACACCCGACTATACCCTGGCTCAGCAAACGGCTTGGCATAATCTGCTTACACCTTATTTTGATGAGTTTGCTGTCGATGTCTCACAATTTACCCGTAATGCTTCGCGCCAGCCAATTAATCAACAAATAATAGATATTATCGCACCTTACGCGCCTGCCGTTGTAAGCTTTCATTTTGGTCTACCAAGTAGAGAGATTGTTTCTCAGATAAAAGCGTGGGGCGGAACGGTTCTTTCATCAGCAACAACGTTAGATGAAGCGCGTTGGTTACAAACAAATGGAGCCGATGCGGTTATTGCACAAGGGATTGAAGCTGGCGGCCACCGCGGCCATTTTTTATCAATGGATTTATCGCTGCAACCAACCACTGCGCAATTAGTGCGAGAATGTGTAGAGCTTGATATACCTGTTATTGCAGCAGGTGGAATTTGCACGGCAGAAGATGTCGCCCAATACCAAGCATTAGGTGTCGCAGCAGTGCAGGTGGGGAGCGCTTACTTACTTTGTGAAGAAGCGACAACAAGTGCTTTACATCGTGAAGTATTAAAAACAGTTGCGCCAGACTCAACTGAATTGACGACCTTATTCTCTGGTCGTCCAGCACGAGGTATTAGCAATCGAGTCATGCAAGAGTTAGGAGCTATGCCAGAGCAAGCGCCGCCTTTTCCGTATGCGTCGATTGCGATGACCGCATTACGTGCAAAAGCTGAAGCCAAAGGCGATAGTGGTTTTTCACCACTTTGGTGTGGTGAGCGCTTTATTGTTAGAGAAGGTATTAATGCTCAGCAAATTACTGAACTACTAATGCAAGGTTGGCAATCTTGACAGATACCCAGTTACTCCCGCTCGGTGATAGTTACCATCAGCTAGCCTGTGAATTTCGTAACAAACTTGCAGGGCAATGCGCTATAAAGCGGTACGCTAAAGGTGATACTTTATTACAGCAAGGCGATGAGCAAGATGCGGGTTACTTAATTATATCAGGGGTGCTTGGTGCATTACATGCATCATCGCAAGGCACACAAAAGTGTAAAGAGTTTTACTTTCAAGATGAGTTTGCACTGCTTTATGGGAACTGGTTGACTAAAACCCCTGCGCTCTATCAACTCAAAGTAATACGTGATGCTGAGCTTATTAAGGTGCCTTTGGTTTTATTTGATAGTACTGACTGGCAAGCAATTAAACATCAATTAATTAGTCAGCAATTATTGTTTAAAGAAGCAAAAGAAGCGTTTTTATTACTCAATACGCCAGAGCAACGTTATCAATATTTATTAGATCAAAAACCGCACTGGCTTGAGCAATTAAGCTTAAACGATGTTGCTATGTATTTAGGGATTTCAGCGATTTCTTTATCGCGAATTAGACGACGTCTTAACTTAAGTTAAGGCGCAGCAAAACAGTGAACATTACACTGCTGATTTTTCAGGAGTCGTTATGTTTATTTTATCTCAGTGCTTAGTTGCCATTGCCACATTACTCGATTTGGCTTCTTTTCAGTTTAAACAAAGACAAGCTATTTTAGCTTGTTTGTTTAGCTCGGTATTACTGACATCAGTGCATTTTATGCTGCTTGATAATTTCAGTGCTGCAAGCTTAATGTTGATTGCAGCACTACGTTATGGCTATTGTATTTTTGCGCGCAAAACTTGGGTGATGATAGCGTTTATGCTTTTGAGTATTAGCGCAGTACTATTAACATTGCATAGCTGGGTTAGCTTTATCGCACTGGCAGCAACGTTAATGCAAACCTATGCTTCATTCCAAGGCAAAGATTTTACCTTACGCCTGTTGATGATTGTCGGCACTGTGTGCTGGATAGTTCACAATTTATTAGCGTTTTCACCACTAGCAGTGGTAATGGAAACTGTGTTTTTAATAAGTAATTTAGTGGGCTTATGGCGCTTTTATGCTAACCCTAAGCCCGCTTAAATTTTATTTAAGACTTACCTAGCATGCGGCTCAGCATGCCATCTTTGTCAACAAACTGGTGTTTAAGTGCAGCAGCAACGTGTAAGGCTAAAATCACCACGATAATGAGCACTGAACTGTGGTGCACAAAGCTGCCTGCATCTGCAAGCCAAGGTGTTTTTTCTGGTGCGCTCAATAGCTCAAACTCAAAGAAGCTAATTGCACGACCGCCCGCATAGCTCATGATAAATCCAGATAACGGCATAGCTAGGGTCGCAAGTAATAATAAGCCATGAGTGAGGTGAGCAATTACGGTTTGCCATTTAGGCATATCAGATGTTGCAGGTAATGCGCCTTCTTTTATGCGCCAAATAAGCCTTGCGATGGCAAAAACTAATACTACTAAGCCCATTGATTTATGCCATCCCATATAAGTAAATTTAGCGGGTGGCTCGGCAAAATCAGCAACATAAATGCCCATCGCAAATACGCCGATAAACAAAATGGCAACGGTCCAATGTAACAGGATGGTTGGCTTAGAAAGGGCAGCTACTTTACTCATGGTTGACTCTCATAATTGGCTTTAATTATAAGTATAGACTGCCCCAATAGCTGAGGGTTGCGTAAAGTAATGTAAAAAACTTAAAGAGTGTCAGCAATCAGCTTTAATAAAAAGGTCTCGCGCTGAATCGATAAGCCCTGTTTTTCACTCATTGCCATGGTGGTTTCGTTGTGTGCGATGGCATCAAATATATTCACCCACTTAGGTTGCATGCCATTTTGCACTTCGTAGTGCTCCATTTTTGGGTCTGCAAATTCATCGCTAATTTCACAGAAGTAGCAATAGGATTTGATATGAACACAATCAAAGTCGTCTTTATACCAAGGCCTCACTTCTTCGTATAATCCTAGAGGCTGCTTTATTTGAATTTGTAATGCCCCAGTTTCTTCATGAAGTTCTCGCAGGAGCCCTTGCTCAATACTTTCGCCTTTATCAACCCCGCCACCCGGTAAACTGTAGTCATCATAACGAGCGGTGTATAAAAGTAGTATTTGTTCACCTTTTAAAACAATGGCGCGGGCAGTGTTACGAATAAATACAGTGCCGTAGTCGTTTCCTAAACTTGGGTGAATAACTTTTCTTAATAACTTCATATGATTACAACTTAATAACTTAAAATAAGTACAGCTCAGCTTAATTTTGAGTAGGCAATAATAACCCGTTTCTAGTATTTTTCTCACTTTTTACCCTAAAGTGGAACTAAATGCAGTAATATGGTCGTAATTTGAATTCAATTAGTATCTAACGCGCTTTATTTTATTTTTATTGGAACTAAGCGTAGAATGATTAAAAAAGCTTATGGAATAAATATGTTAAACGTACTTTTAGTTGATGATGACAGTGAGTTTAGTGATGTAGTTTGTCACATTGTTGAGTTCCTCGGGCACAATATAAATACCGCAGCGAACCTTGCTGAAGCTGAGCAATGGTTTGAAAACAACACGTTTGACCATGTTTTTTTAGATTTTATGTTGCCAGATGGCAGCGGTCTACATTTGCTTGAGCACTTAAAAGCAATCGGTCAATCGCCTCGTGTTACGTTAATCTCAGGGCATCCTTCAGTAAAGGGTAAGTTGGCTGAAATGTGTGAGCCTAATGTTGGTCACCTAGTCAAACCACTACAACGAGAAGATATAGAACGGGTACTCAACCCGAAAAAAGCAAGCCCTAAGAAAAAAGCAACGCCAGCTATAAAGCGCCACTTTGGCACCTTAATTGGTGAATCTGAGGTGATGCAAAAGCTTTACACTATGATTGAGCGTGTTGCAGCAACTTCTGCCAATGTAATGTTGATGGGGGAAAGTGGTGCTGGTAAAGAAGTGGTTGCTCAGGCAATTCACAACGCCACTGAGTGTGATGGCCCTTTAGTAGCAACTAACTGTGGTGCATTTTCTAAAGAGCTGATTGGTAGCGAACTTTTCGGCCATGAAAAGGGCGCATTTACAGGCGCTATTGCACGTAAAGAGGGGGTGTTTGAGCAAGCTGCTGGTGGTACTTTGTTTTTAGATGAAGTGACAGAAATGCCCATTGATATGCAGCCAAACTTACTGCGTGTACTCGAAAGTAAAAAAGTAACTCGAGTGGGTGGAACCAAAGAGCAAGCGGTAAATTGCCGCGTTATTTCTGCAACCAACCGCACCTTGACCGACCTTGCGCAAAATAATGTTATTCGTGAAGACATCTACTTTCGTTTAGCGGTATTCCCTATTGATATTCCACCGCTTCGTGAGCGCAAAGAAGATATTCCATTGCTTGCCAATGCTTTTTTAGAGCAGCTTAATGATGAAAACGGCACCGACTTTAAATGGCAAGCAGCGCAAATCAAAGAACTTGAGGCCCATGATTGGCCTGGTAACGTGCGTGAACTTCGCCATGCTATACACCGTGCCTTTATCATGAGTGACCCTAAAGGCTCCGTTATTACTTTACCTGATTCGTTAGAATCACCGTTTTCTAAAGTGAATAAAGAGAGCCAAGCAAACCAAGTTGTTGCAGGGCAAACCATTGAAGAAGTTGAAAAAGAATTGATCCACGCGACTTTAGATAAAGTACAAGGTAATAAGACGATTGCTGCGCAAATGCTGGGGATCAGTACGAAAACACTTTATAACCGTTTAAATGCTTATGGGGGCATTGGCGAATACAAATAACTAAGGATAGCTATGAGTAACAACGAGTCTTTACGAAAAATGGTGCACGATGCTCGTGCACCGCTAAACCGTATTTCGATGAATGCAGAGTTAGTTAAGCTCGTATTAGAAAATGATATGCCTAAGCAAAAAGCGCTCGAGGCATTAGATAAAATAATTACAAACTGTCAGCAGTGCAGTGAACACTTACAAGAAATAAGTGACACTCACGCAGCAGATTGAGCACTCATTGATTGGGAAGCAAATGCAAAAACAAAAAGGAAAAATAGCGGTCAGTTGGGCTGGCTTTATTGCCGTGGTGCTGTGTATCGTGGTGGCGAATGCTTTTTTAGCCCTCAATAGCATTCGCTCTCTAACAGAAACACAAAGTAGTCTTGATAATACTAACTCACTTAATACTGCAATAGAGCGGCTACATTTATCTGTAGTACAGGCTGAGTCAGGTCAGCGAGGTTATCTTCTTAGTGACCGAGAAGATTATTTACTGCCTTACAATGATGCTATCGCTTCAATGCAAGCGCAGATCATGCTTGTGAAAAGCTTGCATTCAGAAATTCCCGGTCAAGCAGACCGCATTGCTCGTTTAATTCATTTAGTAAACGATAAAGTCGCAGTGATGACTAAAACCACCGATCTGGCTCTTGCAAATAAAGACGTGAAAGCTCGCCGCTTGTTATTAACAGACCAAGGTCGTGATTTATATAAAGATATTCGCGCTGGAGTTGATGAAATTCAAATGCGTGAGCTTAATTTTAAAATAGAGCAGTTTGCAAAGCTCTCACAAATTAAAAACGAAGCGAAGTTAACATTTGCGATTACTGCAGTGACAAGTGCTTTACTGCTTATTGGTATGTTTGTGTTAACCCGTATCAACATACGCAATCAAGCTAAGTACCGAGCTGACCTTGAAAAACAAAACGAAAACTTGGCGGCAAAGGTTGCAGAACGAACGCAAGAGTTAACCATCTATTCAGATGAGCTAAGTCGCTCAAATAGAGAGCTTGAAGACTTTGCCTTTGTTGCAAGTCATGATTTACAAGAACCACTGCGTAAGATTCAAGCCTTCAGTGACCGCCTTGAAAAGATGTTTAAAGATGAGCTCGGCGAAAAAGGGGTTGATTACATTAATCGTATGAAAAATGCCGCTCAGCGTATGTCTAATTTAATCAATGACCTACTTGAATTCTCACGCGTAACCACTCGTGGTAAGGACTTTGTTGATACAGATTTGAATGAAGTCGTTGCAGAGGTACTTGATGATCTTGAAATCGCAATAAAAGAATCTGAGACCACGGTTAACCTCGATACCTTACCGCATATTCAAGCAGACCCGAGTCAAATGCTACAGTTGTTCTTAAACATTCTGTCGAATGCAGTAAAGTTTAGACGTGAGAATGTTGCGCCTGTCATTGATATTGCATATCAGCGAATTTCAGAATTTAGCGAAGTTCATCACACTGATGTAGAGTGGGAAGTTATTACAATTTCAGATAACGGAATTGGCTTTTCAGAAGAATACCTAGAAAAAATATTTGTTCCGTTCCAGCGGTTACATGGCCGTTCGCAATACAAAGGCACAGGCATAGGACTATCGGTTTGTCGCCGTATTGTGGAGCGCCATGGCGGAGAAATAACAGCAAGTAGTCACGTTGGTGAGGGTGCAAGCTTCACTCTTAAATTACCCGTGGAAACATCGCTTTTCACACTACAAGGAGAGGCGTAATGCCACTTAATAAAGTTAAACCAATAACCATTTTAATGGCTGATGACGACGAAGATGATCGTTTATTAACCCAAGATGCATTGGCCGAAAGCCGTGTATTAAACGAGCTGTTTTTTGTTGAAGACGGTGTAGAACTGCTTGAATACCTTGAGCGTAAAGGCAAATTTAGTGAAAAAGAAAGCTCACCGCGCCCGGGCTTGATTTTACTCGATTTGAATATGCCGCGTATGGACGGCCGTGAAGCTTTACAAGCAATCAAAGCTAACCCTAACTTGAAGGGTATTCCGGTGGTGATTTTAACTACATCAAAACAAGAAGAAGATATGGTTAAAGGCTACGACTTAGGGGCTGCATCATACATTACTAAGCCAGTTACTTTTGAAGGTTTAGTCGAGTTAATGCAAACATTAGGGAAATACTGGGTAGAGTTTGTAGAGCTGCCAACACCACAGAACGATTAATTCCAATTTGCGATAATATTTTATTAAGCAAATTGCTATAAGGAATAAGAATGTTAGATAAGGTAACCCGATTACTCTTAGTAGAAGACGACGAAGACGATTATATTCTTACTTGCGACTACCTAGAGCAATTAGGTTCCCATACATTCGATGTTGAGTGGTTAAGTTGCCCTGAACAGGCCATCAGTGTGCTGAGCGAAAACAAGCATGATATTTGTTTGTTAGATTATCGTTTAGGTGCCTCTGATGGTTTAGAAGTGCTAAAACGGGCCGTTGATAATGGTTTTCGCGGTCCGATTATCATGCTTACCGGGCAATCAGATGAAGCTCTCGATTCTGCAGCGCTTGATGCCGGTGCGGTTGATTACCTTGTTAAAAACGAGATGAACTCTAGCCGTTTTGCCCGCGCTATTCGTTATGCGTTAGCACGACGAGATGTTGAAGATGAGCGTGTTGAACGCTTAAAAGCCGAAGCAGAAAACCGTTCTAAAGACCGTTTTTTGGCGCATTTAAGCCATGAGTTACGTACGCCCCTGTCATCCATCTTGGGTTATACCGAGTTACTAATGCAAAGTGGTAAGAACCAGCATGCTCAAAACGAGCTGGGTGTGATTTACCGAAATGGTAAGCATCTTCTGAGCTTACTTAATGATGTGCTCGACCTATCAAAAATTGCTGCTGATAAACTTGAGCTCAATTGCAGTGATGTCAATTTAGATAGCCTAATGGCGGACGTTTATACCTTAATGCGCGTCTCAGCCGTTGATAAAGGCTTAACACTTAAATTTGAATCTCAGCAAGCCTTACCTTTAGTTGTCAACACAGACGCGACGCGGTTACGCCAAATCCTGATTAACATCATCAACAATGCAATTAAGTTTACTAACCAAGGCGAGATCACAGTGCGTGCTTGGACTGCTTGGGTTAATGAGCGCGAAATGCTGTTTTTTAGTATTAAAGACACAGGTCTTGGAATCCCAGCCGAAAAACAAGCTTTGATCTTTAAACCATTTGAACAAATTGCTGATGTAGAATCCCGAGATGTCGGTGGAGCAGGGCTTGGCCTTGCCATTTGTTCTGAGCTACTTAATCGAATGCAAGGCTCAATTGAGCTTGAGTCTACGCAAGGTGTGGGCTCAGAATTTACCCTTTCTATCTACCCGGGCAACATTCGTGATGTTGAGCGCCAAGTACTGCGTTTTGATTCAAACCCAGATTGCCAACAAAAATTAGCCACCCTTGAAACCAGTGGTCGGGTATTAGTGGTCGACGACTTAAAAGATTTACGTAACCTAGTAGGTCATATGATCACTATGACCGGTGCTGAAGTGGAATACGCAGAACACGGTAAACAAGCTATTGAGAAAGTCGCTAGTGCAGAACAAGCGGGTGAGCCTTTTGATATTGTTTTTATTGATTTGCATATGCCGGTTATGGGCGGTAAAGAAGCCACTATTGAACTTCGTAAAATGGGTTATCAAGGGCCAATTATCGCGCTTACTGCAGCCACCATGAAAGGGGTGAAAACTGAGTTAAGCGCGCTGGGTTTTAACGATATGATTGCCAAGCCGGTTGATTCTGGGTTGCTTTACCAAGTGCTTAATCATTATATTTGCGAAGGCAATACTGCACCTGTGGTTGAGCAAGACGACAGCCCTGAAATGACCAACCAAAGCACGCGTTATTTATTGGTTGAAGACGACAGTGATGCGGCACAGATTACCCAATTATTGCTTGAAAGCTTAGGTGTTGAAACTGTCATAGCGCCAAGTTGTGCCGCTTGTCTTGAGACACTTAGTGACGACCAAAATTTTGCTAAAGTATTACTGGATATGCATTTGCCTGATGGTGGAGGGCTAGATTTAGCAAAAGAAATTAAACAGCGCCACCCCGACTTAAAATTAGTCATTGTAAGTGGCGCCGAACCAGAGCCAGAAAGAATTAAACAACTTGATATAGAACAAGTGCTGTTAAAACCGATTAATCTTGGCTTGTTATCCGAGCTTATTGCTGACTAATTGAATGCCTGACTACAAGTTCAGGTTCAAATAGCGTTTGTAACGGCGGTGTTTGTTTTTGATAAACTTGGTTTAACACCCAGTCAGCAGCCATGCGGCCCATTTCATTTATGGGGTAATTAATGGTGGTTAATTGTGGGTAAACGTGACGGGTGAAAAACACGTTATCGTAGCCCATAATCGACAATTGCTTAGGTAACGTTAGCCCTAAATCACGTGCGCTTGCCATGGCACCCACTGCCATTTCATCATTAGCACAGATAAGCGCCGTGAATGGATGCGTTTGTTGATGAAGCGCTTTTAACCCCTCATAACCGCTCGCTTCCATGAAATCACCTTGAAATAAGAGGTTTTCATCAAACTCAAGGTTAAACTCAGCCAGCGCTTGTTTGTGGCCTTCTAGGCGGTCTTTGACATCTTGCTTCCAAGCTGGTCCACTGATGTAGGCAATGTCTTTATGACCTTGTTCTAGAACATGTTTAGTCGCTAGATATCCGCCTTTTATATTATTAAGCAAAATGCAGCGGTCACTGAGTTCGCTGATATAGCGGTTGATTAGTACAAACGGAGTACGGCCTTTGCTAAGTTTAATTAGGTAGTCGTCGCTGACAGCTTCAACATGCAAAATAAGCGCATCGCAGTTACGGCTAATTAAAAATTCAATCCCTTGTTTTTCTCGTTCTTCATCACTGTGACCTGCAGCAATAATCAGGTGTTTGCCTTGATTACGAAAGGTATTTTCAATGCCGCTCATCATAGGCCCGTAAAACGGACCTTGTAATTCAGAGACCAGTAGACCAACACTGTTCGAGCAATTTGATGCCAGTGACTGAGCAATTGAGTTAGGTCTATAGCCAAGCTCATCCATTGCGGCAGTGACCTTTTTACGTGTTGCATCACTGACATTTGCATTGTTGTTCATTACTCGCGAAACGGTTGCAAGAGAAACGCCTGCAAGTTTCGACACCTCGTAAATGGTGGCCATGTTATTCCTTTTTAAACAAAGTTATGGATGCTTTTTTAACGATAAATCGGCACTGATCCGCTCAACCGTTTGATTATCAAGAATATACCTTTTCATGATAAATGCGACAAGCATACTACCTATTGCTGGGTAAAGGGTAAATGAAATTAAGATACCCGAGAGCGTGTGTTCACTGAGTTCGGTATTGGCTTCATAGCCATAAAATGCCAATAACCAACCTGCAATGGCACCGCCAAGAGCAAGGCCAAGCTTAATAAAAAAGACCACGCTTGCGTAGACTAGGCCTGTTAGCCTTTCACCGGTTTTCCATTGCCCATAATCTATGGTGTCGGCCATTTTTGCCCACAGTAACGGAGTTGCCATTTGCGTGAAAAAACACCACAAAAAGTACACCGCAAAGGCAAGTGCAAGTTGTTCGCCCGGCAACCAAAACGCCACGCAACTAATTGCCGCAGAGATGTATTGCAAACGAATATAGGCGGTTTTCTTATCAACGCGTTTACTGAGTGGGTTTGCACAGGCACAGCCCAGAATATTACCTATCATGCCGATGGTAACAAAGTAGGTGACCAACTCGGCTTCACCAAGTACATATTTTACATAGTAAATGGCAAGGGTGGTGCGCAGTACCATACTGGTTAACAGCATAAATGCAGCAAAGCACAACACTTTAAATGGGCCATTTTGCCATAGCGTGTTCATACGGGTTTTCCAGCTCAACGATGAGCTGTTATGAGCAGCTACGCGCTCTTTGGTAAAGCGAAAACAAATCAAAAATAAGATCACACCTAAGCCGCTCATCAGGGCCATAGTGAGTTGGTAGCCCGTGGCGTTATCACCTTTGCCAAGCCAGTTTACCAAAGGCAAAGTACAGGCACTGACAATTAAGCCGCCCAGCATACCAAACACAAAGCGATAAGATTGAATGGATACTCGCTCTTTAGGGTCGCCACTTAATACCCCACCTAACGCTGAGTAAGGAATGTTAATCGCGGTGTACACCAGCATCAGCAAAGTGTAAGTGATAAAGGCGTAAATGACTTTGCCTGACTCAGGCAAGTCTGGCGTGGTGAAGGTGATCATGCTGATCACCCCAAATGGTAAAGCGAGCCAAAGTAAGTAGGGGCGATAGCTTCCCCACCTAGTGCGAGTTGAATCGGTTAAGGCTCCCATTAATGGGTCGGTGATGGCATCAACGACTCTCACCACCAAAAACAAGGTGCCAACAATCGCGGGTGAAATACCAAATATATCAGTATAGAAAAAAGTTAAAAATAACATCACCGTTTGAAAGATGATATTACTTGCTGTGTCGCCTAATCCGTAGGCTATTTTTTCTCTTTTTGTCAGCATGTGTGTTCTCGATTGTTGTTATTTTTATCGCTGTTTGAGTAGCGCGCGATATTGTTTTGCGCTTTCTTTTAAAATGCGTTGTTGGCTTTGGTAGTCAATATAAACTAACCCAAAGCGCTTTTCGTAGCCATAGGCCCACTCAAAGTTGTCCATTAAGCTCCACGCAAAGTAGCCTTGAATATCGACGCCTTGGCGAATTGCATCACACACTGCATTTAAATGAGTGTGATAATAATCTACGCGTTCTATGTCGTTCACTTCACCATTTTCTAATGTATCGGCCATGGCTGCGCCATTTTCGGTAATATACATTTTTGGTAAATCATATTGCTGATGCAATGATACTAAAAGCTCTGTTAAACCTTGTGGGTAAACTTCCCAGCCCATATCGGTAACACGAACATCCGCAAGGTTTGCTTCTTCAAACCAGCCATCAGCGGTATTTTTGTAGTGTATGCGGGTATAATAGTTAACGCCAATAAAGTCGACGGCTTGACGAATAATTGCCATATCGCCAGCAATAATAATTGGTTTAACTTCATCTGCTAAATCATCCATTAAAGAGGGGTAAGCACCTTCTAAAACCGCTTTGATATACCATTGATTGTGGTATTGATCAGCAAGCTCTGCGGCTTTTTTATCATCTTCGGTTAAAGGATACGTTGGGCTGAAGTTTAATACGATACCTGCTTCTGTGCTTGGGCAGTTTTTACGTAATACTTGCATAGCAAGGCCGTGGGCGAGTAGTAAGTGGTGCGCTGCTTGTCGGCCAGCTTGTTGTGATTTTATGCCAGGTGCATGTACACCCACTTCATAGCCTAAATAAGCGCTACAAAATGGTTCGTTCAAGGTGGCGAATGAATCAACCAAATGGCCTAAATGTTGAGTAACAAGTTCGGCATAGTCTTTAAATTTATAGGCTGTTTCGCGATTTAACCAGCCGCCATTATCTTCAAGGTATTGAGGTAAATCCCAGTGATATAAGGTGACATAGGTTTTTATGTTACGCGCTTTTAAAGCCGTTAATAACTGAACATAAAACGCCATACCTTGCTCGTTAACCGAGCCATCTTGCTGCATGACCCTTGGCCACGAAATAGATAAGCGGTAAGCATCGACAGCCAAATCTTCAATCATCTCGACATCTTGCTGCCAACGTGCAACATGGTCACAAGCTACATCGCCATGGCTTTGGTCAGCAATAGCGCCAGGCTTTTCGCAAAATGTATCCCAGATACAATCAAGGCGCTTATCGCGTGCCCCTTCAATCTGGAATGAAGCTGTTGCCACACCGAACGTGAACTCGGGCTTGAGTAAAGATGAATCTGGTAACAGTGAAATTGATTTATACACAGTAGATACTCGTCCTTCGGGTTAAGTGTAAGGCTTAGTAAATTAGAGCTTAGACTCAGTTGTAAGCGCTTACAATTTTTCTGCAAATAAATTGCTAAATATGATTTATATGTTATAAATGTAAGCGCTTACATTTAATGTTGCAACATATTTCGCTATTTGCTGTTAGTGATTAAGTATTAAACCTTGCTGTAACAAACTGATAAATATAATTAACTAGAGAAGAAAATTATGGCTCATGTTTCAACCCCTGTGTCGGCTGCTGCAAGCCAAGCAGATATGCCTAAGCAGCACTTTGCGCTGGCATCATTGACCACATTATTTTTTATGTGGGGATTCATAACCTGTCTGAATGACATTTTAATCCCTTATTTAAAAGGTATGTTTTCACTTAACTATACGCAGGCTATGCTCATTCAATTTTGCTTCTTTGGTGCGTATTTTGTGATGTCGATCCCTGCTGGAAAGTTGGTCAGTCGTATTGGCTACCAGTTTGGTATCGTGGTTGGCTTAGTGGTCGCAGCCGTGGGGTGTGCGCTGTTTTACCCAGCTGCGGTTGCCCATGTGTACGAATTATTTTTACTAGCCTTGTTTGTCCTTGCCTCGGGCATCACGATTTTACAAGTATCTGCCAATCCTTATGTAAGTGTACTTGGTCCGCAAAAAACAGCATCTTCGCGTTTGACTATGACACAAGCATTTAACTCGTTAGGAACCACGGTTGCACCAATTTTTGGTGGTTGGTTAATTCTATCTGAGGTTAGTCAAGCCACCGCAGAAGAAGTGAAACTCCCTTATTTAATGTTGTCGTTAAGCTTGTTGGTACTTGCGGTTATCTTTGCATTTTTAAAACTGCCAAAACTAGGTAAAGAAAGTGATAGCGAAGCGGCACATCAAGATTTAGAAGATTTTGTTGATTTAGGCAGTGTTTGGTGTTACCGCCACCTCATTTTAGGTGCTGTAGGTATTTTTGTGTATGTGGGCGCAGAAGTGGCGATTGGTAGCTTTTTGGTGGGCTTTTTGACCCTAGATAACATTGCTGGTTTACCAGAAAATGAAGCTGCGCATTATATTAGCTACTACTTTGCAGGAGCCATGGTTGGCCGCTTTATTGGCGCTGCTGTAATGCAAAAATTTAATGCAGGTAAGGTACTGGCGTGCCATGCCTTATTGGCAGTACTGCTGGTTGTGATTGCTATGACGGGTGAGGGCAGCCTTGCTATGTGGGCAATTTTGCTTGTGGGATTATGTAACTCGATTATGTTCCCAACCATTTTTAGCCTTGCTTTACACGGCCTTGGCAAATACACCTCAAAAGGATCAGGCATTTTATGTTTAGCGATTGTAGGGGGGGCGATTATTCCATTACTACAAGGCGTATTAGCAGATTCTATTGGCGTGCAAATGGCGTTATTCTTACCAATCGCCTGTTATTTATATATTACTTACTTTGCGCTGGTTGGCTCAAAAGTATCAACTCAGACTTCATAGGTGCAAAAAATGAAATTGAAAAAAACATTCACTCTCTGTTCGTTAATGATGGCAAGCGTCAGCATGCTAGGTTGTACTGGACAAGATAAGGTGACCAACGTGAGCACTGAGCAAGAAATTTGGCCAAATATCGAAACGGGCATTGCAGCAAATCCAGAAATGGAAGCACAAATTGCGAAAATGTTGGCAAATATGACCCTTGAGCAAAAAATTGCGCAAATGATCCAGCCAGAAATTCGCGATATAACCGTTGAAGATATGCGTAAATATGGCTTTGGTTCTTACCTCAATGGCGGTGGCGCATTCCCTAATAATGATAAACATGCCAGCGCTGCAGATTGGATTGATCTTGCTGAAAAAATGTATCAAGCCTCAATTGATGACTCGCTCGATGGCAGCTCAATTCCGACTATGTGGGGTACCGATGCCGTGCATGGTCACAATAACGTAATTGGTGCGACATTATTTCCACACAACATAGGTTTAGGTGCAACAAACAACCCTGAGTTAATCGAAAAAATTGCCGCCGCTACCGCGCAAGAAGTGATGGTAACTGGTATCGACTGGGTATTTGCACCAACTGTGGCTGTTGTTCGTGACGACCGTTGGGGCCGAACTTATGAAGGCTATTCTGAAGACCCTGAAATTGTAAAAGCGTATTCAGCAGCCATTGTTAAGGGGTTGCAAGGTGCGGTTGATGACGACTTTTTATCTGATAAACGTGTGATCAGTACGGTTAAACACTTTTTAGGTGATGGCGGCACAGAAGGTGGTGATGACCAAGGTAATAACACGGCATCTGAGCAAGAGTTATTTGATATTCATGCGCAAGGTTATGTAGGCGGCTTAGGTGCGGGGGCGCAAACCGTAATGGCGTCATTCAACAGCTGGAATGGTGAAAAAATTCATGGCAGTAAATACCTACTTACCGACGTGCTAAAAGATAAAATGGGTTTTGATGGTTTTGTTGTTGGTGACTGGAACGGCCACGGTCAAATTCCGGGTTGTACTAATGGCAACTGTGCGCAGGCTGCAAATGCGGGTCTTGATGTGTACATGGTACCGACAGATGCATGGAAACCACTTTACGAAAACCTTATTAAGCAAGTTAAAAGTGGCGAAATTGCACAAAGCCGTATCGATGATGCAGTAACACGTATCTTACGTGTAAAAATGCGCGCTGGTTTGTTTGATAAGCCAAGCCCTGCCAAGCGTCCGCTTTCAGGTAAAACAGAGATCATTGGTAGTGCAGAACATCGCGCAGTTGCAAAACAAGCAGTCCGTGAATCACTAGTACTACTGAAAAATAAACAACAGTTGTTACCGCTATCAGCAAATGCAAATGTATTAGTTGCCGGCCAGGGCGCAGATAACATTGGTATGCAGTCAGGTGGCTGGACAATCACATGGCAGGGTACAGGTAACGAAAATAGTGACTTCCCGGGTGGCTCTTCAATTTTTGATGGGATCAAAAATACAGTTGAGCAAGCAGGAGGTCAGGTTCAATACAATGTGAATGGCGAATTTGAATCTAAGCCAGATGTCGCGATTGTGGTGTTTGGTGAACAGCCGTATGCAGAAGGTAATGGTGATTTAGATAACCTTGAATACCAACGTGGTAATAAAACTGATTTAGCCCTGCTTAAAAAGCTAAAAAATGCCGGTATTCCTGTGGTGTCGCTATTTATTAGTGGCCGCCCAATGTGGGTGAATGCAGAGCTGAATGCCAGTGATGCGTTTGTCGCAACTTGGTTACCAGGCAGTGAAGGTGATGCAATCAGCGATGTTATCTTTAAAAAGCAAGATGGTTCTATCAATCATGACTTTAAAGGTAAGTTATCGTTCTCGTGGCCAAATAACCCGGTAGGTAACCAAAACCGTGGTGATAAAGATTACGCGCCACTATTACCTTATGGCTTTGGTTTAACTTACCAAGATAAAAATACATTAGCAGATGACCTTAGCGAAAAATCACAAGTTGCCGCTAAATTAGAAGACTTAGTATTATTTGAACGTGCCGTAAAAGCACCGTGGTCACTGCAACTACAAAGTGGTTCTGAGCAACAAGCCATGACCAGTAGCCGTGCAGCCCTTAACGCTGTTAGCGTAAAAACCTTTGATAAAGACGTACAAGAAGATGCGCGCGCAATCAGCTTTAATGGTAAAGAAGCGGCTGCGGTTCGTTTAATGGCTGCGTTCCCATCAGATTTACGTTCATACGTTGAAAAAGCGGGTCAACTGCAAATGCAGATTAAGGTAGACCAAGCTGCTGATGCGCCGCTAATGCTAGGTATGCAATGTGGTGAAAACTGTGACGGCCAATTTGATATTAGCAAACAGCTTAAAGCAGTAAATGATTGGCAAACACTAACGGTAGATTTGAGCTGCTTTGCAGAGCAAGGTGTGCAGCTTGGGCAAGTATTCTCGCCTTGGCAATTAGCCACTGAAGGTGCATGGCAAGTATCAATTGCTAAACTATCAGTAACGAGCGCGCACACCGAGGACGCAACAGTCTCATGTCAGTAAAATCGTATGCTGTTATTTTGCTAACAGGTGCGCTTAGTGCCTGTCAGCAAACCCCAGCGCCTGTCAAAGCCAGCCTAGGAGAAGGCTGGCAGTTAGTTTGGCAAGACGAATTTTCGCAAAATGATCTCGACCTAACTAAGTGGCAACATGAAGTAAACTGTCGAGGTGGCGGTAATGATGAGCTGCAATGCTATACCGCGCGTAGCGAAAACAGTTTTGTTAAAGATGGCCTATTGCATATTGTTGCTCGCCAAGAGCAATACACTGGGCCGTTGCATAATAGCGATGAAGTGAGTAGCGATGCTGAGCGAGAAAAACAAGCGACTCAGCCGTTCACTTCTGCTCGTTTACGCACTAAAAACTTAGCTGATTGGCGATACGGGCGGTTTGAAATTCGCGCTAAATTGCCAGCAGGGCAAGGCGCGTGGCCAGCAATTTGGATGTTACCAACTGATTGGCGTTATGGTCGCTGGGCATCATCAGGCGAAATAGACATCATGGAAGCAGTTAATCTAAAGACTCTCACTGATGACAAAACAGCGCCAGCTGGCAGCCTTGAAACGCGCGTACACGGCACCTTGCATTACGGTGGTCCTGCACCCAAAAATGTTTACAGCGGTTCGCCGTACCGTTTTAGCGAAGCTAATAACCCGGCTGATAACTTTCATGTTTATGCCCTTGAATGGCAGCAAGATGAAATTCGTTGGTATGTTGATGATGTTCACTATGCGACATTTCGCCACGACCAGTGGTATTCAACATCACAACAACAAGACGGCTCGTTTATAGAAAATACCGGCTTTGCTCCGTTTGATCAGCGTTTTCATTTACTGCTTAACTTTGCAGTAGGCGGAAACTGGCCAGCAAATGTGAATGATAAAGGTGTTGATTTTGCAGGTTATCCTAAGCAAATGCTGGTGGATTACGTACGTGTTTTTCAATGTAGTAAAAATAGTGAAACAGGTATCGGCTGTGCAACAACACAGCCATCAGCAACACTAATAAAGGGTAAGAACAATCCGCAATAGTACTTAATTAAGCGGATTGGTGTCAGTGAATTATGAACCAAGAGCCTGCAGATGCTTCGCCGAACTCGTTGCATCCGCTGGCTTTTGGTTCATTCTATCGGTTGAGTTTTTGCAGTAATAGCTGCCTTACTCTTCTGGCCGTTAGTTCGTCGATATCGGCTAATATCCCTTGCGCAGGCTCAGCAACGTGGCTTGCTAAATCCACATCATTAGCAAACACATAATGATTAAAGAGTTGCTGCCATTTTTGTTTATGCTCGTTTGGCAAGTCTTTAATTGCCAGCATACTGTGCAGCATGGCATCAAATGGGTTTGCTAAATACTCTGGGGCTTGTCGCCACCAATAGTTCACCAACACATTAAACGGACTGGTTGCGCTAACCTGATGCCACCAAAGTGCTGGAATATAAATAGCATCGCCAGGGCCAAGAGTTGCCGATTGCGCCTTTGCTACAGCCTCTTTAAAACGTGGAAAGCGGCTGAAATCAGGGTTATTAAAATCAACCAAGCTAATCGCTTGCCCTGCGGGTGTAAATTCGAGTGGACCCACGTAAAGGTTATTGACCTGTTCCGTTGGCAACAGAGTAAACGTACGCTTACCCGCAGCAACACAAGCTAGGTTATCGGCATTGTCATAGTGAGCCGCAATCTGACTATGATTTCCCACCCAGAGGCTGGTTAGGCAGTTATAATCGGTTACTGTTAATGGGTTTTCAACACTAAAGCCCGGAGCGCAATACTCCACAGCAGTAGAGCCCATATACAGTGAATCACTGTCGGTTTGTGTGAGTGAACGTGCTAATTTTTGCAGTACAGAAACTAAGTTATCGGCGTGCTGTGAGAAATTAAGCCCTGAGAAATCAGCGTTATAAAAATAGCGACCCTGATGAATCGCTTGGCTGCTAAAACTGCGTACTGGGGCGTTATTGGCAAGCCCTAAAAGGTAGTCTAAGGCGTTTTTAGAACCTTGTTTAGCGGCAATAACTTGGGGCCAATTAGCGCAGAGACCTCTGATGACCAGTGGCTCAGTTAGCTCAGCTAAAAACGCTTTTAGATCAGCAATGCTTGAAGCCTGGCATTCTTTTATTGGCGCAGCCGCAAACATTACTGCTGAGCCCATTTTTTATTAAGCAAATGAGGAATGTGCTCCATTGATGCCAGCACCATATAAACAGCTTGTAGGTCACCTTGCTGTTGTAACTGCTTAAGTTGTTCAGCGGTTAAGCCATTGAGTACCTGTTGGTTAATAGTATAAAAGCCGCTCACTGTGACTTTTTCGCCATTTTTATCTGCATATTCAATACTGAAAGCTTCGAGTAGATTAACGCTAAGTAAACGCTCAAAAAACTGATTAATTGTTTGGTGTTCTTGATGTAACGCGTTAAGTACTTGAGCAATATGATTTAAGTATTTGCTATTTCCACCATGTTCAAGGAAAATGGCTTCGCCATCATGTGTGCTTATGCGTGGGCTGTCTAAATCAATATGTACCACCAGAGATTGCTCAGGAATACCATTGTTATACTGAGTTTGTTGACCAATTAAAAATGGCTGGCGCTGCATACTTAGCGGTAAGTAACTCAGTTGCAATTCGCCTTGCTCGTTTAGCAGCAAGTTCTCACCATTTTCAAAACCAAATAAAGCGAGGGCTTCAAATTGACCTGTTTGCGGGTGCTTACGAAATACGATAGGTTGATTTGCTTGAACTTTAGCAAACTCACTAGGAAACACGGTAGTGCAGCTAATATTGTCGCCCCAGTTAGCACCGCGTGTGGTGATCACTTTTAGGTCTTTATGGCTGATGTTATCAAGTAAGACATGATTGGCCATTGGGCCTCCTAATACTGAGATTAAATAGGTTGTATACCAAATTGCTGAATATGATTTAACAGCTCGCGGTTAGTGGGTAGTTGTTGCAATCCGCGTTTGGCTTGTTGTTGGTTAGCACTAAAATGCTCAATAATAGCCGCAGGCATTGCAAGTACAGGAAATTGTGGCAATTGCTTCATTCCATAAAGTACATACTGGTAACTGGCTGCAGAGAAGACCTCTTGAGCGCGGTCAAAGTCGTTTAACCACGGACTTTGATATTGCCAAAGTGCTAAGTTTTCTTGAAGTTGCAGAGGAATTGAGTTTGCCTCTTTATGAGCTTGCCAATAAGGGCTTGTGCGCTTTGACAACACATAATGCAGCTTTAAAAACTCAATGATACGTTGCCAGCGATAATGGCACTGCTCATCAAAACGTTTTGCCAGTGTCGGCATTGCAGCACGATGTGTTGGGAAATTAGCAAGTAAGTTATTAAGGCCAAGCTCCACCATGACTAACGCTGAGGCTTCAAGTGGCTCAATAAAGCCTGCAGACATACCAATAGCTAAACAGTTTTTATACCAAAAACGGCGTCTATAGCCGGGCGTAAAACTAATTTCACGAAATATCAGTTCATTTTGTGCTGTGCCAGGCTGGGTTTTTGCAATGTACTGGCTAAGCGCTTGTTTCGCATCTTCGCTATTGGCAAAACGGCTTGAGTACACCATACCTAGACCACGGCGGCTTTGTAAGCCGATATCCCAAATCCAACCGGCATCTTGCGCCGTGGCTTTGGTATAAGAAAGGATCTCTTGCTGCGGGTTTAAATAGGGCACCTGTACGGCAACGGCTCGATCGTTAAATAACACATCGTGTTGCTCAATTAGCTCTATCCCGTAATGTTGATGTAACAGCTTTGCGTGGGTGCCAGAGCAATCAATAAATAAATCACCCGCAATAGTGCCATGATCGCGGGTTTGCAATGAACTAATATAGCCATCTTCATCACTATTGATGCATTCAACATGACTGACGATATGCTCAACGTTTAGCTTGGTCGTGCAGTGTTTTTTTAGCAGCATGGCAAACTTACCAGCATCTAAATGATAGCCATAGTTTGCTTCACCTTGATAGGCACTATGTAAGTGGTTTTTCGGTGCTTTATGGTGATCGCATAAGTAGGTTTGGCTTGCCACCGCGTGGCTGAAACTCACGGCATCTTTGTTGGCAAACCAGTAAGGTGCAATATTTAATTGCTGATACGCTACAGGTAAGCTGAATGGGTGATAATAATGAGCATCGCCTTCATCGTCGCACCAGCCATCAAAACGTGAGCCTTGTTTAAAAGACGCATCACAACGTTGAATAAATTCACTTTCGCTGATGCCGATGGTTTTTAAGGTTTGTCGCATGGTCGGCCAAGTACCTTCACCGACACCAATGGTGGCAATATCGGGCGACTCAATCAGGGTAATTTGTGCGTTGTGAGTTAAATGAGGCTGGGCAGCAATTAAACCTGCAGATAACCAACCTGCTGTACCACCACCTAAAATGACGACTTTTTTTACTTCATTCTTTTGCATGTTTAAGGCCATCTCAAATGCTATGTAGACAAACTAGCATAATTATGAAAAAAAAAGCCGCTGTTGAGCGGCTTTTTTGACAACAAAATGCTAGAACGAGTAGCGGAAGCCGATGTTGTAGCGCGCACCGTATTGGTTTGCACGTAACAGCTGCTCAGAGTAACGAACGTAAGTACGTTGCGTTTCATCTGTCAGGTTAAGGCCTTCAACAAACACTGTTAGGTTCTCGTTAACTGAATAGTTCACGTTGATATCCCACTGGCCATAAGACTCAGTAAAGATAGGTGAAGCATGTTGGTCAAAGCCTGTTAAGAACTCATCACGCCAGTTATAAGAAATACGAGCCGATAAACCATTTAAATCATAAATCGCAGAGAAGTTAGCTGAATCACTTAAACCCGGTAGGGCAAATTGATAGCCGATAGCATCTCGGTCTGCTTCAACATCACCAAATACGAAAGTCGCGTTAGCGGCAATACCAAAGCCAGAATCACCAAACATATGTTGCGCTGCTAGCTCCCAGCCCCATAGATTTGCTGTTTCAACGTTGTTATCACGCGATACGAAGAAGTTTGCTAGAGGATCTGTATCGTTACCAACGATAGGTGTGCCTTCTTCTGTGCCTTGGTTTTCGTTGATCTTATCGTGAATTGCTTGGTCAGATGGTTGCTCACCCGCTGCCGCTAAATCGTCACGCGCTTGTTCAGCACGATCACCGATGAATGGGTCTGTAATACCGTCAATCGTCTCTTCGGTTGTGATATTTACAAGGAAGTTATCAACTTGCTTACGATAGTAACCCGCAGACATATAGCTGCCTTCACCGTAGTAGTATTCAAGTGATAGGTCGATATTATCTGAAGTATAAGGTTTTAAGTTCGGGTTACCCACAGCCACTTTACGTTGACCCACTTTCGGGTTACCTAAGAATGACGTTGTTGAGCGAAGCGCGCCTACAGGAGGACGAGCAAGGCTGCGGCTGTAAGAGAAACGTGCAATAACGTCTTCAACTACTTCGATATTCATATCGATGCTAGGTAGAAACTCTTTGCTACTACCTTCACCGTTTGAGAATGAGCGTTCATCAGCGTAAATGTAAGACCATTCGTTACCGTTAACCCATTCCATTGCAACAGCAGGGCGCTCTAAGCTGTTTGCTGTAACATCTGTTGATTCGTAACGTAAACCCGCAGTGATGTTCACTGGCATACCGTTAAATTCTGTTTCGAAGTTAGCTTGTGCGTATACCGCCGTTGTTTCTTCGCTTACACGGTGGTCGTCATCGATTGGACCCGCTTGCACCATGCCGTTTACATCAGCAGGCCAGCTACATGCGCCAATACCGCCATCCGGGTGATCACAGTCAATGCTTTCGGCAATCGCGACAATCTCATCAAAATCAGCATCGTAGTAGTAATTTAATAACTTATCGCTACCACCACCAGAGAAGCCATCAAGTAAACCTGAGCTGTCGACACGAGTGAACATGCTGTCATCGTACCAATCCGCAGAGTTCAACCACCAACCAGCAGCAAGCTGACCTGAGTAGGCTGTTGTCGTACGGAAATCGATTTTAGTGTGTGATACACCAAAGTTAATGCTCGATAGAGAACCGCTGTCTTCGTTATACCACGTACCTTTTAACTGGTATTGGTCAAGATCGTTAGTGTTGGTATCTTTGTTTACACCGGCGAAAAGGGTTCCCATATCGCTCGGTAAAATTTCTGCTTGGCCATTGGTTAAGGTCATATCAATAAGCGGAATTTCGCCTTGGCTAAAGTCAGCCATTTTTTCGTCGATATTAACCGTTGGGTTTTCACACCATGAACATGATGTGTTACCAATGATCATAAACGCATCGTGGCCAATACCTACACCGGCACTTTCAGCCGATGAGTTATGCGCATCAAACTCAATGTTTAAATTGTCTGTTACTTGCCAATCAATGTTTAAACCAAGCGATTTATTTTCGTTGGTTGTTGCACCACGGTTTAAGTTTGTAGAGTAGTCACCACCAATTTCAGTTACCTGCGTGTAAGTACCTTTTTCATTGATAGTTGCTGCGCTGACGTTACCACCATTATTGAACCATACACCAAAGCTACGGCCATCTTTTTCAAACTCGAGTTTTGAGTAAGTGTAATCAACGGTTGCAGTAATGCGGTCATTCGGTGCGTATTGCAGCACAAGTTGACCATTGGTACGTTTGCGTGAATTGTCTGAAAACGCGTAACCTGCATTTTGCGGATACCAGGTTGCGCCATCTGCGCGCTGGTTGTTATCTGTCAGTGCTAAATCAGGAGACGATGAAATGTCAACATTTGGGATCCAGTTATCAACTGCCATTGATTGTTCGCGGTTATCACGTTCTTGAACTGAGCCTGAAATTAAAATCCCGAATTTGTCATCGTTGAATGTGTTGCTGTAGATACCTGAAAGCTCAGGGGTTACATCATCACCTGTTTCGTTTGATGTGTCGTGAACTGCTTTTGCACCAATCGAAGCGTGCAAACCAGGATTAGAAAGTGGTTTAGCTGTAGTGATATTAACTGTTGCACCAATACCCCCGCTAGGGATATCAGAACGCGCTGTTTTATATACTTCAACACCGCTCACACTTTCTGTTGCGATGTCACCAAAATCAAATGAACGACCACCAGTTGTTGGCATTTGGCGATTGTTAAGGGTTACTAAGTTAAATTCAGGGCCAAAACCACGAACCGTAATTTTGCTACCTTCACCATTACTACGGTCAATAGACACACCGGTAATTCGTTGCAAAGATTCAGCTAGGTTGGTATCAGGGAATTTACCAATGTCTTCAGAGGTAATTGCATCAACAACCCCCGCAGATTGACGCTTGATATCCATTGATTTTACTAGGCTTCCGCGAATACCTGATACTTGTATTACTTCAATATCACTTGCTTTGTCGGGCTGTTCTTCGGCGACAGCTGAGTGAGGAACTAGCGCGCTTAAACCCATTGCCATAGACAGGCTAATAGCAAGCTGCTTTTTCTTGAAAAGTGTGTGGTTCATGCAAATCTCCAGATTTGGTTTTATTTTATGTTGTTGTCTATTTTTGTAAGCGCTTACATTTCTTTCCAAAAAAAAATCGCCGAACCCGATTTTTAAAATGTAACCGCTTACATTAAGTTATTAGAAAGTAGAACAATCGTCAACATAAATAACGCTTATAGTGAAAGGTAATATCTATGTTTATGTTATTATGAGAATTATTCTACCAATGAATTTACTTGTTTTAGGTACGAAATTGGCGAGTTAATGCTAAAAATAAAAAATTGAGTCTTTTACATTTGTTAAAATGAGAGGTATTTGCGTGCAATCAGTGAAATGGAATAAAGAAGTATTCACCCCAAGCAAAATTATTTGCGTAGGTCGTAATTATGCTGCGCATATTGCAGAGCTTAACAATGAAACACCAACAAATATGGTGCTGTTTGCAAAACCAAATAGCGCCATCACTGATTCTCTTAATAGCGAACACTTAGGTGAGGCTCTACATTACGAAACTGAGCTTTGCTTTTTAGTTAAAGATAAACAGCTGGCAGCGGTTGCGCTTGGGCTTGATTTAACCAAACGAGGCTTACAAAGCACACTTAAAGAAAAAGGCCTGCCTTGGGAGCGCGCAAAAGCATTTAATGGTTCAGCGCTTTTTACTGAATTTGTTGCGGTTAATGCCAGTTGTCATTATCAATTTAGTCTAAAGATTGATGGAATAGACACTCAACTAGGCGATACAAGGTTAATGCTGCATAACGCAGAGCAAATCTTAGCTGAAATTAGTGATTTTATGGACCTAGAAGATGGCGACATCATTATGACTGGCACGCCTGAAGGGGTAGGGAAGGTTGTCGCAAATTCGAGCTTTGCTGTAACACTTATGGATGATCAACAGGAGCTGTTATCTCATCAGTGGCAGGCTCTTTAAGCGGGTCTAAAATAGAGCGCTGATAATAAGTTGAAAACTCAGGAAAGCTTTGTTCGAGCCAAATTCGTTGGCTTTGCTGGTATTTTTCACTCGGCAGTACTTTGTTTTTCAGCGCCTCATTGATTTCTGCAAGTACTTTTTCGGCATAATTATTAGGCGCATTTGTTGAGCAACCAATGGCACCAAAAACCACATTTTGAGTTGGATTAGCAATGCTGAGCTTTTGAATATTCTGTTGGTTTTGTTGATTGTAATAATCAGCAACAAATGGGTAATCAATTGTGTAATCAATGTAGCCATGCTCTAACTGCGATAGTAGCGCTTGGTTTGCATGGCTGCCGGTGCCACTTAATGCAGCACTCTCATAAAGCTTAGTATTTTTAGCTATTGCGTCCAGTTTACTGCCAAATTTTCGCGCATCATTTTGGCCATAAATAAAATTGGCATCAGTCAATAATGAAATTAATGACACTGGATTACCGTGTTTTTGCTTAATCTTTAGCGCTCTTTCTTCAGTACTTAACACGCTAAAGGATGGATAAACTGCAGTTGGAATAGAGTAAGTGGCACGGTTAGTTTTTTTATCTCGATGGATCATGCACGCGTAACACGCTAAGTGGCCATCATCGAGATATTTGCTTAATCGCTTAGGTGGCAATAGTGACTTTTGATGCTTAAAATTTGGCATTGCTTCAATCAGTAAGTCGGTTATGTTGTTGCACAAGCCACCTAAAGGATATTGCTCAGATTTATCAACAAAGAAAGGTTTGTTATCTGTTTCGAGCCAAGTTATAGAAAGCCGCTCTGAAGCATAGGTTATAGGAACAAGCACTATCACCATTATCATGCATAATATATGTTTTACGTATTTACTCATTAACAACCAAAAAAGTTAAATGCTGTGAATTACCATACACTAAAGTATTGGTGAAGTTGTAGGAGAAAGGTAAAAATGATGAATAAGTATTAATAAGCCTATCATTTAATAGACTTATTAATATTGCAGGGAGATGCTCAAAAAGGCATTGGATAACGGTTAAATACGTCAGCGATTTTATCGTTAGCTTCATCGCTTAATTGCACAGAAAAAGCATCGATATTTTCTTTTAACTGCGCCATTGATGTTGCACCTATAATCGTTGAGCTTACGCCATCCACTTGATTACACCAAGCCAATGCAAGTTGTGAAGGGGTTAAATTAAAGGCGTTAGCAATTTCAACATATTCAGCAATCGCAGCGCGAGATTGTACTGTGTCTCTAAATAAACCATTACGTTGCACTAGCGTCCAACGACTACCTTCAGGGCGAGCACCATTTAAGTACTTACCGCTTAACATGCCGCCACCTAGCGGTGACCAAGGTAGGTAAGCAATATCTTCATGAATACATTGTTCAATCAAATACGGCCAATCTTTGGCGTGCAGGAGACTAAATTCGTTTTGAATAGAAACCATACGCGGAAGGTTATGCTGCTCACTTAAACGCAAGTACTGGCTAATGCCCCAAGGAGTGTCGTCTGATAAACCACAGTGCTTAATTTTACCAGCCTTGATACAGTCATTTAGACCTTCAAGAATATCTAACATACCCGCGATATTTTGATCAGTGTCAGCTTCTGAGAAGCACACTTTACCTGGCCACTGTTTACCAAAGTGCGGTGATGTACGGTTAGGCCAATGTAATTGGTATAAATCGATAACCTCAGTTTGTAAGCGTTTAAGAGATGCATCAACGGCTTCAACCACTGCTTGGCGAGTAATATCGCCTGCATCGCGTACCCAAGGTAAGCCGTTACCTGCTATTTTAGTGGCAATGACAAGATCATCGCGTTTGTCTTTATTACGCGCTAACCAATTACCGATGATCTCTTCTGTCTTACCGTAGGTGTCTGGAGAAGGTGGTACGGCATACATTTCGGCGGTATCAATAAAGTTAACGCCTTTATCTAATGCATAGGCGATTTGTTCATCGGCATCGGCTTGGTTGTTTTGCATACCCCATGTCATGCTACCTAAGCAGACACGAGATACATCAATACCACTTCGACCAAGTGGGCTATAAAGCATAATAGATCCTTGTTAATCGCTAGAATGGGCTTTAAGTGCAGTTAATAACTCATCATTTAACTGAGCTTTTTTACCCGTTTTAAAATTAAACATAACCACTTGTGATGAGCCAATGGTTGTTACTGCGTCTTGGCTTTCACTAAATACAGTGTAATGCATCATAAAGCGATCGTGTTCAATGTCACTAATCTTAACACCAACATGCACCGTATCAGGAAATGTTACTGGGCGTTTATAGCGAGCATTGTTCTCGCTGATCACCGGACCCACACCTGTTACTTGTAAATCTTTAAGAAAGCCTAGTTGAGTGAAAAAATCGATACGAGCTGTTTCGAAGTAGCGAAAGTACACCACATTATTAACGTGTTGAAGGGCATCCATTTCACCCCATGCGACATTTATTTTGGTTCTGATAGGGTGTTGTTCTATAAACGATTGCATAGTAAATCTTCATTGATTGTGAGAAAACTTAGGTTAGCAATATGATGCTTTTAGCTCAAGGAAATTAGAAATCTCAGTAAATCGTGCTAGATTTATAAGTTCACGCTTACGTAAAGTGTGAGTAAAATGAACACACATTAAAGGACCTTAATTATGCAGCAACTAACCTTGAGGGTGATAAAGTGGATTGCACTTTTCATCTTACTTGCTCTAGCTTTGCTCTGTTATAGCATGGGCACAATGTCAGGATTTATCGCTTTAATTGTCGTGGGCTTGTTATTCGAAGCCGCCTTTTGGTTATTTGGCGCACGGCTTATCAGTCGCAAAAAACCAAACCAACAAACAAGCCAAACCTCTTAGCTTGCACTCTCAGGAAGTTTAAATATAATAACTGTATATATAAACAGTTGTTGTGTTCCTGATGAAAAAATTCATTCACATCGATATGGACTGCTTTTATGCAGCTGTAGAGATGCGTGATAACCCCGCGCTTGCCAATGTGCCTCTGGCTATAGGTGGTAATAGTCGTCGCGGGGTGCTTTCAACAGCCAACTATATTGCCCGTAAATATGGTGTGCGCTCGGCCATGTCTAACTATCATGCCAAACAACTGTGCCCCGATCTGGTTATCGTGCCCGGACGAATGCAGGTTTATAAAGAAATCTCCACGCAAATTCGCGCCATTTTTGCAAAGTACACTGACCTTATTGAGCCGTTATCGTTAGATGAAGCCTACCTTGATGTAACCGACAGTACCGCATGCAAAGGCAGTGCAACACTCATGGCACAGCAAATCCGCCAAGAAATCTATGACACCACTGGGCTGACAGCCTCAGCGGGCGTTGCGCCAATTAAGTTTATTGCCAAAATAGCTAGCGATGAAAATAAGCCTAATGGTCAATTTGTGGTATTACCCGATCAAGTTGATGACTTTTTGGCGAGTTTACCGCTTGGCAAAATTCCCGGCGTTGGCAAGGTGACCTTAGAAAAGCTGCAACTTAAAGGGCTTTACACAGGGGCTGATGTGCGTGCGAAAGGAGTTAATTGGATGCAGCAGCACATTGGTAATTTTGGCGTCTCTTTATATCAAAAGTGTGCAGGCGAGTACGTTGGCAAAGTGTCAACTGAGCGAGTACGAAAGTCACTCAGTGTTGAGCACACCTATGAATACAACAAAAATAATTTAGACGAGTGTTTAAGCCAGTTACCCCGCTTGATGGATGAATTAACCCGCCGTCTTGATAAACAACAATTAAACAACCGCATCAATAAATTATCGGTGAAGGTCAAGTTTGCCAATTTTGTCGTGACCAGTGCCGATCAAAGCCACCATCAATTAGACGAACGCATTTTTGCTGAGTTAATGAGCAAAGCCTATGAGCGAGGTAATAACCAGCCAGTACGCCTGTTAGGGATAGGTGTCGGAATAAAGAGTCAGGCTCACGAGCATTTTCAGCTGAGTATATTAGACTAAAGGTTAACACCTTGGTGTTTGAAAGTTTGTTAGTGTCTAGTTGGGGTGCTAGGCCTGCCTAGTTCAACACCTTAGACAACATTATAACTTAATAAGAGAGATGACTATGCAATCGGTCGTAATCGTGCTGCTCGGAATAGTCGGTATGTTGTTCGGATGGTTCTTTTATTCGAAATTCATCGCCGAAAAAATATTTAAAATGGATGATAATTTTGTCACACCTGCTCATGAACTTGAGGATGGTGTGGATTATGTGCCAACTAACAAAGTTGTGTTATGGGGCCACCATTTCACCTCTGTTGCAGGTGCTGCGCCAATTGTTGGCCCTGCTATTGCCGTATATTGGGGCTGGGTGCCTGCGGTACTTTGGGTGGTATTTGGTACTATCTTTTTTGCTGGTGTTCACGACATGGGGGCTCTTTGGGCCAGCGCGCGTAACAAAGGCAAATCAATGGGCGCTTTATCTGAAAGCGTAATTGGTAAGCGCACCCGTGCATTATTTATGATTGTGGTGTTCTTAGTACTATTGATGGTGAATGCGGTATTTGGTGTGGTGATTGCCAAGTCATTTGTATCGCAACCTAACGCGGTATTCCCCGCTTGGTCAGCGATTGTAGTGGCCTTAGTTATTGGCCAGTTACTACGCCGTAAAGTGTCGTTAATTCCGCTTTGTTTAGTTGGTGTGGGAATTCTTTATTACACCATTTACCTTGGTAGTGGTATGCCAATTTCATTACCTGATGAAATGTTTGGTCTAAGTGCGAATGCGAACTGGATCATTATCTTATTTATCTATGCAGCCATTGCTTCGTTATTGCCAGTATGGATGCTGTTACAGCCTCGTGACTTTATCAACGGTATGCAGTTATTGGTTGGCTTAGTGCTTCTTTACGGTGCGGTGTTTGTGTCAATGCCAGATATCACAGCGCCTGCGTTTAATACACAAACGGCGGTAGATACACCAAGTATTATTCCATTGCTATTTGTGACCATAGCTTGTGGTGCGGTATCGGGTTTCCACGGTATTGTGTCTTCAGGTACCAGCTCTAAGCAGCTGAACAAAGAAACCGATGGTCGCTTTGTGGGTTACTTAGGTGCGGTAGGTGAAGGTATGCTTGCGCTTATTACACTCGTTGCAGTAAGTGGTGTTGCACTTGCAGTATCACCTGAAGAATGGCACGAAATTTACAGTCACTTAGGCGCCGGTAGTGTCAGTGCCTTTATTAATGGTGGCGCAAACTTAATTGAAAGTGGTTGGGGTATCTCGCAAGAGGTGGCATCAACCTTACTTGCCGTAATGGTGGTCTTGTTTGCGGGGACTACCATGGACTCTGGCGTGCGCTTGCAGCGTTATATCATTCAAGAGTGGGGTGATATTTATAATATCAGCATCATTCGTAATGGTATTGTAGCTACACTCATTGCAGTTCTAAGTTGTTTACTGCTTGCTTTTGGTGCTGGTGGCGCTGACGGTAGCGGCGGTATGATCATTTGGCCGTTATTCGGTTCGACTAACCAAATCTTAGCAAGCTTAACCTTACTGGTGATTTCGGTAATGTTAATTAAAGCGAATCGCCCAGCTAAATACACGCTTATACCAATGAGTTTTGTATTAGTTATGGCGTTCTTTGCTGGGGTTATTAAACTGGGCGAGTACTACCAACAAGGTAACTGGTTACTGGTGACGCTTGATTTATTAGTACTGGTCGTAAGTGTTCTGGTTATGCTTGAAGCTTGGTCTGTGATTGTTAAGCATCGTAAAGACTCAGCACACATTACAGAGCAGTAAACTTAGCTTGCCAGCCTTATAGTTAGCTATCTTACTTGGCTGGCAATAGCGCTCTAAATCAATGATAATAAGGTCCTATGTTTTTAACAGCAGGACCTTTTTTATGGCATACCCTCATGCAGTTGCAGCCCCTCAACTAGCGGATGCAAATCACGATGCATTGATTATTATCGGTGATGATTTTTCTTCTTTAGCAGACGCAAGCTTAAGTCAAGCTATTAGCGCTCAACAAGCTGTAGACGCACGTATTGGCAAACAAGTGACATTACTTGTAATTGACTCTAAACGCGTTATTTTAGCGCCTACAGGCCCTCTGAACCGTGATTATGATGATGTACGTCGTTACTTTGATGCAGCAAAGCAAGGTGTACTAGAAGCGAAAGCATCGGGTAGCACTCAGCCTGCAATTTTACTTGCTAACGTAAATCAAGATAGCCGTTACAAGCATGCCCTTGAAGTGGCTTATTTAGGTGCTTGCCAAGCGCTTTGGCAACCACTTGAGGCACGTGAGTTCCACGGCCAAGCGATTGAACCAGTTAGCCAAATTAGCCTAGTGGGTGCAGACGAGGCAATGAGCAAAGCGCTTAATGCTATTGCTGCAGGTCAATACGCTGCACGTGATTTATGTGGTACAGAGCCTGAGCGTATGGCACCACCTCGTTTTGCAGACTACTGCGTTGAGTTATTTGCTGGTAGTAAGGTGTCTGTTGAAGTGATTTCAGATATCAACACTATCGATAAAGATTACCCAATGATGAGCACCGTAGCGCGCGCATCTTATGCTGTTGAGCGTCATCACCCACGTGTTGTAAAACTAGAATACGTGCCTGAAGGCGATGTTGAGCGTACCTTAATGTTTGTTGGTAAAGGTTTAGTTTACGATACCGGTGGTGCAGACCTTAAAGTGGGTGGCTTTATGGCAGGTATGAGCCGTGATAAAGGCGGTGCTGCTTCGGTTGCTGGCTTTATGAAATCAGTGGCTGACTTTGCACCAAAAGGCGTAAAAGTGATTGCTTACTTAGCCGTAGTTCGTAACTCAATTGGTTCTGATTGTTTTGTTCCTGATGAAATCATTACTAGCCGCGAAGGTGTACGTGTTCGTATCGGTAACACAGATGCTGAAGGCCGTTTAGCTATGGGCGACTTACTAAGCGAAATGAAAGATCGCGCTTTAAACGAAGTGAATCCAGAGCTATTCACTGTTGCAACACTAACAGGCCACGCAGCACGTGCTATGGGTCCTTACAGTGCGTATGTTGAAAATGGTCCAGCTCGCGCGGCGAAAATTTCGCGCCAAATTGCTGACTTAGGCGATTTGTGGGCAGATGGCGCAGAAGTATCTCGTAGCCGCCGTGAAGATTATGACTTCATTCGCCCTCGCACATTAGCTGATGACGTACTATCAAGTAACAATGCAGCTTCTGCTGTAACTGCACGTGGTCATCAGTTCCCGATGGCATTCTTAGCGATTGTTGGTGGTTTAGATAAGCATGGTACTGAATCAGCGCAGCCATTACCGTATGTTCATATGGATATCGCAGGCAGTGGTGTAGAAGGTGGTGATTGGCAACATGGCAAGCCTACCGCCGCAACAGTAAGCAGCTTATTCGCTCGTTATTGTTTGTAAGTTGTAAGTTTAAAAAGCATAAGCTTTAGACACAACCCTGTGCTCTAAAGCCTATGCTTGGTCAGGTTTAGTCTTTTATGTTCTTCTTTCGGTTTCTACGAATAAAGCACAGTGCGCCGAGCATTAGTGTAAAGTAACCTGATACACTGCCGCTTGCTTTATCATCTGGGGTTGCATGCTCTGGAATACCATCTTCATTGGTGATTGTGATTACTTCATCAGCGTATTTTTCATTGAATGATTCAGACTCTAATACGAGAGTGAAGCGTCTTGAGCCATCTACCTCTGAATTATCAATAATGTCGATCGTAATGTCTTTTTGTGTTTCGCCTTGAGCAAAGGTAAGTACTTCATCAAGAGCTGTAAAATCAGTGCCGCCGACCGCGCTATCATCCGTCGTTTTTATACGAACTTTTGTTTCAAAATCGGTTGGATCGGATTTGATTATACCAACTAATAGTTGGCCGCTATTTTCTGATATTTGTGTGTCTGAAATGTCTAATTCATAGCTGAAATCAACATCGTTGTCTTCAATCGTTACAATTGATTCATTGAAGATTATGTCACTTTCATCAGATGCTAGTTTGATATTAAAAGAGCGAGAACCATCAACTTCATTATTATCAAATATATTTATAGCTAGTTCTTTTTCAGTTTCTTGGCTCGAAAAAGTAAGGGTCTCATCAAGTGCTGTATAATCTTCTCCAGCAATAGCATCCACGTCTTCGGTGTAAATTCGTATTTTCGAACTACTATCTAAGCCTGAGTTTTTAATGACCTTGAATGTTACTTCATTTTCGTCTTCGGCTATATTGAGAGTATTACTATTAAATTCATAATCTTGCTGAGGTTGAGTGCCCGAAACAGTGAAAAGATCAAATGACGCATCACCTTTTTCACCTTCTATGATATGACTTAGTCTCAGCTGTGCGGGAGTTGTTCTGTAGTTAGATAGATCAACCGTCACTTTTTCCCAAATGTCGCCGTCGGAGTGTTGTTGGCCTTCTTTTCGCCATAACTCAGCCCACGTTTGCGCATTATCGGCGGATACCTCGATAATACTAGTTCCCATATCTTTGCCGTGCATATTGAAGTAAAACTCCAATGTCGGTTTTTCGATGAAGCTCAAGTCATAGCAAGGGCTTAAGTAGTTTAATTTGTCACCTTTTTTGGCATATACAATGTCATCAAAATCAGTGTCATCCCGTTTGCTACTATCAATTTGTAAATAGCTGTGCCCCTCAAAGGGTTCATCAGCACCTGTTCTGCTTGAATTTGAATCAGGTGAGGTTCTAAAAAAGAAGCCGTTATTAGCTACATCTTGAACCCATGGCTGCGCTATTTCTTGATTAAAATTAAAGCCATCTATATGTGGGAATTGAGTAACTATAATTGAGTTTTCGCAGTTTGGTACGGTTCTACCTTCACCAAATTGATTAAAAAGATGGTATTTATCTCTTTGCAAAACGTACTGCATACGGTCTATTTGTTGTGCAGAAAAGTGCGTACGGCAGGTATTTTTTCCTTGGCTCATTATGTTTTTGGCATCAGGGGCGTAGGGAGTACCTTCTTCATCTTCGGCAGAGCCTGTGTATTCGCAATTTTCAATATCATCATCTAAGTCATCAAAAGAAGGAGGGGTGTCGATTATCTGGTCACCGTACAAGTAGCCACGTTCACCGATTTGCACTGAAATAGGTTCATCATCACCATCGGCAAAGGTATGCAATAAACTGAGGTTATGGCCGATTTCATGTGCGAGTGTCGTTGTAACAAGATCTTCTGTATCAATTAACACACCATCTACGCCAAAGTAAGGAAAAAACGCATTACCATTGACGCCATCAAAGTCTGCGACCATGACATTTAAAGCTGATTTATCAAAATAAGGCTCAATAAATAACACTCTATTGTCTGGTGAGTAATCGTCGTCATAAAAACCAGGCATCTCTTCGTTGGTTACGAAGTCAGTAGATTTATAGTGATATGAGTAACCTGTACCTTGATAATGTGAATTTAAGTTTTCAATTGATTGCTCAATAGTGGCTTGGTCAACTTTGGCATTAGCGCCATCTTTATCGGTTGCTGCAACTATAAAGTGTAATGGAATTTGTTTTGTTTGAGTTGTATCTGCCAGCGCTTGATTAGTTACTCCGAGTAGCGAGTAAGTGCAAATTGCAGCTAACATAGTACGCTTTAAGTGTGTGTTCTTTTTGGGGTGTATGTTTCTTGAAGGCACTTTGGTATCGCTCCTTATTATTTTTGTAATAGTGATTAAATGCCAATGGCAATTTAATTCAGCACACCCCATTAGTTCCTTTTTAATTTATTTATGTAAATCTCGTTAATATCTATTTATCATCTTTTTTTTATCTATTTAATAAAGGTCTAATTAAATCAGTGGGTTGTGTTTTTGGTGGCTTCAAAAATTACTAGGGGATAAAAAAGAAAGGTTATAGAAAAACCCCGCAAACCATTGCAGGGCTTTTGAATTGCTGTGATCAATCGAGTTTGAAACGGTTAACTACATCGCTCAATGCTTGTGAGCTATGCTTTAAATTATCACTGGCGTTGGAAAGTCCTTGGGTATTCGACAGTGATTGCTCGGTTGATTGAGAAAGCTCATTAATCCGCAAGTTAACTTCATCTGCGGCACTGGTCTGTTGCTCAGTAGCGCGGGCGATTTGGCTGTTCATATCTTTGATAATAGTGACAAGTCGCTCAATCTCACTCAGCGAACTATTTGCTTCACCAGCTTGTGAAACTGTTTCGGTTGATAACTGTTGGCTTGCTGATACAGCATCAACAGCAGCTTGTGCGCCGGTTTGTAGTTTACTGATCATGGCTTGAATTTCGTCAGTACTTTTACCTGTGCGACTTGCTAATGTACGTACTTCGTCAGCTACAACGGCAAAGCCTCGGCCTTGCTCACCAGCACGTGCCGCTTCAATAGCAGCATTGAGTGCCAGTAAGTTGGTTTGCTCAGCAATACTGCGAATAACATCAAGTACTGAACCAATGTTGTTACTCTCTGCAGCAAGATCCGCCGTTACCTTACTCACTTGTTCAATATTATGCGACAGGGTCTCAATGGCGGTAATGGTCTTGTTAAGAACCTGCTTGCCTGCTTCGGCATTTTGCGCCGCTTCATTGGCAGCATGTTCAGCTTGGTCAGCATTTTGACTAACATCGTGAATTTGATGAGTCATTTGTTCCATAGCGGTTGCTACTTGAGTTGAACTATCGTTTTGTAATTCAATAAAAGAGTGATTGGTTTTACTCGCATCATCTACGCTATGAGCAAACTGATTTACTTGCTCGGCATTGTGGGCAACATGTTTCAGTGACTCACGCATTTTTGCGGTGTACAAATTAAAATAGCGCGACAAACGAGACACTTCATCGTTGCCATTTTCATCAAGCTCTTGAGTTAAATCACCTTCACCTTGTGAGATATCTTTCATCATATTTGCGGCAAGTTGTGTCGGACGAAGAATGCTATTGGCAATTAGGTAGCTAAGCGCAACCAGTAGGGCAATAATCACTACCGCGGTGATAATGACATGGGTACGAAGTGACGAGAACGCCTCTTCAATGGTATCAATGTAGACACCAGAGCCAACAATCCATTGCCACTTTGCAAACCCTTTTACGTAGGCAATTTTATCAACGGGCTGATCTTTACCTGGCTTTGGCCACTTATAGGGAATAAAACCCTCTCCTTGTTTTTTGACAATATTGACCATATCGACAAATAACAACACACCATCTGGATCTTTACTGCCCGCTAGCGATTTACCATTTAATTCTGGCTTAAACGGGTGCATGACCATAACGGGTTCATAATCGTTGATCCAAAAGTAATTGTTATTGTCATAACGTAGTGCAGAAATTGTTTCGAGGGCTGCTTGCTTGGCTTGTTGCTCACTCAGCTTACCTTGCTCAAACAACGCATAGTTATGCTCAATAATAGAGTAGGCTGACTCAACAAGGTTTTGGGTTTTTATGTATTGCTCTTGCTTTAGCGAGCTGTATTGCTGCGTTAAACTCGAGACGCTCAAAAATATCAGCCCTATCACGACCACACTCACTAACATGGCGAGGCGCTGAAAAATTGTAAAACGGCGTAAGTAATTCATGTGTGTTCCTTCGTCATGCTCATAAGAGCAATGTATTAAGCGTAGCCAAAATAGGTCGAAAATCTAGTTAAATAGTAGAATACATTGAGACAAAAAAAAGGCTGATTTAACAATCAGCCTTTAGTCTAAGTTACCGAAATTAAACGTGATTACTCAACGTTAAAGTGTCGGTTGAAGAAACTTGTGATGGTTTGGTGTAAGTGCGTTTGTACGCTCTTGCCACGTAAACTGTGTTTTGAGCCCGGGTAAGTCATCATTTCGAACTGTTTTTCTTGATCTTGCAGTTGTTTGAATAACTTTGTGGCGTGAGTGAATAACACGTTATCATCAGCCATACCGTGATAAATCATCAGTGGGCCTTTTAACCCTTCAGCATACGGGAAAACTGCACTTGCTTCGTAACCTTTCGCGTTAGTTGCAGGGTGACCTACATAACGCTCAGTGTAGTGAGTGTCGTAAAGTGCCCAATCAGTGACTGGCGCACCAGAAACACCGGCTTTGAAGTAGTCGCCCGCTTTAAACATGGTCATAAGCGCCATGTAACCACCGTAGCTGTGGCCATAAATACCAATACGCTCAGGATCAACGTAATCAAGGGTGCGTAAGAACTCGACACCTTTAATTTGGTCTGCCACTTCAGCCACACCTAAGTGCTTATAAATCACGTCTTCAAACTTTTTACCACGGTTGTATGAACCACGGTTATCAAGTTGGAAAATAACATAGCCTTGTTGTGCCATGTATTGGAAGTATAAGTTTTTACTACGCCAGCTGTTTGTTACACGCTGAGCATGAGGACCGCCATACACGTTAACAATAACTGGGTGCTTTTTACCGTCTTGGTAATTAGTTGGCTTGAATAAACGGTAATGCATGATTTGCCCGTCTTCAGCCGTTAGTGTGCCGTATTCTGGGGTGATCAAATCAGCTAGGTAAGGCGTTAATGGGTGTGACTTATCTAACTTGTTTTCTTCAAGCCAAGTGATAAATTCGCCATTAATTTTACGTAATGCCGCAGAGCCAGGCTTATTCACTGATGAGCTGTTATCGATAAAGGTTTTGTTATCTTTAGCAATTACCACATTATGGTAAGCACCTAGCTCAGTTACGCGTTTAATTTCGCCTTTTTTGAATAGCGGTACGCTGTAAAGGTGGCTCTCAAGTGCTGTATCTTTACGACCTGCAAAATACACGATGCCTTTTTTCTCATCGATACCTTTTAAGCTATCAACAACCCATTCACCTTGGGTGATTTGACGGATCATTTCACCGTTTGTGCGGTATAAATAAAGGTGTTTAAAACCGTCGCGCTCAGATGCCCAAACGAAATGCTTTTTATCGTTTAAGAATTGCAAATCAAAGTGTAGGTTAATCCAAGTATCACTGGTTTCTGTTAGGGCAACCGTTTGCTTTTTCGTTTCGCTATTATAAAAACGTAACTCTAAGTTATGTTGCGAGCGGTCTTGCCACTGATAAGAAAGCGTTTTGTTATCTTTTAACCATTTTGCGCGAGCGATATAAATATCTTGATCGTCGCCTAAATCAACCCAGTCAGTTTTTTGATTGTTGATGCTTACAACACCTAACTGAATTTTAACGTTGTCGGTACCTGTAAACGGGTAGCGTTGGTTAAAAAGCTTTACTTCATCGGCGTAAATTTCATTACGGATCGCTTCTTTTACTGGGCTTTCATCAACACGGGTATAGGCGATTTTAGACTCATCACCAGACCACCAGTAGCCAGTCATACGGCCCATTTCTTCTTGCGCAACAAACTCGGCCATACCGTTTTTAATAACACCGCCACCATCTTTACTTAATTGGATTTCTTGACCCGTTTTTAAGTTAAGTGCGTATAGGTTTTGCTCACGAATAAACGATACGAAGTGCCCTTTAGGTGAGAAGCGTGCATCGGTTTCAAATGCGTCTGTCTCGGTTAATTTGCGGCTTTTAGCTGAGGCAAGCTCGTAATAGTAAAGGTCGCCATTAAGTGGGAATAAAAGCGCTTTACCATCTTTAGACCATTTATATTCTAAGATCCCTTTACCAAAAATACGTTGGCGCTCACGGCGTGCTTTTTCTTCATCAGATAAGTTTTCTGGACCAGAAAATAGCGCAGCAGAGTCAACTAATAAGCGGTTTTTGTTATCTTTTAAGTTGTATTCCCATAGATCGTAGCGGTTGTAATCATCGGTTTTACCTTGCAGGTAAGTGACACGACTGCCGTCTGGAGAGAATTTAAGTTGTACAGGCGCTTTGCCTGCTAAGCTTGGATCGTCAAAAATACGCTCAAGTGTGAGTGGTTCAGCAGTCACACTAAATGCAGTGGCCACCACTGGCAGAGCAAGTGAGAGAGATTTAATTTTTTTTAGCACAGGAGTACCTTCGCTCGAATAAAAACTGCCATGATGTTAATGGTAAGCTTAGGCAACTGCAACAAAATGCTATAAAGTAGGATATTGATTACCCAATATCAAAGGATTTATTGATGAAAAATACTGATACGTCGTTTTCTCTGGCCCCAGAACTACAACGCGACTGCATTGAACTTGCGGATTGGCCACTGTGTAAAGTATTGCTGATGAATGATAGCCAATACCCTTGGTTTATCTTAGTGCCAAGAGTTGCAGACGTTAAAGAGATTATCGATCTGTCTGAAGAGCTACAAATTACCTTATTACAAGAGTCGGGCAAACTGAGTAAGTTGTTACAACAGGTATTCAGCCCAGACAAACTCAATATAGCAGCATTGGGTAATATGGTGCCGCAATTACATGTTCATCATATTGCACGCTTCACTACCGATCCGGCTTGGCCAGCGCCTATTTGGGGTAAATTACCGGCAGTTCCATATAGCGATGAACAAATAGAGCAACTAAGAGCACATTTTTAATCAATCATATTAAATTGCGCTAAGCTAAGTAGATGCGAAAAATAAGAGACTAATAAAAGTGAAAAGCACAGTAATAGCCGTATTGGCTTTTCTATGTTCATTTTCCGTAACAGCAAAAAGTTATTACTTTGTTGGGAGCCATTTCCCCGCAATCTTAGAACAAGATCAACAAGGTACAGTGATTGGTTTAGGTGCTGATATTGCTCATGAAATTTGTCGACGCCTTGGGCATGAACTCGTCATCGATATCATGCCACTAAAGCGTGCTTTAAAAATGGTTGAGCAAGGCCATGCAGATGCCATTATCGGTCCTTATAAGTCTCTTCAACGTCAACAATATATGCAATTTAGTGCCTTGCCATTTTATGAAGATCCTATTGTCTTTTTTACCAAAAAAAATAGCGATGTAACTTGGGCTGGTAATTTCGCAAGCTTACGTAAAGACGTGATTGGTATTACTCGGGGTTGGAATTATGGTTCAGAATTTAAACGCAATAAATCAAGTTTAACTTTGTCAGAAGTGGCGAGTGTTAAAGCTAGTTTTTTACAGTTAATGCATAATCGAGTTGATCTAGTGATGACTCACCCGCGAGCTGCTCTTCCGATTATTGATGATTTATCAATTTCTAGTAAGGTTATCATGCTGTCGCCAATCATTACGGTGAATCAAGGCTATTATGGTTTCACTAAGCAACGGGAGCTTAATGAGTTTATAGATGACTTTAATTCAGAGTTTAATAAGATGTTGATTAGTGGTGATATAGTCCAGCTGAATAGCAAATATGGATTAAGTTTTGTCGCACGAGAATAATAAAAAACGCTGCAATTGCAGCGTTTTTTATATCAGACAAGGCTGGTATTAAAGGCCTAATACTTCTTTGCCTTGTTTGAAAGTAACATCAACTGGGATATTAGCTTGGCTTAATTTTTCTAAATCTTTCGCTAGCTCTGCTTTGATCTCACCATGAGTTGCGATTAGCTGATCAACTTTTTGGTAATCACCGTCACCTTGAATCGTTAAGATTAAGCGCGATAGTTTTTCCATTGCTTGGCTCATTTTCTCCATGTTAACGCTGTATAAGCCGTCAGCATTTTTAGAAAATGCGCCTTCTTCAGCGAAGAAGTTAAAGCGGATCATATTCGCTTTACCATGTGCGCTTGAAGCACCAAAACGCACTGAACGGAAGATACCAGCCATAAAGGTGATGTAGTAATCTTCTAATGTACCGTCAGTGATCTCGCCTTTCTTAAGTAATTGCTCAACCATGTAAAGACCTAAGATATCCGCTTTACCTTCTTCAAGGGCACTTGCATGCTCTTGCAATGATTGGCGAACAGTACCCTTACCCGTAATGGTGTTTTTAATGCCTAAACCGTGCGCTACTTCGTGGAACATCGTGTTTGCGAAGAAAGCGTCAAAGGTAATGTGTTTACGTTGCTCAGGAACAATTAGCTGTTCTGAAATAGGCACTAAGATTTTATCGAACTTAGCGCGCATGGCGTTTTTAAGCTGTAAACGACGTGTGCCTTTTTCTAGCTGTACTTGCTCATCATTTGGCAAGTTGATAGCAATTGTTTTACTACCCGCATTTGAGTGGCCTGCGTAATAAACGACATCATAAGCATTTAGGTCAGCGTCTGAACCTGGGACTTCTTGCTTATATTTTTCGTCTACAGGTAAACCTTTTTGTAGCTCAGGTAAGAAAGCAGCGAATTTAGCTAAACGCTCGCTCCATGCCAAGTCTTTGATTAGTACATAAGATTCATACGCCGCACGGTAACCAAATAATTGATCTTCATAGGTTTCGATAGGGCCAATAACCACGTCAATTGGGTTATTTTTCATATCCATCCACGCAAAATCAGATGGTTGGAAGTCATCACTTACTAGTGCGTCTGCGCGCATGCTTAAGTAGTTAGCGAATTCTTTATCATCAGCTAGCTTGCTTGCTTCACGTAATAAATTAGCTGCTTTTTCTAACTCTTGTGCGTACTCAACAGAGTAAGCCACACTGTAAAGAAGGCCTTTCTCGTCACGTTTGATCACTGAGTAAAGACCTGTTTTGTCATCAACGATTGCGTTGTTTAATTCTTCTTTAGTGATATCGCTTGGGTAAAATTCAGCGCCTAGAGGCTTTTCTTCATAACCTGATAAGAAAACTTGGTCGCCGTTTAAGCGATCCCAAGGGCCGTAGTTGATATCTGCAAACTTCTGAACTTTTTCATCATTGATTTTTGCTAAGAAAGCGTCTTTGTTCTCACCAAATGCTTGGCGCCAGAATAGCTCATCCATAATTTTTGAGGCATCGATCAACTTACCAACCATTTGCTTTTGGTTATCACTCAGGTGGCTAAGATCAGAAGTAAGTGTGAAGTCTGTGTAAATGTCTAAACGGTTTTCATCTGCATTGATAAGTTGTGGGTTGTTCTGTTCAATACTTTGCTTTGTTTGCTCTGCAGCAGGCTGAGTTTGAGAAGTGGTTGCTTGCTGATCAGAACATGCACCAAGAAAAACAGCACCTGATAAGATAAGTGCTTGGCTAATTTTATTTAATGTCATTTTGCCCGTTCCCGATTTTAGTGAGAGTCATTGTTATTAAAACAAAAAGTGTATGCATTAAAGCAAACCTGCCATATACATGGCAAGTATACAGCGCTAGAAGCGATATTTATTTATCAGTTACATGATTAAAATGCATAAAAAGAGATAATTTCTGTGATTTTCTTAACTTTAGCGTTAAGTTAGACAATACTAAAACAAGAACTAATCTAATAATGTCAGTCATTAGTTTGTCTTTATTTTGGCAAACTAACCCAAGAGGATGGCACGCATATGTCAACAGAGAATGCATTACTGACCATATTGGTCGACAGAATAAATAATGACACTTTAGTGTTACCGACATTACCTGAAGTTGCAGTAAAAGTGAGGCAAGCAGCAGATAACCCAGAAGTAAACTTGATGGATATGGCAGATGTTATCTCCCATGATCCAGCGTTATCGGCACGAATGATTAAAGTGGCCAACAGTGCATTTATGGGGCGCTCAGTTAAAGTCACCAATCTTCATCAAGCCGTCACACGAATTGGTCTACGTCAAATCAAAAATATTGCCACCGCAATGGCGATGGAACAATTGTTTGTATCGCATAATGAGCTGATAAAAGGGTATATGGATAAAGCATGGCAAAAAACCCTTAAAGTTGCATGTCACTCAATTACTCTAATGGACTTTTTCTTACGTCGAAATAAGCAAACATCACTGAACCGAGATACCATTACGCTAGCTTCATTAGTCTATAACATAGGCGTGTTGCCAATTTTGACTGAGGCTGAAAAGCACCCTGAAGTTTTTGCAAATCCAAGTTTTTTGGCACACGCTATCCAAAAATTAGGAGGCAAAGTAGGTGGCGCAATTATGCGTGCTTGGGGCTTTACTGATGAGTTCGTCGAAGTTGCTGAAAGCTGGGCAAATCCAAACTATCGTCCAGAGCATATATGCTATGTTGACTTTATTCGTATTGGTGCGATTTTAGAAGGCATCTTGCAGGTTTCTGACAAATCGGCAGCATTGCAAACATACGTAGATAAAGGCGTAATAGAATCGCTTGAGTTATTTAATGAAGACGAATATCACGATATGCTTGATGAGGTCAAAGCCATTTTTACTGAATAGCTAAAAACACAAAGCGCGACCAAGTCGCGCTTTGTGTTAATTAACATTTAGGTTAATTTTATAAATCTTCAGCGTCGCCTAAGCCTTGGGTCAGCTCTTCTAGCAACTGTTTAATTTCTTCTGACGCTAAGATGAAGTCAGCATCAAGTTTTACCGCCATATCTTCTTTTGGAATGTCGGCGTTTTCTTCTTTTAATGTTTCTGAATAGCTTAGACGCTTAATCGAACCATCGTTTTGTAGCATGAACTTAACGCGTTCTTGCCAATCAAGAGCCAGTTTAGTTACGCGCTTACCATTTTCTAGGTGTGACTTTACTTCGTCACATGATAAGTCATGGCCTTTCAATTTGACCTGAGCACCACTGTCATCGGCTTCTTCAAGCTCTGCATCGTTACCGATAGAGAAGCCTTCAGGAGTGCTGAAATTAGTTAACCAATCTGTTAAAAATACATCTAAATCATAATTAGCAAATGCAGGTACGACAGGTAGCGTGCCAAGTGATTTACGAAGTAGGGCTAAAAGCTCTTCTGCTTTATTAAAGCTTGCGCTGTTAACGACAACCCAGCCATTCTTTTGGTCAATAAACGCAAACTGTAGGCTCGACTTTTTAAATGCTTGAGGCAGTAAAGTGTGCAGAATATTTTCTTTTAGTTCGTCTTTTTCTTTTTTCTTTACCGGACGGTTTTCTTCCGCTTCGATTTGCTCAACTTTCTCTGCAACCAATTCGTTGATAACGGCCGCAGGCAGTACTTTTTCTTCACGCTTAGCGCATACTAAAATGCTGTCTTGAGAGAAGTGAGATAGAGTTTGACCATGCTTACCAAAGGCTTTTGTCCAACCAAATGTTGAAAGCTCTTGGCCTGTACATGAGCGGAACAGATCTTGTTCTAGGGCTTTGTCGAAGTCTTCTTGAGAGTATGAAACGTCTTGTTTAAAACGGTAGCAGATAAGGTTACTAAACCACATAATTAGGCTAATCCTTTCAATAAATTTGCCCAATCATAACAATAAAAAACTGATGCCGAAATGAATCATTTCGCCATCAGTACGAAATGCTTATGAGTTAAACATTGAAAGCGGTTTAGGCATGTTTTTTGGGAAACTAATATGGTAATGCAAGCCTTTTCCAACTTCGCTTGTTACTTCTATATCACCGCCAAGGGTTTGCTTCACTAAGTTTAAAGTGATATGAGTACCTAACCCACTGCCACCCTGATCACGCTTGGTTGTGAAGAACGGGTCAAACAGTTTTTCTAGCTGATGTTCGGATACACCATTACCATTATCTTTAAAGTCGATAACGACTTCATCTTCTTCGTCTTTAATTATGATATCTATGATGCCACTTTCAATACCTTCAAAGCCATGAATAAGTGCGTTCATGATCAAGTTTGTAAAAATTTGGCTAATAGCGCCTGCAGGCAGGTTGAGTGTTAAATCTTCAGGGCAATCTAAATTGATATGATGAGATGTTTTCTTTAGTTTTGGATGTAAAGAGCGGATCACTTCACCTAAATACTCTTTGAAATTAATAGTACGTACCGCTTCACTGGCTTGATCGACTGCAATTTGTTTGAAACTTGCAACCAACTCTGATGCACGGTCTAAATTACTAGTAAGTAAGCTAGTGCTTTGCTTGGCGTCATTAATAAACTCTTCAAGCGCTTTTGGTGATAGGGTTTTTTCTTTGTATGCCGCTTCAATCTGATCTAAACGTTCTTGTAAAAATGAAGTCGCAGTCACACCAATCCCGATTGGTGTATTTACATCATGGGTAATACCTGCAACTAAGCCGCCTAAAGCAGCCATTTTCTCGGAGCCGACTAGGCGCTCCTGTGCTAAGTTCAACTCATCAACATAGCGCTGTAACTCAGTTTGCTTGGTTATGAGTTCTTGTTCAGTTTGTTTACGAAGGTCTATCTCTTCAGTCAGTGTTAGCTTTTGTTTTTCTAATTCATATTTCTGTTGCTGCAAATCCATCATCGCTTGGCTAAGGTTAGATGTTTTGCGCGCGACTTCTTGCTCTAACTGTAAATTATGTTGGTCGAGTTTTTCATTACTAAGTACAAGCTCTTTCTGAGTATGTTCCAGTTCTTCTCGGTAGAGAACAACTTTATCTATTAAACGGTTAAAAGATTCTTCCATTACTTTTAATTCGTTGTGTTCAGTTGTGTGGATCTCGATATGGCGGCCTTCTAAATCGTTTAGTTCAAGATCTTCAATTTGTTCTGTAAATTGCGCAAGTGGTTCAGTTAAGCGTTTTCTAAATGCTAATAAGAAAAGTATGATCAAAAAGGTGGTTTTGATCATTGCGTTACCGATTAGAAAATAAATAGAGATCATGATGCGGCTAAATACCACTTCTCGGCTTGAGAATAAGGTTACATCGCCTACTTGAGTTGTTTTACCCGAAAACTCAAAAATAAGCGGAAATGTATAGCCGAATAAACCGGATGGTGTATCTTCAATTATCGCTTCTTCTTGCACTAACTGCTGGCTATATAGCTCGTGAATATCTAATGAGCGACCTAATTGTGAGAGTACCTCGCCACTATCATCGCGCACAATAATGCCTTCGATCATAGGGATTGCGAGTAAGCCTTCAGCTGTTGTGATGGTTTGTTTATCGTTAAGTTCCCAAATTGCACGGGTTAAACTACGGCTAAATGTTTTTTGTAAAGTGGTTAATTCGTCACGAATGTAATCTTTAGTGTTTACATATTCAGCAATAACCTGCCCACAGGTCACTACAAAAGTGAGTAAGAAGTAGACCGAGAGCACATTTGTTAACAATTCTTTTGATAGGCTTTTCTGTAACATAGAATACCCATAGCTCCTTGGTTACATTTGTAATACATTCAATTAGTTCTAAAGTTAGCTAATAAACGGTTAAAAATAAATAAATAAATCCTTTTTTACTGGAGTATTTATAAATTGTTACTATTTTTTAAAAAAACTTAACCTTACTGCACCAATAAAAGTGTGTTATAAATTTCGCTCGTCTTTTACTTTAGCCTTTTTAGATGTTGTATTTGCTACAGCGAAGATTTTTATATTCATGAATAACCCTAATTTTTCAATACTGGTTTGTGATGATTCAAGTATAGCTCGCAAACAAGTAGTTCGGTGCTTAGGTAACTGTTTAAGTGCTGATATTCAACAAGCAACCAATGGTCGAGAAGCACTTGCTTTACTACGCGAGCAAAACTTTGATCTATTGTGTTTGGATTTAACTATGCCAGAGCTAGATGGTGTTGCTGTACTTGAAACGATCAAAGCAGAGAAAATAGAGTGCTTTGTTATAGTGATTTCAGCTGATATTCAAGCGCAAATGAAGCAAAAAGTAGTTAGTTTGGGAGCCATTGATTTCATCGATAAGCCAATAGATATTGTTCGACTGAAAGCAACTTTGCATAAATTTGGTATTCATTAATATTTTTTATAACAAAAGCGCATAATTTATCTTTTCTTTAAGGGTTGACAGCTTGGCTACATTTAAGGCAGTCTAAAGGCTATGAAAACATTTAATCACGCAACGACCATTATTATTACAACCATCATCCTTACGGGATAGTGGCATAGGTCGGTGCAACAAATTTATAGGCCTGTGTTCACTAGAACACAGGCCTTTTTCGTTTATGGAATGAGGAAACATAAATAATGCGAGTATTAAAATTTGGTGGGTCGTCCTTGGCCGACTACGCATGTTTGCAACAGGTAGCTCAGTTAGTCAAAGAAGAATTACGCGATGAAATGCTGTTAGTGCTGTCAGCACCAGGTGGCATGACAGATTCATTAGTAGCATTAGCAAGCGCCGCAGAGCAGGGGCAAGATTTTAGTGAGTTATGGCAAGCATTGGTTGCGCGCTGTGAACAATTAAAAGCTGCTGTTGAAGCTGACTTTGGTCAGGTAGTGAATTGGCCTGATTTAAACGAACTTAAGAATAAACTGGATGGTGTTGCACTTTTGAAGTGTTGCCCAGACCAAGTACGTGCTTATGCAATTAGTTTTGGTGAGCGCGTTAGTGTTGCCTTGATGGAGTGTATGCTTAACGAAAGTAATGCTCGTTATTTAGAAGCAACAGACTGTATTGCATCTGTAGGTGGCTACATTGATGCTGAAGCTGACTTGGCCGCAAGTAAGTTACGTTTTCAAGCTGCATTAAAAGCGGCACCGAGCACAATTTATATCATGCCGGGTTTCACTGCTGCCAATGAGCAGGGGGAACTAACAACACTTGGTCGCAATGGTTCAGATTACTCAGCAGCTATTGCGGCAGCATGCCTAGAAGCTGATGTATGCCAGATCTGGACTGATGTTGACGGTGTTTACAATGCTGACCCGCGCTATATCAAAAAAGCATCTAAGGTTGATTCTTTATCTTATAAAGAAGCAATGGAGCTGTCTTACTTTGGTGCGAAAGTATTACACCCGAAAACGATTTTACCTTGTGCTAAAGCAGGTGTGCCGTGTGAGATCAAAAATACTCATAACCCACGCGCTGAAGGTTCAGTGATCAGTAACGACAGTGTGTCGAACGAGCCTGTTAAAGCGCTATCAAGTTTACAAAACCTCGCTATGTTAACGGTGTCTGGCCCAGGTATGAAAGGCAAAGTGGGTATGGCATCAAAAGTATTTAATGCATTGGCGCATGACAATGTGTCAATTGTACTAATCACACAATCTTCGTGTGAATTTAGTATCAGTTTCTGTGTGCATGAGAGCGACCTATCACTTGCTCTAGAAGCATTACAAATTGCTTTCGAATTAGAATCACAAGCCGGTTTAATCGAACCAGTTCAAGTACAGCGTAACCTTGCGATTGTAACCCTAGTTGGTGATAACATGCGTGCGCACAAAGGCTTAGCAGCTAAGTTCTTTGCTTCATTAGCTCAAGCGCAGGTTAACATTGTTGCTATTGCACAAGACTCGACTGAGAGTGCTATTTCAGCGGTTATCGATGGTGAACTATGCAACGACGCAGTGAAAGTGTGCCATGAGAACTTCTTTACTCACATTCCTTCAATCGATGTGTTTTTACTTGGCTGTGGCTTAGTAGGTCAAGAACTTATCCAGCAGTTAAAGCGTCAACAAGCATGGCTTGAAAAACGTAATATTAAACTGAACTTGTACGGTGTTGCTAATTCAAGGCAGCTTTATCTAGATAGAGAAGGCATTGCTTTTGATGGTTGGCAAGACAAATTAGCCGTGTCAGAGCAGGCATTTGATTTAAATTTGGTCGAGCAATTTGTTAAACAAAACCATTTAATTAACCCTGTGATCGTAGATTGTAGCTCAGCCGATAAGCTTGCTGGGCAATATGTTGATTTCTTGAATGCCGGTTTCCACGTTGTTGCGGCAAACAAAAAGGCCAATACTAGCTCGTATGCTTACTACCAAGATTTAGTTGTAGCGACACAGAAGAATAATCGTAAGTTTTTATACGAAACAAACGTAGGTGCAGGCTTACCAGTACTTGATAACCTGAAATCACTCTTTGGTGCCGGTGATGAACTTATTAAGTTCAGCGGTATCTTGTCGGGTTCATTATCGTATATGTTTGGTGCGCTACAAGATGGTTTATCACTTAGCGAAGCCACGTTAAAAGCAAAAGAAAGTGGTTTTACAGAACCAGATCCGCGTGATGATTTATCAGGCACTGATGTTGCTCGAAAACTACTGATCATTGCTCGTGAATCGGGTCTTGAGTTAGAACTAAGCGATATCGAAGTTGAATCAGTTTTACCAAAAGGGTTTGCAGAAGGTGATTCTGTAGCAGATTTCATGGCAAAACTACCATCACTTGATGCACAGTTTAACGACCGTATACAAAGTGCTGCAAGCGAAGGTAAAGTACTTCGTTATGTGGGTACTATAGAAAACGGTCAATGTAAAGTAGGCATTGAAGCCGTAGATAGTAGCCATGCTCTTTATGATATCCGTGACGGTGAAAATGCACTGGCCATCTTAAGTCAATATTATCAACCTCGTCCGTTTGTTATTCGTGGTTATGGCGCAGGTGCTGAAGTAACGGCTGCAGGCGTATTTGCTGATATTTTAAAAACGTTAACACGTTAGGAGCTGGTCATGATCCGTGTATATGCACCCGCTTCAATCGGGAATTTTGCTGTCGGCTTTGATGCGCTAGGTGCTGCGCTAGCACCTATCGATGGCACCTTATTAGGCGATGTTGTAGAGGTGAGTGCCGCTGAGCAAGATACTTTTGTCTGCTCTGGCGACTATGCCCACAAACTGCCTGCTAATGCTGAAGAAAACTTGGCTTATCAATGTTTAATTCATTTTAAAGAACACGTTGCACCGACTATGCCAGCGGTAAAACTTGAGCTTAAAAAGAACCTACCAATTGGTTCAGGTTTAGGTTCGAGTGCCTGTTCTGTGGTGGCTGCGTTTGCAGCCCTTGATAAGTTCGCTGAAACCAGCTTATCTCAAGAGCAACTTATCGAGTTGATGGCTGATTTTGAAGCCATTGTTAGTGGCGGTCGTCATTACGATAACATCACACCCTGTTATTTAGGTGGCTTGCAATTAACTGGTGAACTCATTCCCAACAAGTCAATTTCGTTACCTGTTGATAATCAATGGTATTACGTAGCGGCTTTTCCGGGATTTTCACTGAATACCGCAAAAGCGCGTTCGGTCTTGCCAACGCAATTATCAATGCACGACAGTGTTGAGTTCGCACAGCGACTTTCTGCATTTAGCAGCTTATTGCTTACAGGTCGCTTTGACGCAGCGCTTTCCATTATGAGTGATGAAATCGCTGAGCCACATCGCGCACCGCTCATTCAAGGCTTTGCCGAAGCAAAGAGTGCCTTGCCAGAACTTGGTGCAGAGATTGTCAGCATTTCTGGTGCGGGCCCAACATTATTTACCGTGTGTAAGAGCCTGGAAGCTGCTAAGCAGTGTGCAGCTTGGCTGAATGATTATTACATCAATGAGCAGGGCTTCTGCCACATCTGCCAACTTGATCAGCTTGGCACACGACAGCTTTAAAGAATTTAAGGAATAAACATGCAATTACATAATTTAAAAGATGAAACACAACAGGTGTCGTTTGTTGAAGCGGTAAAAACGGGTTTAGGGCGTAATCAAGGTGTATTCTTCCCTAATAGCCTTACACCAATTCAAGACATTGATAAGTTACTTGATTTAGACTTTGTGAGCCGTAGCAGTAAGATTTTATCGCACCTGATTGGTGACGAGATTCCTGCCGATACCGTTGCACAGATGGTGCAAAATGCGTTTAACTTTGATGTGAAGTTAGTTGAAGTAGAAAAAGATATTTATTGTCTTGAATTATTTCATGGCCCAACGCTTGCGTTTAAAGACTTTGGTGGCCGTTTTATGGCTGAGTGTCTTGCGCAATTTAATCAGGGTGAAAAAGTCACGATTTTAACGGCTACATCAGGCGATACAGGGGCTGCAGTTGCCCATGCATTTTATAATAAGCCAAATATCGATGTCGTGATCTTATACCCGAAAGGTAAAATTTCATTAGCGCAGCAAAAGCTATTCACAACGTTAGGCAACAACATTCACTGCTATGCGGTTGATGGTAGCTTTGATGATTGTCAAAGCATGGTAAAACAGGCGTTTTTAGATGATGAAGTGAAACAAAAGCTTGGTCTGAATTCAGCAAATTCAATTAATATCAGCCGTTTAGTTGCACAGGTTTGCTATTACTTTGAAGCGATTGCTCAATTACCAAAAGAGCAGCGTAGTAAAGCGCATATCTCAGTTCCAAGTGGTAACTTTGGTAATGTGTGTGCCGCGATGATCGGTGCTGTGCTTGGTATGCCAGTAGCGAAATTAAGCGCTACAACTAACCAAAACGACACGGTGCCACGTTTCTTACAAAATAAAGAGTGGGCACCGAATGATACGCTTGAGTCACTATCGAACGCGATGGATGTAAGTAAACCGAATAACTGGCCGCGTGTTCAGTTTATGTTGGATAACGAATGGTTTAGTTATAATGACTTTTATTCAAGCTGTGTTGGTGAAGAAGAAACAAAAGAAGTGATGAAAAAAATTCATCAAACCGGTTACATCGCAGAGCCTCATACTGCAATTGCTTATCAGGGCTTGAAAGAAAATCTAGCCGATGGCAGTGCAGGTATCTTTTTAGCGACTGCACACCCAGCTAAATTCAAAGACAGCGTAGAGCAAATTTTAGACATCGAATTGCCTATGCCGAAACCACTAGCAGATGCATTAGCAAAACAGTGTTTAGCTGAAGATATTAAGTTTGATTATCAATTGCTTCGCACTGAGCTGTTTAATAAATTAGCTTAGTGCTTAATAAAGGTATAAAGAGCGGCTAAGCCGCTCTTTTTAATGCAGTCTTTTAATGAAGCCTTTAATGAAGTAACGAATGACTATGTCGGTTTAAAACCCGCATGATAAGAATGACCCCGGCCGAAATACACAGCAAAATACTGATCATCGAGACGAGTTCACTGTGCGTCCATTGCATCAAGGTGAATGCCGAAATAAAAATGATAAAGGGTTTAAATTCATAGTAATAGCGACGTTTTTTTTGTTTAACACGCTGGCTTGAATGATCGGTTCTTCTGGCTTCTGAACGCATCCGCCAAATATTAGCACCTAATAAAAATAAGATTACACCGATGAGAGTTGGTACATAATTATTTGCCAATGCGATACAGCTTATGCCAAGAAAAAAATATCCGTAGGGGACTAATTCATATATTGGTTTAGCTAACATGTACTTATACCATCCTTGATATTGACTAGTCCCATAAGCTTAGTTTGTCCCTATAAAAACGCAATTTAATCGGGCGGTTTTTCGTTGAAATAACATTTTAAATATCTATGAAATATTTTAAATATATAAATTTTTGTTATGTATCAATAAAAAAATATCATTATTAAAACACTGTGAAATAAATTCAATCCCTGTTTAAATATGTTCATCTTTACAAGATAGGCAAAAGTGCGTTTTAAGCGTACAATACAGCCTTCAAAAAACACCATACACGTTGCCTTAGGAGACCCCATGTTAGAACGTAGCATGAATATTTCGGATTTCGATCCAGAGTTATTTGCAGCCATCACTAAAGAGACGGCTCGTCAAGAAGAGCATATCGAACTGATCGCGTCTGAAAACTATTGTAGCCCACGCGTACTTGAAGCGCAGGGTTCTCAGCTTACCAACAAATACGCTGAAGGATACCCAGGCAAACGTTACTATGGCGGTTGTGAGCATGTTGATGTTGTTGAGCAATTAGCAATTGACCGTGCAAACGAATTATTCGGCACAGATTACGCTAACGTTCAACCGCATGCGGGCTCACAAGCAAACGCAGCTGTTTTCCAAGCACTTCTTCAGCCGCACGATACAGTACTAGGTATGAGCTTAGCTCATGGTGGTCACTTAACTCACGGTTCACACGTTAACTTTTCTGGTAAAACGTACAATGCAATTCAATATGGCCTAAACGACGAAACAGGCGAAATTGATTATGCTCAAGTTGAAGCACTTGCATTAGAGCACAAGCCAAAAATGATCATCGCTGGTTTCTCTGCATACTCAGGCGTTGTTGACTGGGCTAAATTCCGTGAAATCGCTGATAAAGTTGGCGCATACTTATTCGTAGATATGGCTCACGTTGCTGGTCTTATCGCAGCGGGTGTATACCCAAGTCCAATCCCTCACGCACACGTTGTTACAACAACAACTCACAAAACATTAGCGGGTCCTCGTGGCGGTCTAATCGTTTCTGCATGTGGTGATGAAGAGATCTACAAAAAGCTAAACAGCGCCGTTTTCCCTGGCGGTCAAGGTGGTCCTTTATGCCACATCATCGCTGCTAAAGCGGTTGCTTTCAAAGAAGCTTTACAACCAGAATTCAAAGCGTACCAAGCACAAGTTGTTAAGAACGCTCAAGCTATGGTTGAAGTACTGCAAGAGCGTGGCTACAAAGTTGTTTCTGGTAAAACAGACAACCACTTATTCCTTCTAGACCTAATCGATAAAGATATCACAGGTAAAGATGCTGACGCTGCTCTAGGTAACGCTAACATCACTGTAAATAAAAACTCAGTACCAAACGACCCACGTTCACCGTTTGTAACGTCTGGTCTTCGTATTGGTTCTCCGGCTATTACTCGCCGTGGTTTCAAAGAAGCTGAGTCAAAAGAGCTTGCTGGCTGGATCTGTGACGTACTAGACAACATCAACGATGAGTCAGTACAAGCAGAAGTAAAAGAGAAAGTTAAAGCTATCTGTAAAAAATTACCAGTTTACGCTTAATTACTGGTTAAACCGTAATTAAGATAACAATAGCGTTGTTTTTTGCTATCATAAAGGCCGCTTACTAAGCGGCCTTTTTGTTTTTTATAAACGGAACTAGAACCCTATGCATTGCCCTTTTTGCACCGCAAAAGATACTAAAGTAATTGATTCTCGACTTGTTGGCGGTGGTCACCAAGTGAGACGTCGACGTGAATGTAACGAATGCCATGAGCGCTTTACCACCTTTGAAGGCGCTGAACTTGTGATGCCAAGAGTCATCAAGCAAGACGGTAGCCGCGAACCATTTAACGAAGACAAGTTACTGAATGGCTTGCATCGCGCTTTAGAGAAACGCCCAGTGAGCACTGAGCAGGTCGACGAAGTCGTTAACATCATTAAATCTCAACTTCGTGCTACCGGTGAGCGTGAAATCTCTAGCCATTTAATTGGCGAATGCATCATGGAGTCGCTGAAAAAACTCGACAAAGTAGCCTATGTGCGCTTTGCATCGGTTTATCGTTCATTTGAAGACATTCGCGAGTTTGGAGAAGAAATCGCTCGTTTAGGTGATTAATCATGTCGTTTACAGAACTTGATACTGTTTACATGGCGCGTGCCATTGAGCTTGCTAAACACGGCCGTTTTACTACCACGCCAAACCCGAATGTTGGCTGTGTACTGGTTAAAGATGACGAAATAGTCGGTGAAGGGTTTCATCAAATCGCAGGGCAGGGCCATGCTGAAGTGAATGCGTTGGCTGTAGCTGGCGATAAAGCAAAGGGCGCCACTGCCTATGTCACTTTAGAGCCTTGTAGTCATTATGGACGCACTCCGCCTTGTGCCGAAGGTTTAAAAGCTGCGGGTGTAAGCAAGGTGATTGCTGCTATGGTTGACCCAAACCCTGCGGTAAGTGGTCGCGGCCTGCAGATATTAGCTGACGCTGGTATTAGTGTGGCATCTGGCTTACTTGAGCAACAAGCGCGCGATTTAAACAAAGGCTTTTTAAAGCGTATGGAAACTGGGTTGCCATATGTAACCTGTAAAATGGCGTGTAGTTTAGATGGTAAAACTGCGCTAAATAACGGTCAAAGTAAATGGATAACAGGCCCTCAAGCGCGCCAAGATGTGCAAGCATTTCGTGCGCAAAGCTGCGCTATCTTAACCGGTGCAGACACCGTTATTACTGATAATGCAAAACTTAATGTCCGTGTTGATGAGTTGCCATTTCCCATGCCAACCTCGTTGCCTTTGCGCCAACCAACCCGAATCATTATTGACTCACAAAACAGGTTAACGCCTGAGCTTGCGTTATTCAGCATCGAGAGCCCGGTAATAATTTTTACCACTTCGCTTGATAATCACACCAAGTGGCCTCACTTTGTTAAACACGAAGTGGTGCCAGCAGTTAACAATAAAGTTGATTTATCGGCGGTTTTAAAGCGTCTTGCTGAACTGCAATTTAATCATATTTGGCTCGAAGCGGGGGCAACCCTTGCTGGGGTGTTTGCCGAGCAAGATTTAATTGACGAATATATTGTTTATATTGCCCCTAAGTTAGTAGGTGATATGGGCAAAAGCTTACTAAACTTTGCAGAAGTCACCATGATGAGTGATATCACTGAATTGACCTTTACTGACACAGTGATGATTGGCGACGATATTCGCTTAACAGCGACAAAAGCAAAGCAAGCCACAAAAATTGAAAATAAAGAGTAGCACTATGTTTACTGGAATTATTGAAGCAACAGGTAAAATTGTTGAACTAACACAAAAGCAAGGCGATCTAGCTATTCGTATTCAAAGCGCTAATTTGGATATGGGAGACGTCAAGCTCGGTGACAGTATTGCCACCAATGGTGTGTGTTTAACGGTTGTCGCTAAACATAGCGATGGTTTTAGTGCTGACTTATCAAACGAAACAATTAGCTTAACTGGGTTTGCACATTATAAAAAAGGGCAAACAGTTAACCTCGAAAAAGCTATGCAACCGGTTTCTCGCCTAGGTGGGCACTTAGTGTCAGGCCATGTTGATGGTATTGCTACTGTCGAAAGTATTAGTCCTAATGCTCGTGCAACTGAGTATTGGTTAAGTACTGACAATGATTTAATGAAGTACATTCCGTACAAAGGCTCGGTGTGTATTGATGGCATTAGCCTAACCGTCAACGAGGTTGAACAAAATCGCTTTAAGCTAACGATTGTTCCACATACTGCTGAGCAAACAACGATTGCAGAATTTCAGGTGGGTACTCAGGTGAACTTAGAAGTTGACCAGATTGCTCGCTATTTAGAGCGCCTAATTAAAGGGGCTGAACAACCTTCCCGTTCAGACATATCAATGAGCTTGCTCGCACAAGCTGGCTTTATTAAGTAAGCAAAGATACGTCACTATTAATCATACTCTCATGGGCACATTATGAATTTACACAGCGCGCAAGAAATTATCGATGACATTAAAGCCGGTAAAATGGTTATTTTAATGGACGATGAAGACCGAGAAAATGAAGGCGATTTAATTATCGCGGCAGAACATATCAGTGCTGATGCCATCAACTTTATGGCAACACACGGCCGTGGTTTAATTTGTTTAACAATGACACAAGAGCGTTGTCAGCAGTTAGAATTACCACTGATGGTTAAAAATAACGGTGCAGCTTTTTCAACTAACTTCACTATGTCGATTGAAGCGGCGAAAGGCGTAACTACAGGTATTTCAGCAGCCGACCGCGCACGTACTGTACAAGCCGCAATCGCTAAAGGTGCCGTACCGAGCGATATCGTACAGCCAGGGCATATTTTCCCAATTATGGCGCAGCCTGGTGGCGTGTTAACACGTGCTGGTCATACTGAAGCGGGTTGTGATTTAGCACGTTTAGCAGGTCTTGAACCTTCATCTGTGATTGTTGAAATTCTAAATGCAGATGGCACTATGGCCCGTCGCCCAGATCTTGAAGTATTTGCTAAAGAGCATGACTTAAAGATTGGCACTATTGCAGATTTAATCGAATACCGAAACCTAAACGAAACCACCATTGAGCGTGTTGCTAAATGTAAACTACCAACGGATCATGGTGAGTTTGATTTAGTGACCTACAAAGACACAATTGATGGTCAGCTTCACTATGTTTTACAAAAAGGTGAAGTATCGAAAGATGAGCCAACGTTAGTACGAGTTCACTTACAAAGCACCTTTAACGATATTCTATTATCAGATAGAAGTGCTGATCGTAGCTGGGGCTTATCAGATGCTATGGCTTATATCGCTGAGCATAACGGCGTGCTGGTTATCTTGGGTAAACAAGAATCAACTGAAGATTTAGAAGCAACCGTTAAAGCCTTTGCCGCTGAAGATGCGGGCGAAAATGTCAGTCATCGTAAATTCCAAGGTACCTCGCGTACTGTGGGTGTTGGTTCGCAAATTTTGGCTGATTTAGGTATTGAAAAGATGCGCTTAATGAGCCGTCCTAAGAAGTACCACGCGCTATCTGGTTTCCACTTAGAAGTGGTTGACTATGTTGAGCCTCGCTCTTAATTTGGGAAAATAGATTTACTAGGCTACTTTTATATTTTTGTGGTATTATGCGCCGTAATTTTTGCGCAATCGCAACCGCTTAAACTTATTTTTTAGGGTTATTAAATGAAAATTATTGAAGGTAACAAATACGCACCGGGCAAAAAATTTGCCATTGTCATTTCTCGCTTTAATGACTTTATTGGTAGCAGCCTATTAGCAGGTGCTGTTGATGAGCTTAAGCGCACAGGTGGTGTTTCTGAAGACGACATTACTGTTGTTTACGTACCAGGTGCCGTTGAATTACCTTTAGCAGCGAAACGCGTTGCAGCAAAGAAAGAACACGATGCAATCATCGCTCTAGGTGTCGTGATCAGAGGTGGTACGCCACACTTTGATTTAGTCGCTGGCGAATCAAACAAAGGTCTTGCACAAGTATCTCTTGAGTACGATATCCCGGTTGCATTTGGCGTATTAACCACTGAAAGCATTGAGCAAGCAATTGAGCGCGCAGGTACCAAAATGGGTAATAAAGGCGGCGAAGCTGCTTTAGGTGCGCTTGAAATGGTTAATGTGTTAGACAAAATTTAAGTTTAAGGAATCTCTGTGAAACCAGCAGCAAGACGTAAAGCACGTATCTTAGCACTTCAAGCCGTATACTCTTGGCAGTTAAGCGGCAACCCAATTGCTGATATTGAACAGCAAATGTTAATTGAAAATGATGTGACTAAGATCGACGTCGAATATTTCAAAGACCTAGCACGCGGTGTTGTTGTTAACTGTAAGCAATTAGATGAAATCGTTGCACCACATTTAGCACGCCCAGCTGATGAGTTAGACATGGTCGAAAAAGCAATTTTACGTCTGTCTGGCTATGAGCTGAAATTCCGTGAAGACGTACCTTACAAAGTGGCAATCAATGAAGGCATTGAGCTTGCTAAGATGTTTGGTGCTGAAGACAGCCATAAATTTGTCAACGGTGTACTTGATAAAGCAGTGAAAGAACTGCGTAAGTAAGTAACCCCGTAAAGGAGAGCCGGCTTGGGCCGGCTTTTTTGTGTATGAAGGAATTTGAATTAATCAATCGTTACTTTAAGGGCCGTGGCATTATTCGCCGTGATGTGAACCTAGGTATTGGTGACGATTGTGCCTTAGTAACTGTGCCTGAAAACTGTCAATTGGCGGTAACAACAGATACTTTAGTTGCGGGCGTACACTTTTTTGATGACATCTCTGCGCGTGCTCTTGGGCATCGAGCTTTAGCTGTTAACTTAAGTGATCTTGCGGCAATGGGCGCTGAACCTACGTGGATTTCGGTAGGCCTAACTTTGCCTGAAGCAAATATAGAGTGGCTTGAAGAGTTCACTGAAGGCATGCATGAAATTGCAGAGTACTTCAATGTGCAAATCATTGGTGGTGATACCACTCAAGGTCCTTTAACTATTACGATTTGTGCTAAAGGCATCGTGCCTGAAGGCAAAGCACTGCGCCGTAGCGGTGCTAAAGTGGGCGATTGGATTTATGTAACTGGTCCGTTAGGTGATGCTGGTGTAGCCATTGAAGCCCGTAAACAAGGCCTCGATATCGCCCCTGAACACTTAAGCTATTTAAATAATCGTTTTGATTATCCGACGCCACGTGTAGCAGCCGGTCAGGTTTTGCGAGGCGCTGCCTCTGCGGCTATCGATATTTCTGATGGCTTGTTGGCAGATTTAGGCCATATTTTAGCGCTATCGCAAGTTAGTGCAGTGATCAATGTCGATAAAGTGCCTGTTTCTGATGCATTAAATTCGTCGATTCCACGTGCCGAGCAGTTTGATTATATCTTAAATTACGGTGACGACTATGAGTTGCTGTTTACTGTGCCAGAAAGCAATAAAAGCATGGTTGATATGAAACTGCGCCAATATGGTGTAGAAGCAAGCTGTGTAGGTCAAATTAAAAGTGGCGAAGGTGAGATTGAGCTATTGCTTGACGGCGAAAAGTTTAACTACCAAGGAAAAGGCTTTCAGCACTTTACAAAGGAGCCGGTTTGAGCAGTAACCGTTTATTCAATTTAAAACGCCCACACCAATTTTTTGGTCTGGGTTTTGGCTTAGGCCTTGCCCCTAAAGCGCCAGGCACCTTTGGTACCTTTGCTGCCTTGCCATTTATTTTCACCACAATGTATTTTCCGCTTTGGTTACAAATTGTATTTGCTGTCGTGATCAGCGTGTTTGGTATTTGGGCATGTGGTAAAACAGCAGATGACTTAGGGGTGCATGATCATCCAGCCATTGTTTGGGATGAAGTTGCTGGTTATTATATCACCATGATTGGTGCTGCACTGAGTTGGCAGTCACTGTTGGTTGGTTTTTTATTGTTCCGCTTTTTTGATATCGCTAAACCAGGTCCTATCAGAATTTTAGATAGACGTTTACACGGGGGCTTGGGCATCATGGCTGATGATATTTTAGCAGGTATTTTTTCATTAATTTGTGTTCAAGCCTTGTTTAAAGCAGGCTATTTGCCTTTTTAAACGATGAGTTAAGTGTTACTTGGTGGCAAGTATATGATGCGATTTCTAGTTGTCTGTTTGTTGATGCTTTGCAGCTTGCCTGCGTTTGCATCTATTACTGACTATGTCGTCAAACAGTGGAACATCCAAAATGGCTTGCCATCGCAATCATTAAAAAGTATTGCTCAAGATGAGCAAGGCTATATGTGGCTGGGTACTCAGTTTGGCTTAAGCCGCTTTGATGGTAATACGTTCACTAACTTCAATACGCAAAACAGCGACTTCCTGCCAAGTAATGGTATCAATAAATTACTAGTCGATAGCACAGGGTTACTTTGGGTTGGTACCAAGAATGGTTTAGTAACACTTGATCCTAAAACCATGATGTCGCAAACCTTTAACGTTAAAGGTCCGGTGCGCGATATTCTCGAAGATTCCAAAGGCAGTATTTGGATTGCAGCGAATGGCCTTTATTATGTTGCTCGAAATCAAGTCACACTCAATCAAAACTCCGCGTTAATTGTACCTGTATCTAATGCCACTGCTATTACGCAAATTGTGGGTTCGGTGAGTCAAATGGCATTGTCGCCAGAAGGCATTTGGCTGGTTAATGAGCGTCACTTATTGCGTTTAACTAATACCTCTTCTGATTTTGCGAAATTACGATTAGAGCTGACTGCCAAGGTTTCACTACCTGAACGATTAGCGCAAACCATTATTCATGACATGGCGTGGCTTGAAGGTAACTTGTATCTTGCATCAGAGCTTGGTGCCTACTTTCTTGATTTAGATGACGAACTGCGTCCATTCCCACTGCCAAATGCCAGTAACTCTGCCGTTTATAAGTTTATGAGCGACTCCGATGGCGCGCTATGGATCTCTACTTATGGACGCTTATTATTCCGTAATAATTCAGGAGATTGGCAATGGGTTGAACCTAGCCAGCTCGATCAAAGCATTTGGTTTGCCGATATTTTCCGTGACAATCAAAATAACATTTGGCTGGCAAGCTTCAGTGAAGGCTTATGGCTTGCTCACGAAGGGCGTATTGAACGTCACTCAGCTATCTCAAATATGACCGAAGCGGTGATGGCGATTAGCCAAGCGCCTGATGGCAAATTATGGGTGGCTAACCGTAGCGGTGTTGGCTACTTCGACTACAACAAGAATTTTGTAAATCAAATTCCGAGTAATCAGTTTGGTCGAGCAGCAGTGCACGACTTACAATTTGATGGTGATCGTTTGTACATCGCAACAGGCCGCGGTGTGTTTTATTACGAAAACCAAAACCTGTATACGGTGCCTGGGCGAGCGCTGCGCGATAACCCAGTATTTGCAATTAGCCGTTCTAGCAAAGGTGGATTTTGGCTCGGTACTGGCCGCGGTATGTACCGCTTAAGTTATGGTGGTTTAACACCTTTTGCATACAATGCCTTCTTAAGCAGCAAATTTATTACTTATGTTCATGATGAGCAAAATTTTGGCTTAATAGGTACCAGTAAAGGAGCTTATTACTTTACCGACCGCGGGATTGAAAAAATTGGCGACCAAACTAGTTTAGAAAGTGCTTACGTCACCAGTATTTTGAATATCGAAGGAGTGGGAATATTAATTGGTTCACTTAACGATGGCTTATTTTATCGCAGTACCAAAGGGCAGTGGCGTCAGTTAGATGCCACCGATGGTCTACCGTATGGCTCTATTTTCAGTCTAGTTTACGACAAGCAATTAAAACGTATTTGGGTCAGTACTATGAAAGGCGTATACCGTATGCCTGTAGAGCAGTTTGGTACTGATATCGAAAGTTTAAAAGTAGAACAAGTGATCTCATCGTTTGACCGTCAACTTGACGGTAAAGCCAGTCAATGTTGTGCAGGCCTTGGCCATGATGCTGTAGCAGACACAGGCAACTCTATTTGGTACCCAAGTCTGCAAGGTGTGGTAGAAATACCAAAGAGCGTTGAGCTGTTTGGTGTACAAGCACTTAAGCCTCGCATTGAAAGCTTGATCACGCCGCTTCGTCATTTAAGTACCGCAACTTTAGGTAATAAGCCTGAGCTACAAATTGATGAACGCGATGTAACGTTAAAATATACCGCGATTGATTATTATGCCCCTTCAAGTATCGAGTTCCGTTATCGTTTAAGTGGCTTAGACAGTGACTGGCGTTATGCCAATACTCGTCGTGAGGCAATCTATACCAACTTACCGCCGGGATCGTTTTTGTTCCAACTTGAAGCAAAGCGTCGTGGTGAAGATTGGCAAAAAGCACGTCGTACCGAGTACAGCTTTGTAGTGCCGCGTCGTTTTGATGAGACTATTTATTTTAGACTCTTGATCACCAGCAGCTTTATTTTACTGTTCTACCTCGTGTTTTGGGTATTTAGAGCGCAAGAGAAACGTAAGCAATTAGCGCTTGAAAGCTTAGTAACAGAACGTACCGTAGAGCTTCGAGAAGCTAACGATAAGCTTAACCAAGTGAACTCACAGCTTAAGCTAGTTAGTCACTCAGATGAGCTTACAGGCTTACGTAGCCGTCGCTTCTTGTTTGATCAGCTCCCTAAAGATATCGAACACTTCCAGCGTAACTCACAGTCATTGCAAGCGCAGGGTAAGTCGCTAGTGCTATTAATAATAAACTTTGATAACTTCAGCCGCATTAATGATGCGTATGGCCCACTTGCAGGCGATAGCTGTTTACAGCAAATGGCGACTTTGTTGAATAGCCGTACTCAAGGTTCTGACTATGTTGCGCGTTGGAGTGGTGATGAGTTTTTACTCTTACTACGTGATTTCAAACGCACAGCAATAGACAATTATGTGGCCGATTTATGTGAAGCAATTGCAGCAAACCCATTTAGATTACCGAATGGGCAGTCGACCACTATCACTGCGTCGATTGGTTGGTCTTTTTATCCATTACCTTTACTGGGTGGCCAAGTTATTGGTTGGGAAACCTCAGTTAACCTTGCCGATATCGCACTGCATCAAGTTAAAAAGCGCGGTGGCGATGGTGTAGCAAACATTACCTTTGATGAGCAATTAGATGCCTTTGAGTTCGAGCAAAGCAACAATGTTGATCAGCAACTCAGCGCACTGCAAGCCAATGGTTTAGCCGATATTAAAATTTGGATGCGTTAATACTCTCTAAACTAAGTGAGCAGGTATAAAAAATGCCTTACCTAGGGCTAGATAAGGCATTGGAGGCCAACAGAGGCGTTCGTTACCTAAACACCTTTTGATGGTTAGTGTTTAAGCCAAGCTGGTAAAACAGCCACAGACTCTGGGGCGGTAAAGGAGTAGCTCACCGTTGCTGCAATGTCACCGCTAGGGCTATTTAAAATATTATCAAAGCGCATAACTAGGCCATTTGATTTTTCGGCAACATATAAATCATTACCCGTATACATAATATCGACAGGGTTACCTAATTGGCTTGCAGGACCTGCGATATTTACACTTACATTGGTTAAACCACTGGCCATAGCGGCACTATTAATCACATAAATTTTCCCGTCGGTGGCATCGGCTGCAGAGCCAACATCAGAAACTATTAGTGAGTCACTTAATGGGTCGTAATCAATACCATGAATATTGGTTGGTGCAGCAAATGCAGTGCCGCCCGATGCAGGGGTAATTAAACGATCTTCACCTGTAATGGTTGTCATACCTGACATCCACTTGCTTTTCACTTCATCAAAAACAGCAATTGTGCCATTGGTAAGTGCAACAAATGCCCTGTCAGTTGATGGATCATAGTCTACATCCCAAGGGCGTGCACTAGCACTGGGTGTTAGGGTCATTAATGGGCTTACATCACCTGTTGCGCAGCTAGAGAAAATGAGAACACCAGGCGTTGTTGCATTAAATTCAGCAACAAAAATCATGCCTGTATCTGAAGCTATATCAATACCTTTTGGTGAGATAATACCAGTACTTGCTCCCATGATTGTTCTATCTTGGTTGGTTGCGTAACTTTCGCCGTTACGCTGTGTTGCAACCTTGTTTGAAATAACGATACCACCCATCGATGTAACTGCATCATCAAATGTTGCGTAGCTAGTGCCAGACTTATCAAAAGCCACACTTTCAATTGTTTGACTTGCATTATACGTTGCCAGTTCGGCTGTTAAAGGTGCGTTTAAACGACTAATTTGACCTGTTGTTGGACCTACTGTTCCTGGGTTACTACTTACAGCTACACCGAGCAGGGGCATGTTAACCATAATACTATCAGAGCTATCTTGCATATTATTATGCATAACGGTTTCTGTTATTGATTCAGGTTTTGTTGTTGGCGTGATGAGATCTGGTGATACATCACCACTTTCGCCTGCAAATATATTACTAAATACTAAAACTGCATCATTTGATTTTTCAGCCACACGCAAGTCGCTGCCAGTAAGACTTATATCCACAGGGTTACCGAGCATAGACATTGGACCTGCTATATGACGGTCAACCGCTACCATACCATCTGCTTGAGCAGCATTTGAAATGACAAAGAGTGCACCATCTGTTGCATCAGATGCACTACCTACATCAGACAGCACAAGCTTGTTACTAGTCATATCTAAAGCAATACCATGAATATTGACTGAAATTTTTGTACCAGTTTCATCACTTGGTGTAATGGTTCGAGTTGGTGTTGCAGTAAAACCACCCATTACATAATTGTCGTAAACAGCAACATCACCATTAGTTAGTGCGACGTAAAGACGATCATTATTTTCATCGTACGTAAGATCCCATGGTGTTGCATCAGTTACCGTTGTTGCTAATGGTGCTACATCGCCTGCAGTTTCTTTACCAAATACAGTTACTTGCATAGCATTAAAATCAGCAATAAAAACAAGACCATATTTATTAGAGATATGTATGCCCTTCGGATTTACAAGTGTGGTGTTTGTGCCAGTTAATGTACGATCAATATTATTGGTGTACATGCCATCTGCACGGTTTAACACTTGGCATACGGTACTCAGTGCTCCATTTCCAGAATCAGCAGCTTGCACTAAATTACCTAAGCTATCGAAAACAACACCTTCATTAGCACCAGTATTAAATGTTGTGAGTTTAGCGGCATTTTGATCAATGAGGTTGATAGTGCCCGCATTATCAGAGCCATTGTTCGCTAATATAAATGTTGCTGATGCAAAGCCAGGAGCGCCATCGTTGCCATTCATACCATCAGCGCCATTTTGACCGTCAGCGCCATTTTGGCCATCGACACCATTAGTACCGTCTTGCCCTGCTGCACCTTGAGCTCCCATAGCACCATCTTTACCATCATCTCCATCACACCCTGTAATACCCAGCATCACAGCAAGAGCAATGGCAGAAAACATGACCTTAGATAGTTTTGAATTAGCGAGTTGTTGATCTTTAATAGCTTTACTTTTAATCGTATTCATTTGTCTATACCTTTTAAATATTCCATCAAATGTGAACAAACAACCTGTATTGTTTAACGACAAAATACGTGCTCACGAGTTAACCTCAATGAATAAACGGCTAGCTAAAGATATTGGATGCAAGAAAATAGAAAATAGGTAAGTTATTTTTTATGTGTATGGTTTTAAATAATAAAAAAGGAGCCATGAGGCTCCTTTTTAATGAATTGCGTATAGTTTTTAAGCCATGAACTCTTTAATGCGAGTTAAGATGCCATTGGCATCTAGGCCCATCTCAGCGTGCATTTCATCTTGTGTGCCATGCTTAATGAACTCATCTGGAATACCTAAATTTAAGATAGTCACATCGGCTTTGATTGCAGCCAAATATTCATTCACAGCAGAACCAGCACCGCCTGCAATGGCATTGTCTTCTAAAGTAACAATGACATCATGGCTGCTAAGTAACTCATTAATAGCTTCAGTATCAAGAGGTTTGATAAAGCGCATATCGATCACTGTTGCATTTAGCTCATCTGCGGCTACTTTGGCGCTCTCTAACAGCGTACCGAACGACAAGATGGCCACTTTACTACCTTGTTTTATACTACGCGCTTTACCGATTTCAATCGCACTCATTGTTGATTCAACATCACAATTGCCGGCACTACCACGTGGGTAACGAACAGCAACAGGTTGATTGCATTGGTAGCCAGTGTAAAGCATTTGGCGGCACTCGTTCGTGTCGCTTGGCGCCATAATAATCATATTAGGAATACAGCGCATAAAACTTAAGTCATAGGCGCCTTGGTGAGTTTCACCATCAGCACCAACAATACCTGCACGGTCAATAGCGAATAAAACAGGTAAGTTTTGTAATGCTACATCGTGGATAAGTTGATCGTAAGCGCGTTGTAAAAAGCTTGAATAAATAGCAACAACAGGCTTCAACCCTTCACAAGCGAGGCCTGCTGCAAGCGTTACAGCATGTTGTTCAGCAATCGCCACATCAAAGTATTGCGCAGGATACTCTTTTGAAAAACGCACCATGCCTGAACCTTCACGCATCGCAGGGGTAATTGCCATTAGCTTGTCGTCTTGGGCTGCCATATCGCATAACCAGTCACCAAACACATTTGAGAATGTGGCAGCACCCGGTTTTGATTTTGGTAATTTCGACATGCTCGGATCAAATTTTGGTACGCCGTGGTAGCCAATTGGATCCGCTTCAGCAGGCTTATAACCTTTACCTTTTTGCGTTTTAATATGTAGTAACTGTGGGCCTTTAAGGTTACGCATATTACGTAAGGTATCAACCAACATATTTACATCATGACCATCGATTGGGCCGATGTAATTTAGGCCTAACTCTTCAAAGAACGTACCCGGAATGACCATTCCTTTTAGGTGCTCTTCCATGCGGCTAGCAAGTTCTTTCACAGGCGGTAAACCAGAAAGGAGCTTTTTACTGCCTTCACGAATATTGGTGTAGAAGCTACCAGATAAAATTCGGGCAAAGTGGTTATTGAGTGCCCCCACGTTTTCTGAAATCGACATTTCATTGTCGTTTAAGATAATTAACACGTTAGGATTAACATCACCCATGTGATTCATTGCTTCAAATGCCATACCAGCAGTGATCGCACCATCGCCAATAACAGCAACAGTTTTACGATCTTTACCTTCTTTTTCTGCAGCAATGGCCATACCTAAGGCTGCTGAAATTGAGGTGCTCGAATGACCAACACTGAAAGTATCGTATGGGCTTTCTTCACGGAATGGGAATGGGTGTAAACCGTCTTTTTGACGAATAGTATGCATTTGGTCACGACGACCCGTTAAGATTTTATGCGGGTATGCTTGATGACCCACATCCCAAACTAAACGATCTTCAGGAGTGTTATAAACATAATGCAGTGCAACTGTTAACTCAACAGTGCCTAAACCTGATGCTAGATGACCACTACTTTGCGAAACTGAGTTAAGTAGGTATCCGCGTAACTCTTTACTAAACGCAGGTAACTTGTCTTGCGCTAAATCACGCAGTTGTGCTGGTTCGTCAACCAAACTTAATAATGGATACTTGCTACTATCAAGTGTCATGATTTTTTATACATCCTTCGCTAACCAGAGTGCATTATAGCCCATTGCCGCTCCGATTTTTTAGTTATTTTGTCTTTCTTTTTAGGTATTAATAATTGCGTTCAACAATATAGCTTGCAAGACTCGCTAATTCGCTGGTGTCGTAATCAATAGCCTCAAGAGCTTGATGGGCTTGAGCCAGCAAATCTTGGGCTTTTTGCTTTGCGCCTGCCATCCCTAATAAAGCAGGGTAGGTTGCTTTGTTTGCAGCAACATCGGAACCCTGTGGCTTACCTAATGTTTCAGTATCAGCTTCTACATCAAGGATATCGTCTTGTACCTGAAAGGCCAGCCCAATTGCTTGACCGAATAGGTTTAATTGCGCGAGTGTATGTTCATCACAGCTTTTTGCACTCAATGCACCGAGTGTAATTGCACAATTAAGCAAGGCACCCGTTTTTAGCTGATGAATGCGCTCTAGCTGAGCAACTGTAATTTCTTTATCGGTCGCTTCAATATCCAGTGCTTGCCCACCTACCATACCTTCAATACCTGAGGCTTTGCTTAATGAGGCAATCATTTTTACTTGCTGGCTCGCAGAAACAGCAAATTGATGATTGGCAATTAAATCAAATGCCAGTGTTTGTAAGGCATCACCTGCGAGTATGGCTTGTGCTTCGCCATAGACAATATGACAGGTAGGGCGGCCACGTCTTAAGTCATCATCATCCATTGCTGGTAAGTCATCATGAACTAAAGAATAGCTATGAATACACTCAATAGCGGCGGCAAGAATATCAAGATCGGCCTTGTCCGCGCCCATCATCCGGCCCGTTGCATATACAAGGTAAGGACGTAAGCGTTTACCACCATTTAGAACACCGTAGTGGGTGGCTTCTTTGATGTTTTTTTCGGTATTAAGTGGCTGTTCAAAATAGCGATTTAAGTGTGCTTCTACGTCTTCACGAGCGCGTTGTAATTGTTCTTTTAATTGCACTTAATTAGTCCAAGTTTGAATCAAAATTGCTAAGAGGCGCTTGGCTATCGTTACCCATTAAAATGGCAACTTTTTGTTCGGCTTGTTGTAACTTACCAGACGAAGCGTTTGCTAGCGCAATGCCGCGTTCAAATTGTTTTAGTGATTGTTCCAGTGACAATTCACCTTGCTCCATTTGTGCAACAATTTGAGATAATTCATCCAGTGCTTCTTCAAAGCTTAAGTTTTCTGGTTTCTTTGTTGCCATTGTGGCCTCGATAGCTGTTAGAAAGTGAGGCCAATTTTAGGGGGAATGCTAAACTAGGTCAAAGAATGATGTGTTTTTTTACGCATAATTCATTTTTAGTATGCTATTTTTACGATTTTAAATACAGCTTAAACTTGTAGCTTAAAAATCTTACATTAAAATAAAATTAATTCATTTAATGATTTAAGTATTTCAACTGCTTGCCGATAAGCAGTTAATAATAAAAATTTGATACTTGAGTGTATCGTGTAATTGTTCCTCTGGAGGGGTATGTGGATTTAGCAACCATAATAGGTATTCTTGGTGCCATAGGCTTAATTGCTATGTCGATGGTGTTAAGTAGTGATGGCCAAGTTGCAATGTTTTACAACACGCCTTCGGTGGTCATTGTATTTGGTGGTTCGATTTTTATTGTATTATCAAATTTCACCATGGGGCAATTTTTGGGCATAGGTAAAGTGGCAGCAAAAGCTTTTATGTTCAAAATCGAATCTCCGGAAGAATTAATTGAAAAAGCAGTAGAATTAGCTGATTCTGCACGTAAAGGTGGCTTCTTAGCATTAGAAGAAGCTGAAATCCCCAACGGTTTTATGCGTAAAGGGGTCGATATGTTAGTGGATGGTCATGATGCTGATGTCGTTCGCGCCACGCTGCAAAAAGATATTTCTCTTACTGCTAACCGTCATGAACTCGGTGCTGGTTTATTCAAATCACTTGCCGATATTGCTCCTGCAATGGGTATGATCGGTACGCTAATCGGTCTGGTTGCTATGTTATCAAACATGGATGACCCAAAGGCAATCGGCCCAGCAATGGCAGTTGCCCTTTTAACAACTCTCTATGGTGCTTTCTTAGCAAACGTTGTCGCTATTCCAATTCAGGTAAAACTAGAACTGCGTAAAGACGAAGAAGCCCTCAATCAACGCTTAATTCTTGACGCGGTGCTAGGTATTCAAGACGGTCAGAACCCGAAAGTAATTGAAGGTATTTTGAAAAACTACTTAGCCGAATCAAAACGTAAAGTTGATACCGAGGAGTAGAGCATGTCAGATGAAGAGTGCAAATGTCCTCCACCAGGCTTGCCTGCATGGATGGGTACCTTCGCGGATTTAATGTCATTATTAATGTGCTTCTTTGTACTCTTGCTTGCTTTCTCTGAAATGGACGTGCTGAAGTTTAAGCAAATTGCTGGCTCTATGAAGTTTGCTTTTGGTGTACAAAATAAAATTGAAGTAAAAGATATTCCAAAAGGAACCTCTGTTATTGCCATGGAGTTCACTCCGGGTAAACCTGAGCCAACACCTATTGAAACGATTCAGCAACAAACCGTTGAGATGACACAACAAATGCTTGAGTTTCAGGCTGGCGACGAAAGCTCCGCCGGTGGTCGACAAGAACAGCGCGGTAATAAACGTGGTGGTGAATCGCAAAGTACGGCTCAGCAACAAGCTTTAGAACAGTCAATTTCTGCGGCTGATCAAGAACAAACAAATGAACTTGTGAAGAAAATTGCTCAGCAACTAGAACAGCAAATTATGGATGGTGCGATTGAGCTCGAGTCATTAGGCCAGCAAATTATTATTCGCATTCGTGAGAATGGTTCATTCCCATCGGGTAGTGCTTTTTTACAGCCAAAATTTAAACCTATTATTCGTGATATTGCTACGCTGTTAAAAGATGTGCCGGGTGAAATAACCGTGTCAGGTCACACTGATGACTTCCAAGTATCGAATGAGCTTTATACTAATAATTGGGATTTATCATCAAAACGTGCGGTGGCAGTTGCCAGTGAAATGGAAAAAGCGCCAGGGTTTGATAAGTCCCGTATGATGGTAGTCGGCCACGCAGAAACGAGGCCTCTAGTACCGAATGTAACCGACGAAGATCGCAAGCGAAATCGCCGTGTTGAAATCTCTATTATGCAAGGTAAAGCACACGAATCTGAACCTATTGATGTAAGGCAGTAAATCAATTAAAGTTAAGCCTCATTAACAAATGTAATAGAGAATAAAAATGAAAAAAGTTGATAAATATAGCTACATGCCTGGTAATGGTAGTGGCGACGATGATGGTAAAACAGATTAAGGTTAGTTAATTTTGCCTGATTGGTTTGTATATACCATCTCAATTTTGAATAATAGCTGGGTGTTCATTCTGATCCCTGCTATTTTCGTTTTCTACCTCCGCAAAGATTGGCAGGCATTCCACTTTACCGTAATAACTGCATGTTTCTTTTTATACGGTACCTTAATTCATAGCGGCTTACGTGAATTTGATGACATTTATATTTGGCGCTATGTCGTTTGGGCTTTTAATGATATTGCTTGGATGGCAATCATTGCTTACTTAGGTATTAAAGATAAAGTCTACTTATGGCAAAGTGTTTTAGGGCAGTTGGTTGTGATAATGGCGCCTATTTTGCAATTGTTCCGTTTAGTTGACCGCCACCTTTGGGATTTGTCTTACAGCACTTACATGTATAAGACCCTGCTACCGCTAATCAATATTGGTACTGTGGTCGTATGTTACCTACCACTTATCTATCTTTTTACTCGACGAAGCCAGCAAGCTTAAGGCGTTTCTTCGTTAAAAATCCTGTGCTAGACTACTGTTTATAAAAACAGTATTTAGTGTTGCGTTATGAAACTTTACATTGCCGAAAAACCATCCTTGGCACGAGCCATTGCAGATGCTCTACCAAAACCACAAAAAAAACAGGATGGTTATATAGAGCTTGGTAATGGAGATTGTGTCTCTTGGTGTATTGGTCATTTACTTGAGCAAGCAGAGCCCGATGATTACGATGCAAGTTTTAAAAAATGGCGATTTGAGCATTTACCTATCGTGCCAGAACAATGGCAATTAAAACCTAAAGCAAAAACACGCAAACAACTTACTGTACTAAAAAAGCTCATTAAGCAGGCAAGTACAATAATTCATGCTGGCGACCCTGATAGGGAAGGCCAGCTATTGGTTGATGAAGTGATCGAACAGGTTAAACTTAGCCAAGCCAAAAAACAGCAAATTCAACGACTCTTGATCAGCGACTTAAACTTAAGTGCAGTTAAAAAAGCACTAAATAATTTGAAATCGAACCGCGATTTTATTCCTTTGAGTGTGTCTGCCTTAGCTCGATCACGTGCCGATTGGTTATTTGGCATGAATTTAACTCGAGCCTATACGCTTGCTGGGCAAAAAGCTGGATTTGGCAATGTGCTATCTGTTGGGCGTGTTCAAACGCCTATTTTAGGTTTAGTCGTTAATCGTGATAATGAAATCGCTAATTTTGTAGCAAAACCTTTTTACGAAGTTTTAGCGCACCTTGCAACTCAGCAGCAGCAAACATTTGCTGCAAAGTGGCAACCAAGTAAAGCATGTGAACCTTATCAAGATGAAGAAGGGCGAGTATTGCATAGGGGGCTTGCTGAAAATGTTGTGTCACGCATAACTAATCAACCAGCTAAAGTGGTTGAGCTTGAGCAAAAGCAAAAAAAACAACAGGCACCGCTACCTTATAATTTATCCGCTTTACAGATTGATGCGGCAAAGGCGTTTTCAATGCCTGCACAAAAAGTGCTAGATACCTGCCAAAACTTGTATGAGCGTCATAAGTTAATTACGTACCCTCGTTCAGATAATCGCTATTTACCAAAAGATCATCATAAAGATGCCGCGAGTATTATTGCCGCCATCGCTAATAATGAAGGTCAAGCAATTGAAGCTTGTAAGCAAGCTGATAGCAGTAAGCGGAGTAAATGTTTTAATGACAGCAAAGTGGCAGCTCACCACGCTATTGTTCCAACCGAAAAACAACTTCGCTCAGCGTCCTTAAATAGTGATGAACAAAAAATCTATCGCTTGATCTGTCGTCATTATTTAATCCAATTTTACCCAGACTATCTATTTAACGAAACCAAAATAACGGTTGAAATTGCGGGTGGGCTTTTTAAAGCAGCAGCTAAGCAAGATGTTAGCTTAGGCTTTAAAATATTAATGGGCAAAACAGAGTTAAAAGATGAGCAAACCTTACCACCACTTGAAAAAGGTCAACAGCTGCATTGCAATCAAGGTGAAGTAGTAGACAAAATGACGACACCGCCAGCGCATTTTACTGATGCGACCTTATTAAGTGCCATGACAGGCATCAGTCGGTATGTGAAAGACCCAGAAATTAAAAAGATCCTTAAGGAAACAGATGGTCTTGGTACTGAAGCTACGCGAGCCGGTATTCTTGAGCTTTTATTTAAACGCCGTTTTTTAGAACGTCAGGGTAAAAACATTCTGGCTACCGCAACAGGTAAAGCTCTTATAAGTACATTACCAGAACAGCTTGCTAGCCCTGACTTAACAGCTAAGTGGGAAGCGTCGTTAGGTAATATCGCTGAACAGCATATGAGTTATCAGCAATTTTTAACACCATTGTTGGAAGAGTTACATGCTTTAGTTGAGCAAGCCAAGCAATGCGATAGCCAAGTCTTTGCCCAGTTACCAAAAACGCCGCAAAAGCGACGTTTTAAAAGAAAAGCTAAGCCCAGAGCTAAGTCAGCCTAAACTACTTTTTGTTGAATAGGGCAACCGCGGCGTTACTCATTGCTGTAATTCCAGTAGGAAGTGCTTTTTTGTAATCAGGTGCAAACTTACTTGAGTGTAAAGAAGGTAATGTTGCGCCAGATTGCATTGCTGAGTCATATTGACTCGGTTCAACACCGCCTAACCAAAACAAAGTAATCGGCACATTTTGTTCTGTACGGCCATAAAGGCCAAAGTCTTCACCGGCCATTACAGCTTCAGTTTCAAGTACATTGTCTTCACCAATAGCGTTAGCAATTGCTGAACGCACTACATTGGTTTGTGCAGGATTGTTATAAGTTGAAGGAATTGACTCATCTTCATGCACATAGACTTCTGGTGCTAAGCTTTCGTCAAGCCCTGCACTTAATGCGATGCCTTTAGTAATTCGTTTAATTGCCGCGATTTGTTGTAAACGAACTTCAGGGTTATAGCTACGCAATGTAAGTTGTAGTTTTACTTCATCTGAAATGACATTGTGTTTAGAGCCTCCATGAATTGAGCCAACGGTGATCACTGACGGCTCGAGTGGTGACAATTCGCGACTAGTAATAGTTTGCAGTGCCAATACAATACGTGAAGCAATCACAACTGGGTCTATCGTTGTGTGTGGGTAGGCACCATGACCGCCTTTGCCCTTTACTATAATATCAACAGAGTCAACACTTGCCATTGTATATTCAGTTTTCATGCTAACTTTACCAGCAGGAACACTTGCACTTACATGCAAACCAATAACATGATCTGGAGTAGGGTACTTAGTGAAAAGCCCTTCTTTAAGCATTGCTTTTGCACCACCGCCAACTTCCTCTGCAGGTTGTGCGACCATCATTAACGTACCTTGCCACTGCTCTTTATGTGTCATTAACTGTTGTGCTGTGCCAATAAATGAACTCATGTGAATATCATGACCACAACCATGCATTACGCCAACGGTTGCACCAGCATCATTTGTTACAGTCACTTTAGAAGCGTAAGGTTTTCCAGTTTGCTCAACAATTGGGAGTCCATCAGTATCAGTGCGGATCATTACTGTAGGGCCATCACCATTTTCATAAATACCAACAACGCCATAACCACCTACATTATCTGTAACAGTAAAGCCCAGTTGTTTTAATTGCTTTGCAAGCTTTTGGCCCGTTTCTTTTTCATGGTAAGACAGCTCAGGAGATTGATGTAAGTCTAAATATAGCTTTTCAATTTCAGGCATAGTCTTTTGAAGGTTTAAATCGAGCGTTGTTGCTTGTGCGAATGGACTAAGAAGTAATAAAGCTGCAGAAATAGCAGATAATTTCATAATGACCTCGACCCGTTGGGCTTGTAATTGTTATGTTTGCCACTATATAAAAACCTAAATACTTATATAGTGCAATCAATCAAATGAATAATATGATAAACCTTACCCCACAAAATTTGCAGCAAGCATTGGGTGAAACGTCAGCTGAAAAGCTAGTGCTACTTACTTTTTACTCTGCGCAAAACCCAGAGTGCCATCAGCAAGCTGCAATTTTAGAGAAAATAGCAAATGAGTATGGTGAGCATTTATTAGTAGCGACATTAGATTGCGATGTTGAGCAAGCTCTTGCAGGGCAACTTGCGCAGCAAATTGGTTTACAAGCATTACCAACGCTTGTGATGTTAAAAGATTCAGCACCTGTGGATATGTTACCGGGTGCTCAAACAGAACAGCAAATTCGCGATGCGCTAGCTAAACATTTACCAGCTCAACACGAGTTATTATTAGAGCAAGCTAAGCAAGCGTTAATTAATCAAGATCTAAATAATGCCTTTAACTATGCAAAGCAGGCTTATGAACTTGATCCAAATCACACACGTGTAAAGTTAGTTTTAGCTGATATCTGTATTCAAATTCATAAATTAGAAGATGCACAAGCATTATTAGATTCGGTTGCAGAAAACGAACGTGATGCGTATTTCACAAATATTCAAGCAAAATGTGAACAAGCATTAGCTGCCACTGATTCGCCAGAGATAAAAGCACTGCAGGATAAAGTTGAAAAATACCCAAATGATTTAGAGATAAAAGTAGAACTAAGTAATGCTCTTAATAGCGCGGGTCGTAAAGAAGAAGCACTAGAGATGTTATTTAATGTACTTAAAAAAGATCTTAACTACGCAGATGCAAAACCAACCTATCTAGAAATTATCGCTTCTTTACCTGATGGCGATGCCTTGGCATCTAAGTATCGTCGTAAGTTATATAGTATCTTGTACTAATTAAGAGTTGATTGATAAAAGCGCCACTAAGATTGTGGCTCTTTTTTATTTAAAAACTTGCGTATTACCTAATTTCGATAATACTTAAGATCCTCTCGAGAAAAGTTGGCTGTATTTTGTACAGTAAACTGTGTTTTTTACTGCCTTTAGCTTGTTTTTTGCGCGAAAGGTAAGTTTTTAGTAGTTTTCTACAAAAAGTGCTTGCGTTAATTCTTCGCATCCCTATAATGCGCATCCACTGACACGGCGGGCAGCAATGAAAATCGTTGAACAAAGTGACACAGAGTTAAGTAAAACTTCGGTTTAAAACGGTCTAAAAAGAAAGTTTAAAATTAAGTGTTGACTCGAAAAATTAAGGATGTATTATACGCATCCCTAGCGACAACGTCGCAACGTTCTTTAACAATATAAAGCAATCATCTGTGTGGGCACTCGTACAGATTGAGTT
>NZ_JACDWV010000200.1:0-34370 GCF_016464105.1 Pseudoalteromonas sp. bablab_jr010 | reverse complement strand
TCAGCTATCAGCTATCAGCTATCAGCTATCAGCTATCAGCTATCAGCTATCAGCTATCAGCTATCAGCTATCAGCTATCAGCTATCAAAAGCTTAAAACCCGAGAAATGAATGTAAAGCTATTGTTGTTTAAAAGCATAAATGATGGAACCCCCTCTCGATCTGCTAAAAACTGACTACTGAAAGCTGGCAGCTCCAAAAACAAAAAACCCAGCCGAAGCTGGGTTTTTGGTATTCTGATAAACGTAAATATTAACGTTTTGAGAATTGTGGACGCTTACGTGCTTTCTTAAGACCCACTTTCTTACGCTCAACTTTACGTGCATCACGTGTAACGAAACCTGCTTTACGAAGTGTAGGACGTAGAGACTCGTCAAACTCCATAAGTGCACGAGTGATACCGTGACGGATAGCACCAGCTTGACCAGTTGTACCACCACCTGAAACAGTGATGTGTAGGTCAAACTTTTCAGTCATTTCTACGTGCTCTAATGCTTGACGAACAACCATGCGAGCAGTCTCACGACCGAAGTACTCTTCTAGAGAGCGCTTGTTGATTACGATGTTACCAGTGCCTGGGCGTAAGAATACGCGAGCACTTGAACTTTTACGACGACCTGTACCGTAGTATTGATTTGCCATGATAGTGCTCCTTAAATGTCTAGAACCTGAGGCTGTTGTGCAGCATGGTTGTGCTCAGTACCTGAGTAAACTTTAAGTTTACGGTACATTGCGCGGCCTAAAGGACCACGTGGCAACATGCCTTTAACAGCTTTTTCGATGATCATTTCAGGCTTTGCAGCTTGAAGCTTGTCGAAAGTAGTAGACTTAAGACCACCTGGGAAACCAGTGTGTGCGTGGTACATTTTGTCTTTTGCTTTATTACCAGTAACAGTAACTTTCTCAGCGTTGATAACGATGATGTAATCACCAGTATCTACGTGAGGAGTGTATTCAGCTTTATGCTTACCGCGTAGGCGACGAGCGATTTCAGTAGCGATGCGACCTAAAGTTTTACCTTCAGCGTCAACTACGTACCAGTCACGTTTTACTGTTTCTGGCTTAGCAACAAACGTTTTCATTTATTAAAATCCAATGTTTTTTAATTAAAACCACAGGTAATTATTATTAATTACCGCTCTAAGTTGAATGCTTTAACCCCTTCGAGTTTAAGACTTTGAGCCATCAATTAGAGGCTAAACTAATATCTGGCAATAGAACGCAACGTGGCAGACGCGGGAGTATACCAGCACTTGAACCACATTGCTATATGATGGTTGTTTTTTATTCGAGAAAATCGGCTATCAGCTAAGTGCGCGCGAAATAAATTTCACGCCTACATCAATCGTAGGCGTCACGCTTGCTTGGCGCGCCTTACATTCAACACCGTTCGGCTGAAAGCTGACAGCTCTACTACGCTAAATGCTCTTTTGCTAAGTATTCTAACGATTGCATTTCTTGTAGTCGGCTAATACAGCGCTTAAATTCAAAATTTAAGTTACCTTCGCTATATAGCTCGGTTATTGGCTTTTCAGCAGAGATAATCAGCGTAACATGACGCTCGTAGAATTCATCCACTAACGCGATAAAACGACGTGCGGCATCATCATTGGCTTGCCCAAGAGCTTTTACGTTCGACAAAATCACCGTGTTATAAAGTCGGCTTATTTCCATGTAATCAACTTGGCTGCGGGCTGTTTCGCATAGTTCACTAAACTCAAACATAGCAATACAGTCAGACACTTTACGGGTTTTGATCATCCGCCCTTCAATTTCAATTTCTTTATCGAGCACACCCGGCTCAGGTGACAACTTATCGAAGTATTCAAATAAATTATCATCAGCTTGCTTATCAAGCGGACTATGGAAAATTTCGGCTTGCTCAAGGGTACGTAAGCGATAATCAACCCCCGAGTCTACATTAACAATTTCGGTGTTGGCTTTTACTAACTCAATTGCTGGTAAGAAACGTGCACGTTGCAAACCGTTTCGATACAGCTCATCAGGCACGATGTTTGACGTAGCTACCAGCACAATGCCGCGCTCAAATAAGGCTTCCATCAAACCACCTAGCAGCATTGCATCAGTGATATCTTGCACAAAAAATTCATCAAAACAGATAATATCTGTTTCTGATTTAAAGATATCTGCAACCACATTTAATGGATTACTGGTATTTTTTAACTTTTTCAGCTCATCATGCACGCGATGCATAAAACGGTGAAAGTGCACACGCATCTTACGATCAGTAGGTAAAGCTTCGTAGAACGTATCAACTAAATAGGTCTTACCTCTACCTACTCCGCCCCAAAAATACAGCCCTTTTATACTTGGCGTGCTATCTTTAGAGAATAGTTTGGCAAACCACCCCTTCGCGGCCGGTTTGTCTGCCGTTAGGTCATCATAGAGTCTTTGCAAATGGCGCACTGCATTTTCTTGCGCTGCATCATGAACAAAGTCTTCACGTTGTAAATCTTGTTGGTATTTCTGCCAAGGAGTCATAGGTCGTTACAATAAAACACAGTTAAATTTGCACAGTATATTAACACGCATCGTATCTCAGGGTATATTAGCCCGCAGTATGATTTCACAATCAAATTAAGCATATTTTAATAATGATTGGACTATAAATGCTTTTAAAGCATTTGTTTTTGTTATTTTTTCCCAAAGGGGTAGATTTATGGGCACAATTACCTGGATAGGTATTCTAATCATCGTTGCAATTTCAGCATTCTTCATTGGTGCTTTTGCAACCAAAAAACAATTTAAGCAAGACGAACTAGAACAACAAGTCGAGCAAGCTAACAATGCACTTGAACAATATCGTCAAGATGTAGCTGATCATCTAGCGAGCACAGGTAAGCTAGTATCTAAAATGAAAGATAACTACGACCAGCTACTGAACCATGTAGAAGAAACAAATAAACTGCTACTTGCTGATAAAAAACAGCACCCAAATGAGCCGTTCTTTTCTAAAGAAACAACTGAGCAATTACAAAACTCATTACAAGACCGCAGAGGCGATCGTTCAAGTGCTGAAGCTCAGCCTGCTGACTATGTTGTTGGTGAAACGGGCTTGTTCACTGGCTCAGAGAAAGTTTCAGAACATTCTAAAGCCTCTTGATGAACTTTTTTTTGACCCCATAGTCATTAGATATAACAGCTTTATATCTAAACCAAGAAAAGGGCTGCTTATGCAGCCCTTTTTAGTTTTTGCTTTATCTCTGAAGTGGAGTAAACCCAGACTATGAAAATGAAATTATCTGTTATCAGTGCTGCTATTTTATCTTCTAGCTTATTATTAAGCCCTGCAATTTCAATGGCAAAACTTCCTGTTGCTGTAAATGGTCAACAATTGCCAACCCTCGCACCTATGCTTGAGCAAATCACACCGGGCGTGGTGAGCATTCAAGTATCAGGCTCCAAAGAAGTTCGCCGCCGTGCGACTCCATTTGATGACTTTTTTGGTGTTCCTCGTGGTGGCAGTCAAAAGCGTGAATTTAGTGGCCTAGGCTCAGGTGTGATCATTGATGCAGACGAAGGGTACGTGGTTACTAATAACCATGTTATCGAAGATGCCGAAAAAATGGTGGTGACCTTAGAAGATGGCCGCGAATATGACGCGACCAAAATTGGTAGTGATAAAGAGTCAGATATTGCCTTGCTGCAAATTGATGCTGAAGACTTAACAGCGCTTAAAATTGCCGATTCAGATCAGTTACGTGTAGGTGATTTTGCTGTTGCCATTGGTAATCCATTTGGTCTAAGTCACACAGTAACATCAGGTATCGTCAGTGCCCTTGGCCGTAGCGGTTTAAATATAGAGGGCTATGAAGACTTTATTCAAACCGATGCAGCTATCAACCAAGGCAACTCAGGCGGCGCTTTAGTGAACCTTAATGGTGAACTGATTGGTATCAACACTGCTATCTTAGGTGCATCAGGTGGTAATGTGGGGATTGGTTTTGCCATTCCATCTACCATGATGAAAAACCTTGTTGACCAGATCATCGAACACGGTGAAGTGCGTCGTGGCTCGCTGGGTATTTCAGGTCGACCACTTGATGCAGGCCTCGCTAAAGCACAACAGCTAGACGTAAAACAAGGCGCTTACGTTATGCAAGTAATGGATGATACAGCAGCAAGTAAAGCGGGTATCAAAGCGGGTGATGTAATCATTAGCGTTGATGGTACTGAAATTAGTGGTTTCCATGAATTACGCAGTAAAATTGCTACCCTTGGCGAAGGCAAAAAAGTAAAACTGGGCATTTACCGAGATGGCAAAATCAAAACCGTTAATGTCACATTAGATGGTGCATCAGCAACGACTGCTGCTGGCGAAGAAACGCACCCAGCTTTCCAAGGAGCGACATTAGAAAATACCCAGAAGAGTGATGGTAAGGGTGTTGAAGTAACCGGCGTACAAGCGCGTTCTCCAGCTGCTCGTGTCGGCCTTGAAGAAGGTGATGTGATCATGCAAGTGAACCGTCAACGCGTTGAAACAATCCGCGACATGAATAAGATCATCGAAAATACCAAAGGTAACATCGTACTAGGTGTTAAACGAGGTAGAGAGCTTATTTTCGTACTTATTCAGTAAACCTAGTTGATAAATCATGAAAAAATAACAGCGGTGCTTGCCGCTGTTATTTTTTTTGTGCCATCATTAAGGGATTGCTCACTGATAATAAGAATACTGTGCTGAAACTTTTAAAATTTATCCTTCCACCGCTTTTCACTGGTTTAGGCATTGCCTTTTTAGTGGTTTTATTTAGCCCAAGCCTTCGTAGCACACTGTTACCAGATATGAATTTACCTGCAGCGATATCCTCTGAACATATGAGCTTTGCTGATGCAGTACAAAAAGCAGCGCCGTCGGTTGTTACTATTTTTTCAGAAAGCATTTCCAATCAACCGCGCTATAAACGTCAAAACACCGTTCAAGCTCTTGGCTCTGGTGTGATCATGACCCAAGACGGCTATATCTTGACTAACTACCATGTAATCAAAAATGCCGACCTCATTATTGTTACGCTCGCTGATGGCCGTCGTTTTTATGATGTACAAGTGATTGGTTTTGATACTCAAACAGATTTAGCACTGTTAAAGATCAGCGCTGAGCATTTACCAAAGATTCCAGTGAACGATAAATTTAAACCACGTGTAGGTGATGTTGTTTTAGCGATAGGTAACCCGCTTAACTTAGGTCAAACCATTACCCAAGGTATTATCAGTGCGACGGGTAAACAAAACTTAATCGATAGCCCTTACAGCAGCCTATTACAGATGGATGCTGCGATTAACGTGGGCAACTCAGGTGGCGCGTTAGTCAATTCAAGAGGTGACTTAGTCGGTATTACCTCGGCACAATTTAAAACTCATGAAAATCTCGATATTCAGGGTATTTTCTTTGCGGTGCCTTACTCGATTGCCAAAGATGTGATGGATAAACTAATAAAGCATGGCCGTGTCGTACGTGGCTATTTAGGCTTTAGTGGCACCGGCATTGATAGTACAGGTAAAGATGTTAGCGATAACTTTACGCCTGTTGCAGGTATGCGTATTTCTCAACTTGATCCATTTGGTCCAGCCTGGAAAGCAGGTATTAGAGAAACAGATATTGTAGTTAAAATTGGCGGTATTGCAGTAGCAAACCCACAACAAGTGCTCGAGAAACTGGCCAATACAGAGCCAGGAAAAGAACTTGAGTTTGAAGTATATCGCAATGGCAAAATCTTAAAAGTAATGGTGACTGTTGCAGAACTCGAAGACGAGCAGTAGTTACTTAGGTAATACAGATACAAAAAAGGCCTAACAAGTGTTAGGCCTTTTTTGGAAGTCTTAGCGATTAGCTTGAACGGCGCCTGATATTAGCACCTAGCGCACTCAGCTTATCTTCAATGCGTTGATAACCACGGTCTACGTGATAGATGCGGTCAACAATAGTCTCACCTTGAGCAACAATCCCTGTCAAAATAAGGCTCGCTGAAGCACGTAAATCAGTTGCCATCACTTGCGCGCCTGATAGGCTTTCTGTATCCCCACAAATTGCCGTATTACCTTCTAAGCGAATGTTTGCGCCCATACGCTGTAACTCTGGTACGTGCATAAAACGGTTTTCAAAAATCGTTTCTGTGATGGTTGCACTGCCTTTCGCTACCACATTTAAAGCTGTAAACTGCGCTTGCATATCGGTAGGGAAACCCGGGTGTGGCATAGTCTTAATATTAACTGCTTTTAATTCGCGGCCACGCATATCAAGATAAATGCTGTTATCAGTGACTTCAACCAAGGCATTGGTAGCGCGTAGTTTTTCAATCACAGGATCAAGACTATGGTGGTCTGTATTTTTACAAAGCACTTCACCGCCAGCCATTGCCGCCGCAACCAAGAAGGTACCTGTTTCAATGCGATCAGGAAGAATGCTGTACTCACAACCCGATAGTGACTCAACCCCTTCAATTTCGATACGGCTAGTGCCTGCACCGCTGATCTTCGCACCCATCGCAATTAAGCAATTAGCAAGATCGGTAATTTCAGGTTCGCGAGCGGCATTTTCAAGTACAGTTTTACCATCAGCCAGCGTTGCTGCCATTAGTAAGTTTTCTGTTGCGCCAACACTGACCATCTCCATAAAGATTTCAGCACCTTTTAAGCGACCATCAACCTTAGCGTTGATATAACCATTTTCAACCTTGATGATAGCGCCCATGCGCTCGAGGCCTTGAATATGGATATCAACTGGGCGGGCACCAATCGCACAACCACCTGGCAGTGATACTTGCGCTTGGCCAAAACGGGCAACTAAAGGGCCTAATGCAAGCACAGAGGCACGCATTTGCTTTACCAGCTCGTACGGTGCAAGCGTTTTATCAACCGTCGCACCATCAATGATTAGTTTGTCTTGCTGCCATTCGACATTTGCACCCAGCGTTTTTAACAAGGCTTCTGTGGTGCCGATATCGCGTAAACGAGGAACATTACTAAAGGTACTTTTGCCCTGCCCTAAAAGCGCAGCAAAAAGAATTGGAAGAGCGGCATTTTTAGCGCCAGAAATAGTGACTTCACCTGCCAGCGAGGTGCCACCTTGAATAACAAATTGATCCATTTGGAGGCCCTGCGACTATTGAGGTAAAATAAATTTTTGTTCGCGTTTCCATTCAGTCGGTGTGAACGCTTTGATAGATACAGCGTGGATTGTACCGTCTGAGATTGTTGACATTAACGGAGCATAAACCAACTGTTGCTTCTTCACGCGAGATAAACCATCAAAACACTCACCAACAGCAATCACTTCGTAGTGGCTACCATTTGCTTTAACAATCACTTCATCTAGTTTTAATTCGTCGCGTAATAACGTTTCGACTTGGCTCGTTTCCATAAATCTCACTCAAATAAGTTTGTGACCTGACCCAACTGCATTAAGTTTTGCAATTGCTCAGGGCTATTTTGCAGTTCAAGGTGAATGCCTTGCTGCTTTAATTCTGCGAAAGAGTGAATTAACCAAGCTAAGCCCGCCGTGTCAACCCTAGAAAGCCCAGAAAGGTCAAAATACCATGTTTTATGCTTAGTATCTGGCTTAACGTTCAGAAGCCGTTCACGACCAATTGAATTTCGAGTCAGTTCGCCACTGACTCGAAACTGGTTCTCTTCAAGTTGAGTAATCTCGACTTTACTCATTGCCACCTTCACCTCTGAACTGAACTGGCAACTGGCTCTTCTGCTCCAATAAATCACTCACATATTCTATACCTTGTTGGCGTAAAATACCTTGTAATTCACTTTGTTTAGCATCTAATAAGCTAATACCTTCCGCAATCATGTCATAGGCTCGCCAATCACCATCACGATCCTCGCGTACCTTAAAATCGATTTTAATATCTGGCTTACCCGGCTCAACAATTTTTGTTTTCACTACTACGACATCTTGGCCTTTGAAAGGCTGCGCAGGTGCGAACTCAACGCTTTGATTAGTGTACTGTGTAAACACGCCAGCGTAAGTGGCGATTAAATATTTTTGAAATACATCAATAAAGCGCTGCAACTCTTTAATTGCTTTCGCTTTTTCTTCTTTATCTTCGATAGCGCGCACCTTTGATACATGATTACCTAATACGCGCAGTGCAGCATATTTGTAGTCTATGTAAGGCATCAGCTCTTCTTCAACGATAACGCGTAAATGCTCTTTATCTTTCGCAATTAGAGGCTGATCTTTAGAAATACGCGCAAACGTATGATCAGATACTTTACGCACCATTTTATAAGGATCTTTTAAATCAATATTTGCATCAGCTGCATTGACATTTAACGTCAGCAGCATGCCCAAACATACTAAAAACTTCTTAAACATAATTATTCACTTCCTTGGTTGAATAAGAACTGACCTATCAATTCTTCTAAAACTAATGCTGATTTTGTGTCGGTAATGTAGTCACCATTGGCAAGAGCCTTACTTTCAACACCAAACAGCTCATCTAAGCCAGCATCTTGTTCATTAACAGTCACTTCATTGCCCATACAACGCTGCTCAGCAGATTCTGGGGCAATAACAGGGTTAATACCTAAATACTGTTCACCTAAAATACCTGACGTTAAAATAGAGATTGAGGTTGTGTCTGAAAACTTACATAAGTAATTAGCATCAATCGCCATATTAACCACCGGCACAAACTCTTTTGGATGGATAAAAATAGATTCAACTCGACCAACAACCACACCACCTACTTTGATAGGCGCTCTTGCTTTTAAAGAACCAATATTCTCAAACTTTGCGTTAAGTTGGTAAGTTTCACCACTCCCACTAATGCCAGCATTCGCAACTTTAAATGCTAATAATGCAAATGCAGCGATACCAAGGGCTACAAAAAAGCCAACTAATATTTCTAATTTCCGTGAATTCATCTTAATACCCTAATTAGCTGGTAAACATTACCGCTGTTAAAATAAAGTCAAAACCTAATACTGCCAATGACGAGTGCACAACGGTTTCTGTTGTGGCCTTACTGATCCCCTCAGATGTAGGAACACAGTCATAGCCTTTGTAAAGTGCAATCCAAGTCACAATCATGGCGAATACAAAACTCTTAATCATGCCGTTCACAATATCTTGTTGAAACGACACTTGCGCTTGCATGATTGACCAGAAGCTTCCTGAGTCAACACCAAGCCAATCAACACCCACTAAATGAGCGCCGATAATAGCAACCGCAGAAAATATTAGTGCAAGCAATGGCATACTGATAAAACCAGCCCAAAAACGCGGTGCAATAATGCGTTTAAGTGGATCGATCGCCATCATTTCTAAACTTGATAATTGTTCAGTCGCTTTCATTAACCCAATTTCAGCAGTAAGCGCACTACCCGCGCGACCAGCAAACAGTAATGCTGTTACTACAGGGCCTAACTCACGTAACAAGCTCAATGCCACTAAGGGTCCTAAGCTATCTTCAGCACCATAGCCTACTAATACGGTGTAACCTTGCAGAGCGAGCACCATACCGATAAATAGGCCTGACACCATGATGATCAAAAGAGATTGCGAGCCCACCATATATAATTGGCGAACAAGTAAAGGTGTGCCTTTTTTAAAGTTTGGCACATTAACGAGTGCACCAAACAGCATTTGAGTAGAACGACCAAGCGCGGCAAAGCGCCCTAGCGTTTTGTGACCTAACTTCTGGAATAGATCAAGCATTATGCACTCCTAGTAATTCATCATCATACACAGGAGCTGGGAAATGGAATGGCACAGGGCCATCCGATAAACCATTTAAGAACTGTTGCACAAGCTCAGATTCATGGTTTTGCATTTGCTCAGGTGACCCTTCGCCTATCACTCCTTGATCAGCAATGATGATCACGTGGTCGGCAATACTCATAACTTCTGTTACATCATGAGTTACGATCAGTGATGATAAACCTAACACCTCATTCAGTGACTTAATAAGTTTAACAAGCACACCCATGGAAATAGGATCTTGACCAGCAAAAGGCTCATCATACATGATAAGTTCTGGATCAAGGGCAATTGAACGCGCTAAAGCAGCACGACGAGCCATACCACCTGAAAGCTCAGACGGCATTAAATCTTGTGCACCACGCAGACCAACAGCTTGTAATTTCATTAAAACAACAAGGCGGATTAAATCTTCGCTAAGCTGAGTATGTTCGCGCAAAGGAAAGGCGATATTGTCAAACACTGACATATCGGTAAATAAAGCGCCGCTTTGAAACAGCATGCTCATTTTGGTACGGGCGGCGTAAAGTTCCTTGCGAGTCATGCTAGGAATGCTTTTGCCTTCAAATAAAATGTCACCAGAGTCAGGCTTCAGCTGACCGCCAATTAAGCGTAACATGGTGGTTTTACCAATGCCGCTCGGTCCCATGATAGCGGTAATCTTGCCTTTCGGAATGTTAAAACTCATATTTTTATATATGATTCTATCGCCCCGTGAAAAGGTTACATCCTTGATTTCTACTATTGATTGCGACAAGTCGCTCTCCATAACGTTTTTCACTAGTTTTGCCATTTTAAGGGTTTTTTAGTCAAGATGGAAAAAACAAATCGTAAAATTTTGTAATATTTTCTATCAATAAATTCTAAAGCTAGCTGTAAAGAGCTTAACGACACCTGAAATTTAGTTTCCTTACCAAGCACGCTTTATGCTTGCCAGCCCATTCTTTTACTTATACTTTCAGGTTCGCTTTTGTTACTATTTGCAGTCATCTGTATAAGTAATGTTGGCGTATCACAATGGTGACTTCTTTTGTCATTTTAATTATTGGCTTTGCTGCACTCGTCTGGAGTGCTGATCGGTTTGTTTATGGGGCGGCTGCACTGGCAAAAAATATGGGGATCCCCACCCTAATCATTGGTTTAACCGTTGTTGCTATGGGCTCATCAGCCCCTGAAATGATGGTATCTGCATCGGCAGCACTTGCCGGTAAAACAGATACTGCGGTAGGTAATGCGGTCGGCTCTAACATTACTAACATCTTACTTGTACTTGGTGTCACAGCTTTACTGCGCCCTCTTTCAGTATCTTCAATGACACTCAAACGCGAAATGCCGCTGGTACTGTTAATCTCAGTAGCCGCTTGGTATGTGTTCTCAGATAACTATTTTTCGTTCGCTGAAGGCATTGCCTTGATGATTGCCTTTGCGGTGTTCATTGGTGGCTTAGTTATTGTGTCTCTGCGTGCTAAAAATCAAGATGACCCATTCGTCAGCGAAGCGTGTGAAGACGTTCCGAACGATGTCAGTACCAAATCAGCCATATTCTGGTTAGTTATCGGTATGATTTTATTACCAGTCAGTTCACACTTTTTAGTTGAATCAGCCGTTGATATCGCAAAATATTTTGGTCTATCTGACCTTGTTATCGGCTTAACCATAATTGCTATTGGTACCAGCTTACCAGAGCTAGCGGCTTGTATTGCAGGGGTTTTAAAAAACGAAGACGACTTAGCACTTGGTAATATCGTTGGCTCAAATATTTTCAATTTACTCGCCGTATTACCACTTGCGGGTATTATCAACCCTTCAATTATTGACCCTTCTGCGGCAAACCGCGATGCACTTATCATGATTGCAGCAACCGTTGTATTGATTGCCATGTCATTGAACTTTAAAGGTGCTCGTCGTATCAATAGAGTAGAAGGTGGCTTACTGTTAGTCGCATTTATTGCATATCAGGGCTATATTTTCAGCCAAGTAGGATAATTAATGACACAACCTAGCTTTATCGCGCAGGGTAAGCGCGTACTCGAAATTGAAGCACAAGCTTTACAAGAAATTGAGCAATATATAAATCAAGATTTCGATAATGCTTGCCAATTAATGTTCCAATGTACAGGTCGTATTATTGTGATTGGTATGGGCAAGTCTGGCCATGTAGGTAATAAAATTGCAGCAACCCTTGCAAGTACTGGCACTCCGGCATTTTTTGTTCATCCTGGCGAAGCTAGCCACGGTGATTTAGGAATGATCACCCGCGACGATGTGGTGATGTGTATTTCAAATTCAGGTGAGACCAGCGAAGTACTCAGTATTATCCCTGTTATTAAGCGCATTGGCGCAAAAATGATTTCATTAACAGGCAACCCAGACTCAACAATGGCAAAACTGTCTGATGTTCATGTGTGCATCAAAGTTAGCCAAGAAGCGTGTCCGTTAGGCCTTGCCCCAACGGCAAGCACCACTGCAACCTTGGTTATGGGCGATGCAATGGCGGTTGCGCTACTAGAAACCCGAGGTTTCACTGCCGACGATTTTGCACTTTCGCACCCTGGTGGCAGCTTAGGTAAACGTTTATTACTTACATTAGATGATGTGATGCACGCAGGCGACGCAACGCCAATCGTTAGCGAAATCCAAAGCATCAAAGATGCATTGATTGAAATGTCAGCCAAAGGCCTTGGTATGACCGCAGTGATTGGTGCAGATGAAAAGTTAGCCGGGTTATTCACTGATGGTGACTTACGCCGTATTTTAGAACAGCGCATCGATATCCATAACACGGCAATTAGCCAAGTGATGACCCGCTCATGCACGACGGCTCGCCCTGACATGCTTGCGGCTGAAGCTTTAAATATTATGGAGCATAAACGTATTAATGGTTTAATTGTGGTGGATCAAAGCAACACACCAATTGGTGCCCTTAATATGCAAGACTTATTAAAAGCAGGAGTTCTCTAAGCAATGACATTCGCCGAACTATACCAGCCCCTGAGCCCTGATGTGAGTCAGCGTGCTCAAAAAATAAAACTATTAATCTGTGATATTGATGGTGTTTTTTCTGATGGTCGAATTTATTTGGGTAATAATGGCGAAGAGCTTAAAGCATTCAATACTAAAGATGGTTTTGGTATTAAAGCACTCATTAATAGTGGCTTTGAAGTGGCAGTGATTACTGGCCGCCATTCACAAATAGTTCAGCAGCGAATGACTAGCCTAACAGTTCAGCACATTTATCAGGGACAAGAAGATAAGCTGATTGCTTATCAAGAGTTAAAGGATAAACTGGGGCTGACAGATGAACAGATTGCCTATATTGGTGATGATGGTCCAGACTTACCAGTTATGGAAAAAGTTGGCTTTGCTGTCGCAGTAAACGATGCACACCCGCTTATCAAGAAGCTGGCTCATTACACCACATTATTACCGGGTGGCTTTGGAGCCGTGCGTGAATTAACTGATTTACTGATGTTAGAAAACGGCAAGCCGTTAACTAGCGATGGAACCAGCGCATGAATATAGCCCGTATTTTACTGAGTATTGTTTTTGTCTGTTGCATGGTGTGGTTATGGTACCCGTACTTTAACCAGTCAACTGATACAATAACTAGTGAAGACGAGATCATCGCAACACCTGATTACACTGCCGTTGCTCTAAAGCAAACAGCTTATGACGAGCAAGGTAAAATTAGTCATAAAGTGGCAGCTGCAAAAATGGAGTTGTATCAACAATTAGGGTTTACCTTTTTTGAACAACCTATTTTTACTATTTATAGCGATCAGCAAGTTTGGCAAGTAAGAGCCAAAGAAGCTACTTTATACGAAAATGATCAGCTGATTTTTGAAGGGGATGTAGTTGCTAAAAACTTAACCCATAACGGTATGATCGAAGATATAAAAGCAGAAAATATTAATGTCGACATTGATAAAATGACGATGTTTTCAAAGCAACCTGTAACACTAACAGGACCGAATTTAAAAATTACCGGTAAAGGCTTAAAAGCCGATTTAAAAGCCGAAATTGTTGAGTTAACTAACCATACACGAACCATATACTATGACCAATAAACTGAAGAAATTACTCCTGATCCCAAGCTTATTGATTGCCTTTTCGGGCGCAGCTGCCGAGCAAACAGGCGCTCAAATTAGCATTAGCTCAGATCGCCAAATCGGTAAACTAAAAGATGGCGTTGGCATATTCGAAGGTAACGTAGAGATCGTGCATGGTGATCGTCGCATTACAGCAGAGCGACTTGAGGCACATGGCGGTGACACCGAAGGTACAGTCGAATTAATTATCGCTACAGGCAAACCAGCTTACTTCGAAGAAAAGCAAGCTGATGGTACCGTGATGAGCGCCAGCGCCGAAGAAGTTCGTTATGATGTTGCGAAGCGCTTCTTAACACTCAATGGCGAAGCTGAAGTCACTCAAGCGGGTCAAAAAGTAACGGCAAAAAGCATTACCTACGATATGGCTCAACAGCTGATCAGCGCAGAAAAAGACGAAAACTCAACAGATCGTGTACACACTATTTTAGTGCCTGTAGAAAATAAAAAAGACGATAAAGGCCAACCATGAGCACATTAAAAGCAGAGCTTTTAGCTAAAAGCTACAAAGGCCGCCAAGTGGTTAAAAATGTCGGTCTTGAAGTTGAAGCGGGCAGTATTGTTGGCTTGTTAGGGCCAAATGGTGCAGGTAAAACAACGACCTTCTATATGATTGTAGGCCTCGTACCAAGCGACAAAGGAAAAATAAGCATCGATGATAACGATATCACGCTTTTGCCAATGCACAGCCGTGCGCGCTTAGGTATTGGTTATCTACCACAAGAGTCGTCTATTTTTCGAAAATTAACAGTTTACCAAAACTTGATGGCCATATTAGAGACCCGCAAAGATCTTAACAAAACAACGCGCGAAGAGACGCTTAACAACTTATTAGATGAATTTAGCATTCAACATATTCGCGATAGCCAAGGTATGGCACTGTCAGGTGGTGAACGACGCCGCGTTGAAATTGCACGTGCATTAGCCGCTAATCCTAAATTTATCCTTTTAGATGAGCCTTTTGCTGGTGTTGATCCTATTTCAGTGTTAGATATAAAGAAAATTATTGAGCACCTAAAAAATCGTGGTATTGGTGTACTTATTACTGACCATAATGTTCGAGAAACCCTTGATGTTTGTGAAAAAGCCTACATTGTTTCTCATGGGGAGCTAATTGCATCAGGCACACCTGAGCACGTATTAGCAGACCAAACTGTACGTGATGTTTATCTAGGCGAGCAATTCAGGCTGTAACCATTACGCCACCGACTAGAGCATCTGCTAGACTTATACAATGACAATAAATCGATAACAGTGTCTTCACCGTTACCGATAACTTAAAAAGGATTGTTAGGGATACATGAGGCAATCATTACAGCTGCGCATGGGCCAGCAACTTACAATGACTCCACAACTGCAACAAGCCATTCGCTTGTTGCAGCTCAGTACATTGGATCTCCAGCAAGAAATTCAAGAAGCGCTTGATAGTAATCCTCTGCTTGAAGTGGAAGAAGCGGATTACAACGAAGAAAGCATCGGTAAGAATGAGCAAAAAGCGGAGTCTGACGATGTACAAGTCAGCGCGTCTGCCGACGAAGCACCTAGCGAATTCGAGCAAGAAAGCAGTGATGCTCTGAGTAAGGATACGGTTAGCGATGACTTAGCTATGGATGTTACGTGGGATGAGTACATGAGTGCCGCCCCATCAACATCGTCTGGGCCAATGCCTGAAGACGAGTCTATTTACCAAGGTGCTTCAACAGAAACACTGCAAGAATATTTAATGTGGCAACTACAGCTCACACCATTTAGTCCTACCGATGAAGCGATTGCCGTTGCCATCGTTGAAGCTATCGATGACTCAGGTATTTTAACGGTTAGCTGCGAAGATATTGTCGAAAGCTTTAATCAAAATAATGATGAAGAAGAAATCGAACTCGATGAAGTTGAAGCTGTCTTAAAAAGAATACAGTTATTCGATCCAGTTGGTATCGGCGCGCGAAGTTTACAAGAGTGCCTGTGTATACAACTTCGTCAATTCGATGCCAATACGCCATATTTAGCTGAAACTAAAATGGTTTTATCTGAGCATATCGAATTATTAGCAAGTCGCGACTATCGCACTTTAATGAAAAAGACTAAGCTTAAAGAAAACGAGCTTAAAGAAGTGATGACGCTCATTCACAGCTTAAATCCTAAGCCTGCGGATAGCATAGTACGCGAAGAATCTGAGTACGTCATACCCGATGTATCAGTGAAAAAAGTGAAAGGCCGCTGGGTAGTCGAGTTAAACCCAGATTGTATGCCAAAAATTAGAGTGAATAGCCAATATGCAGCGATGTCTCGCTCTGTTAAATCAAGTAGCGACAGCCAATTTATTCGTTCTCACTTACAAGAAGCAAAGTGGTTTATTAAGAGCTTAGAAAGCCGTAACGATACTTTACTAAAAGTGACCAACTGTATCGTGCAACAACAGCAAGCTTTCTTTGAACATGGCCCAGAAGCAATGAAGCCAATGGTGCTAAACGATGTCGCAGAAATGGTCGAAATGCATGAATCGACGATTTCTCGGGTTACAACACAAAAATATATGCATACCCCAAGGGGAATTTTTGAGTTGAAATATTTCTTCTCAAGCCATGTCAGCACCGAAAATGGTGGTGAGTGTTCTTCTACAGCAATTCGCGCTTTAATCAAGAAGTTAGTTGCTGCAGAAAACTCGGTTAAACCATTGAGTGATAGCAAAATTGCAGATATATTGGCTGAGCAAGGAATTAAAGTAGCTAGACGTACAATTGCAAAATATCGTGAGTCTCTAGCAATACCTCCGTCTAATCAGCGTAAAAGTCTGATTTAGACGTTTTACATAGAAGGAAAATGCTTATGCAACTAAATTTAACTGGTCGTCACGTAGAAGTCACTGATTCATTAAGAGACTATGTAAACACTAAGTTCGCAAAACTAGAAAGGCATTTTGATCATATTAATAATGTTCATGTCATTTTAGATGTAGAAAAATTAAGCCAAAAAGCAGAAGCAACTTTACATGTAAACGGAGGCGAGTTGTTCGCTTCTACAGAACATCAAGATATGTACGCAGCAATTGACTCATTGATCGATAAACTTGATCGCCAAGTCATTAAGCATAAAGAGAAATTAGCTCGACATTAAATTATGAAACTTAGTTCACTTACTAATCAGGACTGCAGCAAAGCTGCGGTCCTTTTTAATAGCAAAAAAAGAATTCTTGAGTATATTAGCGAGTTAGCTCACCAGCAGTTTCCTCATTTATCTCAACAAGATATCCTAGATGCTTTTCTGAACAGGGAAAAGTTAGGTAGTACAGGTATCGGCCGAGGAATAGCTATTCCCCACGGTCGAATGAGTGGTGCTGATGAACCTCATGCATTTATTATTGTCAGTGAATCTCCCATCAATTTTGATGCGATAGACAATCGTCCCGTTGATATTTTTGTGGCACTCATCGTACCAGATGGCGATTGCCAGTTGCACTTGAAGACCTTGTCAACAATTGCTGATAGACTTAAAGATAAAGATTTTTGTAAACAGTTGCGAAGTGCTACAAGCGATCAGCAACTATTTCAAGTAATTGCATCAGAGGCATAAATGGAATTAATAATTATCAGCGGTCGCTCAGGCTCGGGGAAATCGGTCGCTTTACGAGTTCTTGAAGACTTAGGCTACTACTGTGTTGATAATATTCCTGTCAACCTACTGCCTTCGCTCGTGCGAAGTGTTTCTGATAATTATGACAAAATTGCCGTCAGTATCGACGTACGTAACTTACCGAAAGAGCAGCAAGAGTTTAATGATATTCTTGAGTACCTGCCAGGTTTTGCAAACCCAACACTATTCTACCTAGATAGTGATGACCAAACCCTAATTAAGCGTTTTTCTGAAACTCGCCGTTTGCATCCATTATCGATTGATTCTTTACCGCTTGATCTTGCCATTAAACAAGAAAAAATCCTGCTGGATGTGCTGATCACCCGCGCTGACTTTATGATTGATACCACTGATTTGAGTGTTCATCAGTTAGCAGAATCAATTCGTGAAAAGATTTTAGGTAAGAAAGATAAAAAACTGATTATTACGTTTATGTCGTTTGGTTTTAAGCATGGTATTCCAAAAGAAGCTGACTACGTTTTTGATGCACGCTTTTTACCGAACCCACACTGGGAGCCTGATTTGAAGCCATTAACCGGCCTCGATCAGCCTGTCAGGGATTATTTAGCTAGCCACAGCATAGTGCAAAAGTTCACTTGGCAGATTCAAACCTTTGTACAGACTTGGTTGCCACATCTAGAGCGCAATAACCGCAGTTACCTAACCATTGCAATTGGTTGTACAGGAGGCCAACACCGTTCTGTTTACTTAGCGCAAACAATTGGTGAAAGCTTTTCTAAAACTCATGCTAATGTAAAAATTCGCCACCGCGAACAAGATATCTAACTAGGCACCAACAATGCACGCTGAAGATACCTTTTTAATTCAAAACAAACTTGGCTTACATGCTCGCGCTGCGACTGTTTTAGCGCAACTAGCACTGCAATTTGATGCCAAAATTACACTTTTTCAAGATGAGAAAGAAGCTGAAGGCGACAGCGTGTTAGCGTTAATGCTCCTTGAAAGTAGTCAAGGAAAAGAGGTTCGTGTTGTATGCGAAGGTCCTGACGCTGACGCTGCATTAACGGCAATCGGCGAATTAATTGCGCAACGCTTTCACGAGCAAGAATAGCATTTGCTAAGACTTCAAGGTTTACGGTAAACTTACTTCGGATATTTAAAATTCCCTTTAAATATCCTACTTTTATATCGCTCGCTTTTCTAAATTACAAAACTCTTAATAAATTTATCGCAGTGCGACGATATCTCTGCAAATACACTACAAAGCAACTATGCTGTATTTGCATAGCCTATTTAAACTTTTTTCAGTTGTAAGGACGCCAATGCCAGAAGCCTTTGAACAAGATTACCCACTACAACAACTCAAACAAGTGACCAAGTCACTCAATAGTGGTCAATTTGTTCAAGTGCGCGGCATGTTAGCCAAAACGGCACCTTGTGATACAGCCCTTTTACTTGAGTCTTCTCCTCATAAAATTCGTCGTATGCTTTGGCAGCTGGTTGACCCAGATGTCCGTGGTGATGTTCTAGAGGAACTCTCTGAAGATGTACGTCTTGGCATTATTGCCCAGATGGAGCCTGAGCACATTGCTGCTGCTACAGAAGATATGGACGACGATGACTTAGGTGAGGTTTTACGTAGTCTTCCTGATACCGTATATCAAGACGTTGTTAGCGCGATGGACTCGCAAGATAGAGAAAGGGCAACTCAAGCGCTTTCTTATCAAGAGCGCTCAGCCGGTGCCCTGATGAACAGCGATACGGTAACCATTCGCCCTGACGTTACTCTCGATGTTGTACTGCGCTATTTACGCTTACGAGGTGAGCTACCAGAGGGTACCGATGACTTATATGTAGTTGATAAGCATAACTGCTTTTTAGGCGCGCTTTCATTAACTACATTGCTGACCAGTCCTTCAGATAAAATTGTTCGTGATTTAATGGATGAAGACTGTGAGTCAATCCTAATCTCTATGGATGAAAGTGATGTAGCGCAACTGTTCGAGCGTCACAACTGGATTTCAGCCCCTGTTGTGGATGATAACGCTCACTTGCTTGGTCGTATTACCATCGATGATATCGTTGACGTAATCCGTGAAGATGCAGAGCACAGCATGCTAAGCCTCGCTGGTCTTGACGACGAAGAAGATACCTTTGCGCCAGTGCTAAAAAGTTCGCAGCGTCGCTCTATTTGGCTTGGGGTTAACTTATTAACCGCATTGCTAGCAGCAATTGTGGCAAGCTTTTTCGAAAACACCTTAGCAATCTTACCTATTTTAGCGGTACTCAATGGTATCGTCCCTTCAATGGGGGGTGTTGCGGGTAGCCAAACCTTAACCCTGGTTATTCGTGGTATAGCGGTTGGCCATATCAACCAAACCAACCAACGCTTCTTATTACTCAAAGAGCTGGCGATTGGCGCACTGAATGGTATTATTTGGTCGATATTAATTGCTGGAGTGGTTGCCCTATGGCAATGGGACTTTAAGCTCGGCGCAGTACTGGCCTTTGCAATGTTTATGAACCTTGTTGCCGCAGGTATTGCAGGTGCAAGCATTCCATTAATTCTTAAGAAAATGAAAATTGACCCTGCCCTCGCCGGCAGTGTGGTACTGACAACAGTGACGGATATTGTCGGTATCTTTGCCTTTTTAGGCACCGCAACCTGGCTATTGATCTAATACCAATTCACAATAATACTTAATTAAGCGAATTGGTATAAATAAAAACGGCCCTTTAAGGGCCGTTTTTATATCTTTTACTTTGCACGCTGCTTATTTTTACCTACTCTAGGTTTGGTATTGGCCTTTTTAAACTGGCTAAAACCGGTATGACGAGTCAGAGCTGCACGGCCTTTACCGCCCTTACCTTTAGCAGTTTTCTCGTTTCGACCTTCTTCAGGAACCAAACAATTCGGCCCTTTACCAATTAAATTCGCTTTGCCCATTTTTCTTAGTGCTTCACGGATCATCGGCCAACCAGCAGGATCGTGGTATCGTAAAATCGCTTTGTGTAAGCGACGCTGGCGTGCGCCTTTTGGAACAGGCACTTGCTCAGTATTGTTCTTAATATTGCGCAGAGAGTTCATCTCAGTGTGATAAATTGTGGTTGCATTGGCCATCGGCGATGGATAAAAGTTTTGTACTTGATCAAGCTTAAAGTCATGAGCCTTTAACCATAGCGCCATATTCACCATGTCTTCGTCTTTCGTTCCTGGGTGAGCAGAAATAAAATACGGGATCAAATACTGCTTTTTACCCGCTTCTTTTGAGTATTTATCAAATAGCTCTTTAAACTTATCGTAAGCTCCCATGCCCGGCTTCATCATCTTAGACAATGGACCATCTTCAGTGTGCTCAGGGGCAATTTTTAAGTACCCGCCTACGTGATGGGTAACCAACTCTTTTACGTAGCGAGGGTCTTCTACGGCTAAGTCATAACGTACGCCAGACGCGATCAAGATTTTCTTCACACCTTTTACATCTCGAGCTTTTTTATAAAGCTCAATCGTTGGGGTGTGATCCGTGTCCATGTGCTTACAGATATCAGGATAAACACATGATAAACGACGACACGTGCTCTCTGCCTTTTTGCTCTTACAGCGCAACTTATACATATTCGCGGTCGGTCCGCCTAAGTCAGAAATAACCCCAGTGAAGCCCGGTACTCTGTCACGAATTTGCTCAATTTCATCAATAATTGATTGCTCAGAACGGCTTTGAATAATACGTCCTTCATGTTCTGTTATTGAACAGAAAGAACAACCACCAAAGCAGCCTCGCATGATGTTCACCGAGGTTTTAATCATTTCATAAGCTGGGATTTTTTCATCGCCGTAGCTTGGGTGCGGAATACGCTGATATGGCAAACCAAATACGCCATCCATTTCTTCAGTTTCAAGCGGAAATGCAGGCGGATTTACCCAAATAGAGCGGTCGCCATGGCGTTGAAATAACGCACGCGCACAACCTGGGTTTGTTTCTTGGTGCAAAATACGCGAGGCGTGAGCATAAAGCGGTTTATTCACACTTACTTGCTCATACGCAGGCAGCTTAACGTAGGTCTTTTCCCATGGCTTAGGGCGAGCAGGCTGAATCGTGATTGGTTTAGCCGCCTCGGCACTTAAATCGATACCTGCTTTTTTAAATTCAGATTTACTACAACCCACATCATCTGCGCCATACGGGTTTGGAATTGGATCAATCTTACCGATTTTATCAATTGCAGTTGAGTCACTACCGCGCCAACCCGGTAATGGTTCTTTACGAATAACCGCAGTACCACGAATATCTTGAATTGTCTCAACCGACTCACCCGCAGCAATACGGTGGGCAACTTCAACAAGTGGGCGCTCAGCGTTACCGTATATTAAAATGTCAGCTTTAGCATCAAACAATACACTACGGCGTACTTTTTCTTGCCAATAATCATAATGAGCAATACGGCGTAAACTCGCCTCAATACCACCAATGATCAACGGCACATCTTTATAAGCTTCGCGACAGCGTTGGCTGTATACAACTACCGCACGGTCAGGACGTTTACCGCCTATGTTACCCGGCGTATAAGCGTCATCATGACGCATACGCTTTTCAGCAGTATAACGGTTGATCATCGAGTCCATATTACCCGCTGTAACACCAAAGAATAAGTTAGGCTTACCTAACGCCATAAAGGCATCTTTTGAGTTCCAGTCAGGCTGCGCAATAATACCCACACGAAAACCCTGTGACTCAAGCATACGCCCAATCACAGCCATACCGAAGCTTGGGTGATCTACATACGCATCACCACTGACAAGGATCACGTCACAGCTATCCCAGCCTAACACGTCCATTTCTGCACGAGTGGTTGGTAAAAATGGCGCCGTGCCATAGCATTCAGCCCAATACTTAGGGTAAGAAAACAGGCCTCGCTCGGCTTTTAATGCGCTCATAAAGTGTACTCTGCTAACAAAAGGGGCGAATTATACCTCAGTCTTATAGATTATTATAGAAAACAAAACGCCCTTCACATTGGAGGGCGCTGTTTAATTTGTATGCACTGACTGGAACTGGCTATTGCTTAGCTTGCAGGTAAGTAATTAACTCTTTTTCTGGCATAGGCTTAGCGTACATGAAGCCTTGCACTTCATCACAGCCAAGCTGAGCTAAATAATCTGCTTGCGCTTGTGTTTCAACCCCTTCTGCAATGGTTTTTAAGCCTAACCTTGCGCCAAGAGAAATAATTAACGCAGCAATCGCCTGACAATCTTGACCAGGTAAATCTTTGATAAAGTCGCGATCAATTTTTAGTCTGTCTAATGGTAGTTTTTGCAAATAGCTTAACGACGAGAAGCCAGTACCAAAGTCATCAATTGCAATCTCAATACCAAACTCTTTAAGTTCTTTTAATGTGGTGATCACATTAGCTAGCTCATCCATAACCACGCTTTCGGTCACTTCGAGTTCAATAAACTGCGGTTTTACATCGTATTTAATAAGCGTGTCTTTTACTTGTTGAGCATAGCCTTTAACTTTAAACTGCGGTACTGAAACATTTACGGCAATGCTGATTGCAAAGCCCATTGCTTCAAGGCGCTTTTGCTGCATACATGCTTGTTCTAACACCCATTGCCCTATATCAACAATTAAACCGGCATCTTCAGCCATCGGAACGAAAATCGCTGGTGAAATATACTGACCATTACCTGATGGCCAACGCAGTAGCGCTTCACAACCTATGATTTCTAGAGTATTTAAATCAAGTTGCGGCTGAAACCAAACCTCTAATTTACGTTGTTCGAAGTCTTGACGAAGCTGTCTAATGATCCCTAAACGCCAAGCCATTTTCTCTTCCATGTCTGGGGTATAAGTCACCACCGTTTCAGCAGATTGTTTTTTAGCTTGGTTTAAAGCAATGTAACCTAGTTTTAAAGTCTCGATCCCTGCTTGCTGAAAGTCACCTTGATAACATAAGCCAATGTTAAAGTTGATTGGCAAAATATGCTCGCCAGCATTAAATGGTAAACTTAAATGCTCACGAAGTAACTCAATATCGCATTTATCAGCAGCCAACAACAAACCGAAAACATCTGCACCAATGCGCGAGATAAGCTCTGCATTAGGGTATTCTTGTTGTAGCCTATCAACAATTGCATTTAGTAATAAATTACCGATTTCTTGCCCTAAGCCATTGTTGATATCAGAGAATTGCGAAACATCAATTAGTAAAAAGACAAAGTCATTTTTGCCCGGCTGGTAATAGCGCTCCACCTTATTCATAAAATCGTTACGATTCGATAAACCAGTTAATACATCTTTATAAGCTGCATCACGTAAACGGTTGAATAATCGAACATTATCAAGACCTACACTGACGTTCGTTAAGAATATCTCTGCAAATTGCAGTTGTGAAGGACTTGGCGTGTGCTCAGTTTCAAGGTAAATAGCTGCTTGGCGGTTTTTGCTTTTTAATAAATACGTACTGTCTACATCTGTATGCTGATGTTCACCTTGGGCTAGGCAGTTATTGACTTGCATGATAATACGGCCATCATCAAGTTGTTCAATGCCTTGACCTATAAACTCATTGTATTCAGCGCAGCCACCTAGCACATAAACCTGATTGTCATCTTCAATTGAGCCGCACAATAGCCCTTGTGGTTCGCAATCTAAAATAATCGAAAGCTGCTTAATAACCGCCATCGAAAACGCTTTAATATCAGTAAAACCAAGAATTGCCTTAGATGCATACAAAATATTATTTAAAGCACGGCTTTGAAATTCGAGCTGACAAACTTGTTCATAAGAGCGAATTGCTGTTACTAGGGCTGTGATAAGTTTACTACGTGTTAGTTCTGTTTTTGTTTTGTAGTCGTTGATATCGTATTCACGAATCACTTTTTCTTCAGGTGCATAACCTGGTTGACCGGTACGTAAAATAATCCGCACATTGTGATTATTGAGGCACTCTCGTACCTGCTTTACAACTTGCAGGCCAGCATCATCTGATTCCATAACCACATCAAGTAAAATTACCGAAATGGAATGGTTACTTTTAAGTAATTCGAGCGCTTCTGAACCTGAATAGGCGTGGTGGAATCGTAAGCCTTTATCCCAGAACTCAACGCCAGAAAGCGCTAACTTAGTCACTGAATGTATCTCAGGATCGTCGTCGACTATTAATACGTCCCAAAACTCAGAGACAGTCTCTTCAACAAGCTGCTCCTCATCTTGGTCACTAAACAAAAAGTCGTTACTTTCTGATGCCATTAATAATTCCTTAGAGCAACCCTAGTAAAAATACCAACATTTTACAGTGATGCATAAAATTCTCTCAGTCACTTAACTATGATACATTTATCAGAACATATATAGTCATATCAGATAAATTATAGCCTAGGTTACGTATAATGTTATGAAAGATATAAAACTATTGCCCGAGGTAAAATGATAAAATTTTTTGTTTTAACTCTAAAAGCCCTATTTCTCAGTGCGCTAGTTATGCTTGTCGTTGGGCTATTACTTTCTCAACGCTATACGGTTCATAAATCAATACAGGTCACTGCTAGCAGCTCAGAAATAGCGAAACTAGTCGGTGACTTTAATCAATGGCATAAATGGCAACCATGGAAAAGCGTAGATCCCAACATCAAGTTTACGGTTTTAGAGCCAAGCCAAGGCGTTGGGGCACACCAATTTTGGCAAAGCCGTTTCGGCGATGGCGAAATGACAATAACACAACAGAATAATGAACAACTTACTTTTAATATTTTATTTAATAAAGAGCATATAGCCCAAGGAACGATCCAATTTACAGGTGCAGGTAATGAAATAAATATTGAGTGCTCGTTACAAGGTGAAGTAAATACTCCTATCATTGGTGGCTACCTTGCATTATTAAGCCAGTATATTCTCAACAACACAGTGAAACTGGCGCTCAATAACATCAAAACCCATGCACAGTTAGCAACAACAAACAAGGCTATTGCTCCCAATGACAGTGAAAGCGGCTCAAGCGAGAGTTAATCTTGCTAATATTATAGAAAATCAACTTGGCTACCCGATTCATAAGGCATCATCGGCTAAGATTAACCATGCGAGCGATGATAGCTACTCGGCACAAGGTCAGCAGCAATTAGCCTATCAGATTAAAGCGCAAGCAAGCTTATTGGAGCGCGCCCACACTCGCCAAGAAATTCAATTTATTAAACGCCAAGAAAACATTGAAACCATCATGGCGATGGCTATGGCGTTTTGCCCGGATGTCACGGGTCAACAACAGCCCGATTTTGATTGGATAGAGCGATTTATAAGTTTATGTGAAGACACAGCTAATTCCTCAATGCAAAAGCTGTGGGCAAAAATTTTAGCAGGTGAAACAGTATCGCCAGGCACCTTTTCGATTAAAAGCCTACAAACCCTTAAACACATGACTCAACGTGAAGCAGATGCTCTTCAGCGCTGTACATCATTGTGTGGATTCAACGAAAAAGACAACAGCCACTTAATTTTACTCGGCTTTTACAAGAAACCCTCGCTGTTTGATTTACTTAGAAAAGGTAATAAGGTGTCATTTAACTTAGGGAAAACCCCTGTTAGCTTTCCTGACATTCTGACCCTAATGGATATTAACTTACTGTATCGAAAAGAAATCGAATCGGCGGTTTTAAAAGCTGGTCAAGAACTAATACTGAGCTTTATGAATCAACGCTTGGTTTTAAAAGCAAAAAGTAATGACTTAGTACTCAGTTACTATAAATTTACCCAGACTGGTGACGAGTTAAGAAAGCTAATCGCATCACCAATAAACAAAGCTTATAAGCAAATACTGGCAACATCATTAGAAGATGAATTTGAAGTTAGCTGGCAAGCTTTAAAGTAAAGCCGCCAGCTAAAAATAAATCGAAAAATTCGATTAGAAATGAACTTGAATACCTGCAAACGGGCCCGATGCATCTAAATCTGTGTAGATATCATCAATATCATCAAGCTCTAACGTCATTGAGCGGTAACCCGCTTTAATATCCATATCGATTGCTAAGTTATCAAGTAAAGCGTATGCAATACCCGCTTGGTAATCTTGGACTTTACTATCGTCGATAGCCAGTAGGCTACCTTCAAAGAAAACGCTTAAACCCGTTAATGGTAAACCAACTTCAGCACGGCCATACACTAAAGGTACGAAACCAGAAAAATCAACACGCTCAGTCGTGTTTTGGCCACCTTCTTGAGATGTACCAGTCACAACAATTTCACCATCAAATTGTTTAGCATTTACACCTAAATCAATTGAAACCAAATCATTATCAAAGATTTCGTAGTATAGAATGTAGTCGACATGCGATAAATCACTCACAGTGCCTACTTGTGTGCCTACAACGTAATCAGAACCACCAAAACTAAACGTTTCATCAAGTGTTGTATCACCATTTAACTCAAGTTCAGTGTATTTTAGTTTAATGTTTGGTATTAACGGCACTGGGTGCTCAAGTGCTGCGTAGTAGCTCGTGAACGTTTCATCATCAAATTTAAAGCTTTGTAGATTTCCATCTTGAGCAAAACTACCACTGTTATCTGATTGCCAACCATCAACACCTAGGTATAAACCTAATAATGTATCAGCTTGTGCTGTTGGAGCTAAACAGGCCATTGAAAGGGCAGCTGCTAAACAGTACTTTTTCATCATTTTATCCTTGCGCTAAAAGTTCGCTAAGTTCAATTAGAGCCGCATTGGCTCGAGAAATATAATTCGCCATGACCAGTGAGTGGTTAGCTACAAAGCCAAAGCCACTGCCATTTAAGATCATTGGGCTCCACACTGTTTCTTGCGTAGCCTCTAATTCACGAATAATTTGTTGCAGACTAACACGAGCGTTTTTCTTTTCTAAGACATCGGCAAAATCATATTCAACCGCTTGCAAAAAGTGTAGTAATGCCCACGTTGCACCACGCGATTCATAAAACACATCATCAATTTGCCACCAAGATGTTTTCACTTGGTTCTGTAAAGGAGCATAAGTTGCTTGATGAGCCGCGGTATCACCTGCTAAATCTGTATTCAAACGATCTTGACCAACACTTGCACTTAAACGCTGGCTCAAGCTGCCAAGACGTTTTTCTGCTTCTTTTAGCCAGCCACGTAAGTTATCTGCACGCGCATAAAATTGACTATCACGATCGTTCTGATCGGCAATTTGAGTGCGGTACACAACGAGTAAATCAATGCCTTTTTGATACTCAGTTTCAGCACTTGGCCATGCCCATGCTACCGAGCTAATATTAAATTGCGGTTGTGCTTTTTTTAACGCTTCGTGTTCAGTTGATTGAGACTGCGAACGGCTGAAATCTTTACGCATCGACAAGACTAAATCGCGGGTCATTTCAAGCGCGCCATATTCCCACGCAGGCATGTTATCCATCATTACGCTCGGTGGCATCATATCGTTAGATAAATAGCCGCCAGGCTTATTTAATAATGTACTTGCTACATTGATCAACGTTGTGGTTGTTGTATAGCCTGTTACAAACTTTTCACCACGCATCTGCGCTTCTTGTTTAGCCTTACTTACAACATCCATACGAGCTGGTTCACTACTCCAGTAAACAGCAATCGCGTAAAAAATAATTAATATAATAAGTAATGCACTGGCTATTTTTCCTTTATGCTCAGACATAATATCTCCTAGTGATGTGAGTGCCCTTGACTTTTTTGTGATGCCTGTTCAGACATTTCTTGTAAAGACACAACTTTAGCTTGAGTAAAAACTCGATTGCCGTCATTAAAATATAGCGTGAGTTTGCGCTCTTGCCCTGCTTTTAGCTGCTCTTCAGGTTCAAACACCATTAAGTGATAACCACCTGGTTTAAATTCAACACTGCTGTGACCATCAATTTTTAATGATAAAACCTGTTCCATTTTCATCATGCCATCAACATGAGTATGTTGATGAATTTCAACACGACCTAAACCATCAAGCTCTGCTTTAGTTAACACTGTTGCGTGTTCACTTGGGTTAGTAATGGTCAAATAAGCAACACTTGCTTTACTGGCTGGTAAAAATTCACGTACCTGCGCGTTACTTACAGTAACTTCGGCAACATCGCTGTGGTCATGACCACTATGGGCAGATGAAAAAGTACTAAAGAATAAGCTTGCGGTAAGAAAAGAGAGTGCGGGCCACAGTTTCATTATGTTTTAATCCTTGTTAAGACATTAACTTACCCGCTAAATTTAGCATATTTTATGTATTAAGGCAGTTTATTCGTACCTTAAGCTGGCGATTTTTTGTTATCGGCAATCAACCAGCATAATGCCGCGATAAGTAAAAGTGGCCATGCAATCATTACTGAGCCAAATAAAAACGCAAGCACAACACCAATCAAAGCAACAACACCTGCGCCAAGTAGGCCAATTGTAAATAACGCCACACCTGCAACGACGGCAATGACTGCCACTATTACACCGATGACTTCAAGCCCAGCCCAACTCATGTCAGCAATTGACAATGGTAATTGCCATGAGTCAAAGGAAACAAATGAAACTGCATCAGTGCATAGTAATAACATTGCCAAAATGATGATAGCTAACGTTTTCATGCTCTACTCCTAATAACCTTTCAATGGTAAAGTGCAATGAGCCACTAAATAACCCACGCCGATTAACAGCGGCATTTGAATAAGTAGTATGATCATGACCAAGCGTGTCGACCATACTGGGAATCCCAAGCGCGCAGCGAGTCCGCTACACACACCCGAGATCTTTTTGTTACTTAGATCACGGTACCAACGTGTCGATGTGTGATAAGTATTCATCATTAACCTCCTAAGCCGACTGCTTCATCATTGCTTTTAAATCAGCAAGCTCTTTATCGATTGCTTCATCTTTCTCAAGGGCTGCGATTTGTGCTGCTGTTGAATTTGCAGCATCACCTTGTGTAAGTTCATACGCTTCCACTTGCGACTCAATGTTTTCAACACGCTGCTCTAAGTAGTCAAAACGTGCTAATGCATCTTCAACTTTACTGCTATGCAGCTGCTCTTTTACTTTTAAGCGTGCTGTAACAACGCGTTCTTTTTGCATGTAAGTCAGCTGTTTGGCTTTTGCATCTGCAAGCTTGTTTTGTAAACGCTGACAATCCTCTGTCAATTTAGCGAGTGACTCTGCCACTTTATCCATTTCAGCTTGTTGTGCTTCGATTTCTGTCGTTAAACGCTGCTTTTCAACTAATGCTGCTTTGGCAAGATCATCACGATCTTTACTCAACGCTTTTTCTGCTTTCGCTTGCCAGTCTGCTACTTTCGCTTGTTTCGCTGCAATTTCACGCTTCATTTGTTTTTCTTGCGTTAAAAATGTCGCAGCAGTTGCACGGCATTCAGTCAGGGCATCCTGCATTTCTTGCACGAGTAGATTAAGTAACTTTTCAGGATCTTCAGCTTTGTCTAATGCTGCAGAAAGGTTTGCCTGAATAATGTCATTTACGCGATTTAATACACCCATGTGACTCTCCTGTTGATTATTGGGTTAATACAGCTAGGAGATTCCAATTCTTGTGCCAACTAACGAATAAAATAAATTTATTATTTATATACAATGAGTTAGATTAATTAAATTTAGATTCAGGCTGACTAGTGACTGAATGAAAAATAACTAATTTGACTAAATAATTAACTTTTTCACTAAATTTTAGGATCAAAAAAAGCCACAAAATGTGGCTTTTTAATAGGCTATTTTTAATAGGCTTTGTGATTAGGCTTCTGGGACAAAACTTAAAGCTTTATCCATAACAGATAAATCGGCCGCTTTACCATGGCCTTTTTCTGAAAGGTGGCGTCTGAAACCACGCGCACCAGGTTGACCTTGGAAAATCCCCAACATATGGCGAGCAATATGCCAAAAGTTAGCGCCTTTGCTCATTTCATCTTCAATATAGTCATACATCGAGCGTACAACCTGATGACGACTTAGCGTAAAGGCTTCACCACCATAAATATTTTCGTCGACCTCAGACAAAATAAACGGATTACTATACGCCTCACGACCAATCATGATGCCATCAACATAATCAAGGTGAGCCACACTATCAGCAATTGTTTTCACGCCACCATTTAAGCTTAAGTGTAGTTGCGGATAATCTTTCTTCAACTGATAAACGCGCGGGTAATCCAGAGGTGGGATCTCACGATTCTCTTTTGGGCTTAAGCCATTTAACCACGCTTTACGCGCATGAATAATAAAGTCATCACAACCAACATCATGACTCGCTTCAATTAAAGCACATAAAAACTCATACGAGTCTTGCTCATCAATACCAATGCGCGTTTTAACTGTAACAGGAATAGTCACTTCGGCCTTCATTGCAGCAACGCAGTCAGCAACCAGTTTAGGCTCAGCCATTAAACAAGCACCAAAACGACCATTTTGCACACGGTCAGACGGACAGCCAACATTTAAATTTACTTCATGATAACCGCGCTCTGCTGCTAACTTTGCACACTTAGCCAACGCTTCAGGATCTGAGCCACCAAGTTGCAATGCCACTGGCCCTTCATGCTCATTAAAGTGTAAGTAATCGCCCTTACCAAATAATATAGCGCCGGTTGTCACCATCTCAGTGTAAAGCACAGCATGCTTAGTCATTTTGCGGTGAAAGGTTCGACAGTGACGATCAGTCCAATCTAACATGGGTGCCACGGAAAAACGGCGGTTTAATGTCGTTGTGCTCATAACATGGCCCCTTTAAAGATCAATGCATTTACTTGCAACTTAAATTACCTAATACGATTAACGCTTAATATAGCGATGACACATACCTTTAGGCATGCACCGAAATGAAAAATTGCAGCCATTATACCACCGAAGCTAACTCCCGGCATGGCTTAATCGAAGATCAGATGATGAAAAGAGACGAAGAAGTGTACTGCAATCTCACTTCTTTGAAGAATAAGCAAAAATGGAAAGGTTACATCTTCACTTCATTTAGAAGATGTTCAAGATTTTGGCCCGTAAGCTCTAAAACAGTAATTTCGAGTTCTTTGTAATCCTCATTTTTCAGGTTAACTAGCTTAGCACCAACAGCTATTCGTGCGATTTTCTCAACGGGGTCTATTTCTACAATTTCAATTGATGCTCGCGTGTCGTGATCTTTTGATTGCACATAATACTCGCTAAAGAAGGTACCATCAGCACGGACATTTGGATTACTGTCAGACACAGACTGCAGGAGCCTGCCTTTCTTTAAATCACTTTTACGAAGTGAGAAGCTATATTCTGCCACATTAGCATGACCAACAATTACAGTTACGGCGCTTTCACCATTAATTTTAAAATCATGGTCTGTTACTTCGATGACTTTTAGCTTACCACTATCATAGGTCGGCTCCATGCAAGCACCTAAACTAAAAATCAGAAAGACAGATACAACGACATTTTTGATTAGCATTCTTTGTTCCTTAAATTTTATATTGCCTTCTTTAAAGTTAGATAAAAGAAGGCAATTATTCAAAGTTTAAATCACTGAAAATGCACTTTAAATTAAACTACGCGACGACACTTAAACCAAAATAGTGAGCAATACCACCTAAGATATTAGTCACCGCCACTGACGATAGAATTAAACCCATCACCCGGCTAATGATACTTGCGCCACTATCGCCTATTAACTTATGAACATGCGTAGCAAGTAGAAGTAAAACCAACACAATTACTAATACCAAAAGCATGATTGAGGAAGTTATAAGCTGTTCATACCAAGTGTATTCGGTATTTCGGGTCATTAGTACTGCACCAAGCATGGCACCCGGACTGGCAATAGAAGGAATCGCCAAAGGAAAAATAGCGGTTTCAGTGCTATCACGAACGCTTTTTATCTCTGTTTCAGGTTTACTTTCACCAAATATCATCGACAGTGCAAAAAGTAATAGCACAATTCCTCCGGCAATCTGAAACGCCGAAAGAGGAATGTTAATCGCGTTTAAGAGTAGCTCACCTGCAACAACAAAAAATAATAAAACCAGCGCCGAAACGCCAACCGCTTTTAAAGCAACTTTGCGTTTGAACTTAGCATCATCCCAGCGCGTAACAGCAATAAAAACGGGAACTGTGCCTATTGGATCGATTACCGCAAAAAAGAAAATGAATGCCGCTAGCAATTCACTCATTAATCAAACTCCCTAAAAACGTGTTAGCGAATAAAAACACTGCAACTACAATACAGTATGTTAGTATATCACGGTAGCGTAAGGATAAGAGAAGATGAATATAGAATCACTCGTCAGTAAAGCAAAACAAGTATGCGATAATCGTGGTGCTCGTTTCACACCCATCCGTGAAAAAGTATTCCGCCTATTAGCTAGTGCGCAAGGTGGTGTGGGTGCTTATGACCTATTAGAACAACTTAAATTAACTGAATCAGGCGCAAAACCAGCCACTATTTATCGAGCGCTCGATTTCTTATCGGAACTTGGCTTTATTCATAAAATTGAAAGCACCAACTCATTTATGTTGTGCCATCATTTTGATCACATCCACCCTGTACAATTATTAATTTGTGATAGCTGTGGTTATGTAAAAGAATTACATTCAACAGTAATTTCTCATGAACTTAATAACTTAGCAGCTGAAAGTGGATTTATTGTCTCTGGACAAACAATCGAAGCGCATGGTAAATGCGAAAAATGCAAAGAATAAGTGCGGTGTTTGAAACAACCACTACACTTAAAGTATGATTAACGGCATTTCGAAACCTAAGGGAAAATAAATAATGAATGTGGAGTTCATCAACCCTTTTTTATCATCATTATTAAATGTATTGAGCACTATGGCTCAAACAGAATTAAAGCCGGGTAAACCTAGTTTAAAGAAAGACGAACTAGCCCGTGGCGATGTATCAGGTTTGATTGGTATGGTTGGCCCACAAACTAAAGGTTCACTTTCAATCACCTTTGATGAAAATCTAGCTCTGACCATTATGGAAAGAATGCTAGGTGAACGCCCTGATACGGTAAATGAAGAAGTAACCGACATGGTAGGTGAAATTACTAACATGGTAACAGGTGGCGCAAAAAATCTACTTGGCGAAAAAGGCTATGAGTTTGATATGGCAACGCCAGTTGTAGTGTCTGGTAAGGGACATACAATTGCTCATAAATGTGAAGGTGCCAAGGTATTAATTCCATTCACGTCAGCTGATGGTAACGCCAATATTGAAGTTAGCTTTGATAAACTATGAGCTGGCAGCAAAAAACCATTCAATTGAAGCCTCGCTCACGAGGCTTTCACATCATTGATGACGAGCTACTTCGGCAACTTCCAGAGATAACACAATACAAAGTCGGCTTATTACATCTATTCATTCAACATACGTCTGCAAGCTTAACTATTAACGAAAATGCAGATCCTACAGTAAGAATGGATATGGAAAGTCACTTCAATCATTTTGTGCCAGAACGACAAAGTTATTACCGCCATGATTATGAAGGCGATGACGACATGCCTGCCCACATAAAAAGCAGTACATTAGGTGCTGAACTCACTATTCCAATTAACCAAGGCCGTTTAATGCTTGGTACCTGGCAAGGTATCTATTTAGGCGAACACCGAGATCATGGCGGTGTAAGACGCATTGTCGCGACGATTCAAGGTCAGATCTAAAACTAGCTGTAAGCTGTAAGCTGTAAGCAAATCTTGCTATTAACTAAATTATTTAAGAAAGTGTTTTGGGATTTTTTAGAGATTGGAGCGGCACACGAGGCTCGAACTCGTGACCTCAACCTTGGCAAGGTTGCGCTCTACCAACTGAGCTAGTGCCGCATAAATAAGTTGTAAGCTGCAAGTTTCTAGTTTCAAGCTAATGCTTTCAACTTTCCCCTTGAAACTTAAGCCAATTTCTTTTGGTGAGAAATTGGAGCGGCACACGAGGCTCGAACTCGTGACCTCAACCTTGGCAAGGTTGCGCTCTAC